>DATFXR010000360.1:0-15028 GCA_035315685.1 Vicinamibacterales bacterium | reverse complement strand
GTTCATCGTGCGCGACGATGCGCTGCAGGCCGACATCGTGCTGCAGGCCAACGACACGACCTGGCAGGCCTACAACCAGTACGGCGGCCACAGCCTGTATCTCGGCACACCCACCCGCGGCTACAAGGTGAGCTACAACCGGCCGTTCGCGACGCGCGGTCAGAGCTCGGGTTACGGCACATCGAACTACCTGTTCTACGCCGAGTACCCGATGATCCGCTGGCTCGAGTCGAACGGCTACAACGTGAAGTACCAGTCGGGCGTCGACACCGATCGGTTCGGCACCTCGTTGACCGGGGCGGCCAGACCGAGAGTGCTGATGACGGTCGGCCACGATGAGTACTGGTCGGAAGGTATGCGCGACGCGGTCGAAGCCGCGCGCGGCGCGGGCGTCAACATCGCGATGTTCACCGGCAACGAAGTGTTCTGGAAGACGCGCTGGGAGGCGAGCATCGACGGCACCGCGACGCCCTATCGCACGCTCGTCACCTACAAGGAGACACACGAGAACAAGGTCTTCGACCCCGCCGATCCGCCGACGTGGACCGGTACGTGGCGCGACCCGCGCTTCAGCCCGCCGGCCGACGGCGGCCGGCCGGAGAACTCGCTGACCGGGCAGCTGTTCACCGTCAACCGCGGCACCGCGGCGATCACCGTCCCCGGCGTCTACGCACCGCTCCGCTTCTGGCGCAATACCGCGATCGCCGCCCTTGGGCCGAATCAGTCCATCACGCTCGCTCAGGACACGCTCGGCTACGAATGGGACGAAGATCTCGACAACGGCTTCCGCCCCGCCGGATCGTTCCAGCTGTCCGCGACCGTCGTGAATGTTCCTGAGCACGTGCAGGACATGGGCAGCACCTATCTGCCCGGCACGGCGACCCATCACGTTTCGATGTACAGGCACTCGAGCGGCGCGCTCGTCTTCGGCGCAGGCACCGTGCAGTGGGCATGGGGGCTCGACACCAACCATGACACGGATCAGGACTTCGGATCGGCGACGCCCGATCCGAACATCCGCCAGGCGACACTGAACCTGCTCGCCGACATGGGCGCGCAGCCGGCGACGATTCAGGGCAGCCTCATTCCCGCGATCGCGAGTACGGATACGACTGCCCCGGACTCGGCGATCACGGCGCCGTCGCCAGCAGCGTCGATTCCGGCAGGCACAATCGTGACGGTCACCGGCACGGCCACCGATGTCGGTGGCGGCGTCGTGGCCGGCGTCGAGGTGTCCACTGACGGCGGCACGAGCTGGCGTCGTGCGACGGGAACCGGCAACTGGAGCTACTCGTGGGTGCCCGGCGTGCTCGGCGCAGCGACGCTGATGTCGCGCGCCACCGACGACAGCGGCAACATCGAACAGGCGCCGGCGTCTGTCTCAGTGACGATCACACAGGCGAACTGCCCGTGCAGCATCTGGACGCCATCGCTGACGACGCCGTGGATGGTCGATTCCAATGACGGCGCCGCCGTCGAGGTCGGATTGAAGTTCTCGACCGATGTTGGCGGCGTCGTCAACGGCATGCGGTTCTACAAGGCGACGACGAACACTGGTACGCACGTCGGTCATCTCTGGACGAGCGCGGGCACGCTCCTGTCGACGGTGACGTTCAGCGGCGAATCGGCATCCGGCTGGCAAACGGCCACCTTCGCATCGCCCGCGATCATTCAGCCGAACACGACCTATGTGATTTCGTACTATGCGCCGAGTGGTCACTACTCGGACGACCAGTACTTCCTGGGCCGGGCTGCGGTGAACCAATGGCCGCTTCACGCGCTGAAGAGCACCCCCGCCGAGCCGAACGGCGTCTTTTTCTACGGCGCGAGCGGGTTCCCCAACCAGACCTGGTTCGCGGACAGCTACAGCGTCGATGTCATCTTCACGCCCGACCTGGTCATGCCGACCGTCGCTCTGACCGCGCCGGCATCCGGCGCGAACATCTCGGGCAACGCCGTGACGGTGTCGGCCACAGCGAGCGACAACCTCGGCATCGCCGGCGTGCAGTTCAAGATCGACGGCGCGAACCTCAACGCCGAAGACACGACGAGCCCGTACAGCATCGCGTGGAACTCGACGCTGACGGCAAACGGCACGCACACGCTCACCGCTGTCGCACGTGACGCCGCCGGCAACCTGACGACATCGGCGCCGGTGACGGTCTCGGTCTTCAACGCTGACACGGTGCCGCCAACCGTTTCGATCAGCTCGCCGCTCAACTCCGCGACGGTCCGCGGCACGGTCACGGTCGTCGCCGCCGCCGCCGATAACCAGGGCGTCGCCGGAGTCCAGTTCATGGTCGACGGTGCGCTGGTCGGCTCGGAACTGAACGCGCCACCCTACTCGATGACGTGGGACACCAGCGCGCTCGCGAACAACTCCACGCACACGCTGCAGGCGCGCGCGCGCGACACGTCGAACAACCTGACGACGTCGGCCGCCAATACGGTGACGATCTCGAACCCGGTCGGCGGCGCTCCGGCGATCGACGCGCTCGTCTGGACCGATCAGCCGAACAACCAGGGGACGGTCACCTCGCCCGCGTTGTCGACGAGCGCAGGCAACGAACTGCTGCTCGCGTTCATCGCGACCGATTATCTCGGCGGCACGAACACGACCGTCACCGGCGTCACCGGCGGCGGTCTGACGTGGGCGCTCGTCGGCCGCACCAACGTTCAAGCGGGATCGAGCGAGGTCTGGCGCGCCTTTGCCACCGCGCCGATCTCCAATGCGACCGTCGTCGCGACCCTCTCGCAGGCGGTCGACTCGATGATGACGGTCGTCAGCTTCTCGAACGTCGACACCTCGGGGACCAACGGCTCCGGCGCGATTGGCGCGACCGCCTCGAGCAACTCGAACGTCGGCGCGCCGAGCGCGACGCTGACGACGACGCGCAACACCTCGTGGGTCTGGGGCGTCGGCAACGACTACGACACCGCGACCGGTCGAACCGTCGGCGCGAACCAGGCGCTCGTTCACCAGTACTTCCCGCCGGTCGGCGATACCTACTGGGTGCAGCGCGCGTTGAATCCGACGGCAGCGTCGGGAACGGCGGTCACGCTGAACGACACGGCGCCGAACTCCGACCGGTACAACTTCTTCATCGTCGAGATCAAGGCGCTGAACGCACCGGACGTCACGCCGCCGACCGTCTCGATGACGGCGCCCGCCAGCGGCGCGACCGTGTCCGGGAAGACGGTCATGGTGTCCGCCACCGCGAGCGACAACGTTGGCGTCTCGAGCGTGCAGTTCAAGCTCGATGGCGCCAACCTCGGCGCTGCCGACACCGCGAGTCCGTACACCATGACCTGGGACTCGACGACAGTCGCCAACGGATCGCACACCTTCACCGCCGTCGCCAGCGACGCGGCCGGCAACACGACAACGGCGACCGCGGTGACGGTGACCGTGAACAACGATACGACGCCGCCGACGGTTTCCATCACGGCGCCGACTGGCGGATCGACGGTGTCCGGATCCGCGACGGTCTCGGCGAATGCGTCCGACGATGTCGGCGTTGTCGGAGTCCAGTTCAAGCTGGATGGCGCGAACCTCGGCGCCGAGGTGACGGCCGCGCCGTACAACGTTTCGTGGAATACGACGACGGCCGCCAACGGCACACACGCGCTGACGGCGGTCGCGCGCGATGCTGCGGGGAACAGCACCACCTCCGCGCCGGTGTCGGTCACGGTCAGCAACGTCGACTCGACGCCGCCGACCGTGTCGATCACCGCGCCGGCAAACGGCGCGACGGTCGCAGGCACGAACGTCACTGTCTCGGCCACCGCCTCGGACAACGTCGCAGTGGTCGGGGTTCAGTTCCTCCTCGACGGCACAAACCTCGGCCCCGAGGACACGGCAACTCCGTACTCGACCGCGTGGAATACGGCGACAGCGGCAAACGGCGTCCATTCGCTGACCGCGCGAGCACGCGACGGCGCCGGCAATGTGACGACGTCGGCGGCCGTCACCGTGACCGTCAGTAACGACGTGACGGCGCCGACCGTGTCGATGACGGCCCCTGCCGCCGGCGCAACGGTCACCGGCACGGCAGTCACCGTCTCGGCCACGGCGAGCGACAATGTCGGCGTCGCCGGCGTGCAGTTCCTGCTGGACGGCGCGGCTGTCGGCGCCGAAGTGACCGCGGCTCCATATCAGATTGCCTGGAATTCCACCAGCGCCAGCAACGGCAGCCACACGCTGTCGGCCCGCGCGCGCGACGCGGCGGGCAATCAGACGACGTCGGCTGGCGTCACGGTGACGGTCTCGAACACGCCGTCAACGCCGCCGGCGATCGACGCAGTGAAGTCGGTGAATCGATCGACCAACGCAACGACGCTGGTGAGCGGCGCGTTCTCGACGACGTCGGCCAACGAGCTGCTGCTCGCGTTCATCTCGGCCGACTACCTCTCGGGCAACAACACCACGGTCACCGGCATCAGCGGCGCGGGCCTGACGTGGGTACTGGTGCAGCGTACCAACGTGCAACTCGGCTCGTCGGAGATCTGGCGGGCCTTTGCCCCGACGGCGCTGACGAACGCATCGGTGACGGCGACCTTGTCGCAGTCGGTGGCGGGCTCGATGACGGTCGTCAGCTTCTCGAACGTCGACACGACCGGCACGAACGGGTCGGGTGCGGTCGGGGCAGCGGCTTCGGCGAACTCCGCCGGCGGTGCGCCGTCGGCGACGCTGGTCACGACGCGCAACAACTCGCTGGTGTTCGGCGTCGGCAACGACTTCGACAACGCCATCGCGCGGACGCTTGGACCGAATCAGACGATGGTCAACCAGTATCTGGCGACCATCGGCGACACCTACTGGGCGCAGCGGACGACGAATCCGGTCGCGACAGCGGGCACGAGCGTGACGATCAATGACACTGCACCGAACACCGACCGGTTCAACCTGACGATCTGCGAGATCCGTTCGCCACAATAGCGGCTTACAGCAACGGACCGACAAGAGGCGGGCGCTTCGGGGCCCGCCCTTTTCTTTTCTCACCCTGCAACACTTGCACACTGCGTAACGACCGTGCATCGAAGAATGTCGGTCGAGAAGCCGTAGTGTCAGCCGGCAGCCGCTTCAGGAATTCGCCTCGGAGGCAGACTATGCTTCAAACGATTCTCGTGGAAGAGCTTAGCGCACGACGAAATCGGGCCGGCCAACGCGGCACGATCGGCGTCATTTTTGTAGGTATTTTTTCCACGCGACACCGAATCCGGGTCGGAGGGGGGAAATGGCGGCCAGAATCTTCGTCGTGAGCGCCGATGACAGCCAGCGTTCGAGGCTGATTGATGTGTTGAGCGGGGCCGGCTACCGAACGAGCGGCGCGAAGTCATTCGCCGAAGCGAAGCAGGTGCTCGGGTCGTCCTCGGCGGACCTCGTGATTGCGGAGGAGCGCCTGGGGGCATTCAACGGTTTGCACGTCATCGTGCTCGGTCGAGCGTTTCGCCCGGACTTGAAAGCCATCGTGATGACGGCCCAGAAGGACGTGGCGCTCGAGACCGATGCACGTCGCCTCAACGTGGACTGCGTGGTGGAATCGGCCGACGCCGAAGAGTGGCTGGAGTCGGTGTCGCGGACCCTCGACGCGAACATGTCGTCGACCGGGCCAACGATTCACTGACCCAGACGTCTACGCTGACAACGGTCGCATCAGGTGATGGGTCGCGATCGGGTGGATTCGGGTGAGAACTTGGTGATCACCAGGTGATTACCGCGTAATCACCTGGTGCGGATGTAGGCTACGCCGCGTCTCTCAGCGCAGATGTAGCGACTGCCTCCGGCTGCTCGCGCACGGTCTTGTTGCGGCGGAGCAGAGCGGCGACGCCGAGCAGAATGGCGGCAGTGACGATTGCCTCGGTCCGAACGTCCGGCGCCGGCGTCCACCCGGCGACGTTCGGCAGCAATTGAGCACCACCGGCCATCATCGATGCGAGAAATGCCAACTTCACAGAGCCCCCTACGGTCGTTTTTTCCTCGTAAAAACCGCACTAGGGTATATCGCAAGCGCACTGCCAACGACCAGTAACGACCAGTACGTGCGCGGCGGGGGCATGTCTGACCTAAGTCGTTACTTTCTGGATAGTTATCAGGCGAGAGAACTTATTGACCTTCTGACGACCTCCTTCGACATTCCCAACCTCGCGCTCCGCGCAGACTTTTCTCTGCGCAAGGCTGAACACCGCTGCGCGCTGCGTCCCGATGGCGGTCAATCCGCCCCGAACGCCAGCAATACGTTCCCAGGACGCAGACCGAAGGCGCCATAGCCTGAACTGATGTAGAGCAGTCCACCGGCGATTACGGGCGCCGGCCCGCTCATCGATCCGCCCTTCGCCCGGACGCCGTTGAGCGTCGCGAAGTCGCGATTCGTGTCGAACTGCCAGACCACGGCGCCATCTTTCGCCGAATACGCGCGGACGGCGCCGTCGTTCGACGGCGAGAAGACGACGCCGGGAATCGCCGTGACCGCCGAGAACTGCGCGCCACTGCAGGAGCGGCTCAACTTTCCGCACGGCAGCGGTTCCGGCGGCGGCGCAAACCATGCGCGGACGCCCGTCGCCAGATCGACGGCGTGGAGACCTCCGGGCGCCGGGTTATAGATCTCGGCGACGGGGACGTAGACGCGCTGGCCGTCGGCCGCAATGCCCCACTGAATCCCGCCCAGTCCGCTGCCGCCGCCGGCGCGGTAGCGCCATGCCTGCTGTCCCTGCTTGTCCGGATCGAGCGCGTAGACGACACCTGACTTCTGACCGGCGACGATCAACTGTCGTCCACTGCTGAGCGTCGCCAGCACCGGCGACGCGCCGAAATCGAAGTCAGGCCCGGCACGCTCGCCGCAATTGATCTCCCCGACGACGCAGCCGAACACGTCGGGTGTCGTGGCCGGCATCTGGTGCGCCCACCGCAGCTTGCCAGTCTTCAAGTCGAACGCGAGGATCGCGTCCGACGTCGGTTGCGCCGGGCCGCTGTAGGTGTTTCCCGTGCCGACGTAGATCGCGGCGCGCTTGACGTCGATTGTCGGCGCCGACCAGATCGCGGCGCCCGCCGGGCCGCGCAGCTCGGTCCCGTCGGCGTATGCCCGGAGCAGATGCGGCTCTTCAGCGATCGTGAACGTCTTCCAGATGACCTCGCCGTTCCGCACGTCGAGCGCAACGAGACTGCCGCGAAAGGTGCAACATGCATATCCGGGCGTCTTGCCGCCCTCCTCGTACGACGAAGTCGGAACGTAGAGACGATCCTGATAGAGCGCCGGTGCACCCGTCAGCCGCACCAGCGGATGGTCCTCGACTCGGCGCTCCCACAGCCGACGTCCGGTGACGGCGTCGAGCGCGTAGACGAATCCCTGTTGATCGGACAAGTACGCGGCGAACGCAGGCGGCCGTGCCGCACCCGGGCGCCGGCCGATCGAGATCGACGCGCGAACCGCGCCATGAGCCGCAAACGTCCACACGACGCAGCCGCGTATGGCGTCGAGCGCGTACACCGTGCCGTTCTGGCTTCCGACGAAGAGCCGTCCGCCAGCGACTGTCGGCTGCGCCCACGCGGAGGTCGTATCCGGAAAACCGAACGCCCACTTGAGGTGCAGGCGCGGCACTCGATCGGCGGTCAGTCCCGCCTCCGCCGTCGACCGCACGTGAGTGTTCTCGAGCGAAGCGCCCCAGCCATTCCAGAGCGGCCTCGTCGCCGGGTCGGCGAACGGTGGACGCGCCGCGCACGCGCCGCTGGTCACGCCAGCCACGGTTCCGCGAAGCTTCCGTCCCGACAGGTACTCGGCGACCGCGCGCCGTTCTTCGCCGCTCAGCGCGAGCCCCTGATAGCGCATCGAGCCCGAGGTCAGTGCATCGAGGATTGCCTGCGGCGAGCGCCCCCGCAGCGCCTCCAGCGTCGGCGCACGCGGGTCGTCGCCGTTATGACAACTGCTGCACGAGCGGTCGAACAGGTTGGCGGCGGCCGAAGGCGGATCACCGCCCTGACGGCTCGCGGCGGGCCGGACGAGGACGCCTAGGAGCACGGCCGGGATGAGGGCGAAAATGGCTGGAGGACGCCGAATCAGTAACACGAGGATATCATCGGCATGTGATGACCTGGATCCGAACGCTCTCCGCTCTCACGATTGCCGCAACCGCCGCGTGCTCGAGCCCGACGCGCGGGCGCGACACAGCACTCGATATTCAGCCGCTCGAACTCACCGCTCCCGCCGGCAGCTCGCTGCCAAACCTGTCGGCGTTCCGCCAGCCGGCGATCGTCAGCTGGGTGGAGACCGTCGCCGTCGACAATGCCCCGGCGCGCGCGACGCTGAAATTCGCCGAGCGGACCGCGAATGGCTGGACCGCGCCGCGGAGCGCCGCATCAGGCAGCGACTGGTTCGTCAATTCGGCGGACGTGCCGTCGGTCGTCCGCGTCGACGATCACACGCTGGCCGCACACTGGCTGCAGAACACGGACGTGCACCGCGAAGCCTACGACATCAAGATGTCATGGTCGAAGGACAACGGTGCCACGTGGGCTCCGCCGGTGTCGCCGCATCACGACGGCACGACCACACAGCACGGGTTCGCGACCCTCTTTCCGACGCGCGACGCGGGCGTCGGCGTGGTCTGGCTGGACGGACGCGCTACCACGGATCCGGAAAACGACAACATGAGCGTGCGCGCCGCGATGTTCGATGCGGGCGGACGTCAACTGTCGGAGACGCTCGTCGACGAACGGGCCTGCGAATGCTGCCCGACGGCGGTCGCCGTGACCGACGCCGGCCCGGTCGCCGTGTATCGCGATCGCAGCGCGACCGAGATCCGCGACATCGCGTCGTCGCGGCTCGTGAATGGCGCGTGGACGCCGGCGGCGCTCGTGCATGCCGACAACTGGCATATCGAAGCGTGTCCGGTGAATGGGCCCGCCGCCAGTGCGCAAGGCAGCAACGTCGCGGTCGCGTGGATGACGGCGACAGGCGACGAGGGGCACTCCTTCGCTGCGTTCTCGCAGGACGGCGGCGCGACGTTCGGCCCGCCGATCCGCCTGGACGAGGCGGGCTCGCTCGGCCGGGTGGGCATCGCACTTCTCGACGGAGGGTCGGCGATCGCGACGTGGATTGAGTTCAGCGATGGCAAAGGTCAGCTGCGCGCGCGCCGCGTCGAACGCTCCGGTGGTCGCGGGCCCGCACAGGTCGTGGCAAGTACGGCAGATCGGGCAAGCGGATATCCGCGGATCGCGCGGAGCGGCACGGAGCTGCTGTTCGCGTGGACGGAGACGATGAGCGGTCAGCCGCGCGTACGCACGGCAGCCGCGCGAGGGTTCTAGATCTAGGCTAGCTTGACGTTCTCGCCGCGCGGTCCTTTCGGTCCCTGACCCTTGTCGAAGGTGACCTGCTGCCCTTCACGGAGCTGATTGAAGGGCGTCTGACAGCTGGACTGGTGGAAAAAGTATTCGCCGCCGTCGCTCGCTGCGATGAACCCGAATCCTTTGTCGTGCACCAGCCGTTTGATCGTGCCCGTCGCCATGTCGTCTCCTGTCGATGCGCCGCAGTGGCGCCCCCACATCATAACGGCTCGCCCCGTTGATCGCCGGAATTAATCCGAAGCGCTACCATTGCCTCGTGAGCGCACCGGCCATCCAGCTCGAGCATCTTCACAAACGTTACGGCCGCGTCACGGCGCTGCGCGATCTATCACTCGATGTGGCGAGCGGTGAGGTCTTCGGGTTTCTCGGCCTGAACGGTGCCGGAAAGACGACGACGATCCGGATTCTGCTCGACCTCGTGAGGCCGACGGGCGGGCGCGCAGCGGTGTTCGGCTTGGACTGTCAGGCGCGCGGGCTCGACGTGCGCGCGAAGCTGGGATATCTCCCCGGCGAGCCCGGCTTTTACGGCGACATGACCGGCGAGGCGACGCTCGATCTGCTTGCGTCTCTCTCGGGCGGCACGCCCGATCGCGCATGGCGCGCGACGCTGCTCGACCGTCTGGAACTGTCCATGGCCGATCTGCGGCGCCCGTTGCGCGAATACAGCACCGGCATGAAGCGCAAGCTGGGCATCGTGCAGGCGTTTCAGTCTGATCCGCCGCTGCTCGTGCTCGATGAGCCGACCGAGGGCCTCGATCCGCTGATGCAGGACGCGTTCTACAGCCTGCTCGCCGACGCGCGTGTTCGTGGCCGCACCGTCTTCATGTCGTCGCACGTGCTGCCGGAAGTCGAACGCGTGTGCGATCGGATTGGATTGGTTCGCGGCGGCGAGCTCGTGCTCGTCTCGACGGTGCACGAGATCAGGAGCCTCGCTGGCCGGCGCGTGCGGGTGTCGTTCGCGCAGCCGGTGGCGGCGCCGGCGTCATGGCCGGGCGGCTGCGAGGTGATCGACGTGTCGCCGCGGGTCTGGGACCTCCGCGTGCACAGCGGGCTCGGCGCCGTCGTCGCGATGCTCGCGGCGCTGCCGATCGCCGATCTCGAGGTCCAGATGCCGCACCTCGAAGAGATTCTCAAGACCTACTACTCTGACCAGCCGCACGTGTCGGCGTTGGCACGCTTAAGAACGTAGCGCGAAGGCTGTAGCCGAGCGACAGTATGATCCGGAGTCTGATCCTCGCCCGCCATTCGTTCCGACGTACGCGCCCTGTCGTGATCGGAATGGCGATCGTGCTCGCCGGTTTTCAGTTCCTGCTGACGCAGGTTGCGGTCTTCCTGATGCGTAATCAGGCGTTCGGTCTGCTGTCGTCGCTGGTTCCCGACTTCGTCCGTTCCATGGCCGGTCCGTCGATGGTGGCGTTCATGTCGTTCAGCGGCGTGGTGGCGCTCGGCTACTTTCATCCGATCGTGCTCGCGTCGCTCCTCGGACTCGCGATCACGATTGGCACGGAGCCGGCCGCAGAAATCGAAACGCATTTCGGCGATCTGACGCTCGCCCGTCCGATGGCCCGGCACGACGTGATTACACGGACCGTCATTCTGCTCGTCGCAACGATCGCGTCGCTGCTCGTGGTGATGACGGCGGCGACCTGGACCGGACTCCTGTGCTGCACGCCGACCACGGCCGACCGGCCAGCGTTCGCGCTCATCCGTTCGCTGGCGACCTCGCTCGGCGCCGTCGCGTTGTGCTGGGGTGGCGTCGCGGTCGCGGTTGCGTCGGGAGCGCGGCGGCGGGCATCGGCCGCCGGCGCGACGGCCGTGACCGCGCTGGCTGCGTACCTCGTCGATTACCTCGGCCGGATCTGGGATCCCGCCCGGTTCGCCAGCCGCCTGTCGCCCTTTCACTACTTCGAGCCGATGACGCTCATCTCCGGGGACGCGGTGAACGGCTCGAATCTCGCCATGCTCATCGGCATCGGTACGGCCGCCGTCGCGATCGCGTATGCGAGATTCTCGCGACGGGACCTGTGAGACTGGCCACATCACAGGGCGGCCTTCACCGGCAATTCATCGGCAGCGCGCTGACCCACCGCTGAAGAAACGCGCGCACGTCTTCGTCGCAGCGCCTCGCGTCGAGGATCGCCGGACCGATGGCGGCGCCGCCGATCGCATAGACAAAACCGACTGCGACGCCGCCAATCGCGATCGATCCGATCGCGACGCCGCCCATCGAGAGACCGACGCCGATCGCGAGGCCGCCGAGCGCGAAGAGCAGGCCAAGTGACACGCCGCCGAGCGTCAACAGGCCGCATGCGACGCCGCCGATCGCCAGGACGCCCACGGCGATGTTGCCGATTGCGATGACGCCCTTCGCGACGCGAGGTCGCATCGTGACCGGATCGACGCCGCTGCAGACGTGTACGAGCGGCCAGTCACCGATCCGGATCGCCGAGGCGTACTCGAAGCCCCAGGCGTAACCGCCGTACCAGCCGGACGCCACATTGGGTCCGGCAGCGGCGCAGGTCCGGCACACCACGCGTGGAGCCGGCGCAACGCAGTCCCGACAGACACCGCGTTGGCAGACGACGCACAGGCCGACGGCCGCGGTTCCCGGATGCGTGAAGCAGTTCATTTCGCGCGCCGGAAGGTGACCCGCGCCGTCGCCGGCCCCTGGGTCACGGTCCCCTCGAGCTCCGTCGCGGCGTCGTTCAGCGTTGCGACGAACGTGCTCGCGATCGGCAGCGTCTCGATCGTAATGTGCTTTCCCTCCTGCGCAATCGCGACCGGCAGCGTGAGGCCGCCTTCATCTTCGTTCACGACTCGGCCGCTGGCGGTGCCGTCGGGGTGATTCTCCAGCGTCATGACGAGGTGACGCTCCACTCCCTCGGCGACCACCGTCGCGGTCCATGTCCCCTCCAGCTCCTTCGCGATCCTGGCGCTCGGTGCCGGCCGCTGGATCCTGGCCTCGCCGCTCCGCGCGAGCGTGAATGGCAGCGAGTTGCCGCTGATGAGGAACTCCCCCGTGATCGACTGCCCATCGTCGGACAGCACGCCGGTGAACGGCTGATCCGATCGGGCGTGAAACGCGACCGAGCTGCCCTCGACTGCGACTTTCGTCAGCGGCAGGCTCTTGATTTTTTGTGCGGCGACAGTGAGCGTGCCGTCGAAACCGCCGTTCGCGCGCTTCGCAAGATCGAGCTCGAACGGCACCGGCGTGCCGGGCGCCTGCACCGATCCCTCCCAATGACCGGACGGATCGGGCCCGCTCTGGGCGCGCGCCGGCAGCGCGCTCGCGAGCAGCAGCAGGCCGGCGATCAGTGGACGATGGTAAATGCGCATGACGATCTCCTTGCCAATCAGGCGATGCATTCGAACGACACTCAACGTTCGCAGACGCGCGTGGCGGCGCGCAGGTACTGGATGCCCCGCCATGTCGCGGCCGCCCAGATCGCAGTCACCGCGGTTCCGGCGACATAGACGTGCTCGCGCAGCAGCGCGCCCGCCGCCGTCCCCGACAGCAGCGCGGCGATCGCCCAGAGCGTGAGCGGGAGATGGCACGGGCAGAACACGAACGCGCCGAGCACCCACGCCAGCCCGCGGTTCTGCGCCTGCTCGGGAGTCACTTGCTGTTCCGCGCGCGACGGTTGCGCACGGCGACCGCGGCGAACGCGACCACCGCGACCGCTCCGGTCAGACACGCCACAATCATCGGATTCATCCGCGTTCTCCTGTGTGATGTGATGCGCGTCAGAAATCTCTGCGCGCGAGGTTGATGGTCGCGACGTAGAACATGGCAGCGGAGACCGCGAGGCTGGCCGTGATACCCGGCCACGGCAGGCGGCCGGTCCGGAAATACATGTCGCCGCTCATCACGGTGAACACGCTGTAGGGCTGCAGCCCGCGAAACACCATCTCGCACATGGCGATCACGGCCGCGACCGACAGCGCGATGAGCAGTGGCCGCCACGGGTCCTCGAATGACGTCGAGAGCAGAAACGCGAGGCTGAAGAACACCGCGCCGGCGGCGAACAGGCAGAGGGCGTGCACGATCGCGTCGCCGAGTGCGTACCGCTCGCCGACCGCCGGCGCCAGCAGCGGCAGGAGCAACCCGGCCGTCAACGCGAGAACCAGCATCTCGCCAAGGCCGGCAGCGGCCCGGACCGCGAGCAGGCGATTGCGCGAGACCGGCATCGACAGCGTGAACAGCGCGCCGCGTGATCCCTGGGCGACGAGCCCGCCGGTGCCGAGCAGCGCTGCGACGATCGTCCACTCCTGCCGCGCGTTCCCGTGAAACCACTGCGACCAGATGTAGCTGCGGAAGTCGCGCGCCAGGGCCGCGGCTTCGCGGATCCGCTGGCCGAGCGCTCCGCCGGAGTCGTTCGCAGCCACCAGCGGGAGCAGCGCCAGCACGCGCGGATAGGTCAGCACGATTCCCGCCGCGGACATCATCAGGAGTCCGAGCGCCACCAGGAAGCGCCAGCGCGTGTCGAGCCACGACTTGTACCAGAGCATCTCAGTCCTCCGACGTCACGCTCTCGAGGAAGATTTCCTTCAGCGTGACGGGCACGACGTCCGTCGACACCGGGTGCAGCGCACGGGCGCGGTCGAGAACCAGTTCGGCGCCGGCAGTCGAGAGCACCGTCAGCACGCGACCGCTGCGCCGGACACGCGCGACGCCAGGCGCGTGGAATGCCGCCGTGGGCACCTCGCCCTCGAACACCAGTTGCACGCGGCGGAAGTTCTCGCGCAGATCGTCGAGGGCGCCGGCCACCACCGTGCGACCGCGATCGATGATTGCGATGCTGTCGGCGATCTGATCGACCTCGGCGATCTGGTGCGACGAGAAGAAGATCGTCAGGCCTTCCGCGGCGGCATGGCCGACCAGCGCCTGCAGCACCTCTTCGGTCATCGCCGGGTCGAGGCCGGCGGTCGGCTCGTCGAGCACGAGCAGCTCCGCGCCGCGCGACAGCGACAGCAGCAGCGCGAGCTTCGTGCGCATGCCGCGTGAGAGCGCTTTCACTTTGCGGTCGCCGGGGAGCTCGAACTTCTGGAGGTAGCGCTGCTCGAGGTCGGCTCGCCATTTCGGGAAAAACCCGGCAGTGAAACGGATCATCTCGTCGACGGTCATCGAATCGTAGAGATCCTTCTCGTCGCTGACGAACGCCGCGCGGCGCCGAATCTCGACGCTCGCCACCGGGTTGTCGACGGCCAGCCCGAAGACCGTCGCGCAGCCGCCGGTCTGCCGCACCATGCCGAGCAGGATCTTGATCGTCGTGGTCTTGCCGGCGCCGTTGCGGCCGAGGAAACCGAAAATCGATCCGGCCGGCACGCGCAGATCCAGGCCGCGCAGCGCCTCGACCGTGTCGTAGCGCTTCTGCAGGCCGGCCGTCTCGACGACGATCGGGTCAGCCACGGTGTGCTCCTGTCGTCACGACGCCCGCGAGCTCGGCTTCGAACAGCCGGCGGACCTCCTCGTCGGTGACGCCGCGCTCGCGCAGCCGGCGGATCGCGTCGGCGACGATCGATTGACCTGCCCGCAGCTTCTCGGTCTCCTTCTTCGGCCGGGCGCTGGCCGACACGAAGGCGCCGGCACCGTGACGAAGCTCGATGACGCCCTCGTGCTCGAGCTCCCGATACGCTTTGGCCACCGTATTCGCGTTGATCACGAGCTCCTCCGCCAGGGGCCGGATG
>DATFXR010000359.1:0-4842 GCA_035315685.1 Vicinamibacterales bacterium | reverse complement strand
GCCGTGCTCGGGATCGGCACGCTGATCTCCACGATCGCAGAGACGCAGATGCAGGCGAGCAGCCTGTCGATGATGCTCGCGCTGCCGTTCGTGTTCCTCTCCGGCTACGTCTTTCCAATCGGCGGCATGCCGGCGATCTTTCAGTGGCTGACCCAGCTGGTGCCCGCCAACTACGCGATCCAGATCCTGCGCGGAATCGTCCTGCGCGGTGCCACCGTGCGCGACCTGGCCGAACCGATCGCCTATCTGACGCTGTACACGGTCGGCATCATCGGGCTGGCCTGCGTCAGGTTCAAGAAAACAGCAGCCTAATGGAGATGCCAGCATGACGACTTTCGTGGACACCTTCAAGACGCTGGACGCCGTGGTGGATGGCGATCTACCGCGCATCGGCGGCAAGGCGTTCAACTGTGCGCGCTTGAAGCAGGCTGGAGTCCCGGTGCCAGACGGCATCGTCGTGCCGAGCGACGCGACGGACGAAGAGATCCGCACGCTCGGCGCCGACGCGTGGCTGGCGGCGACGCCGGCAGACAGCACGTTCGCGGTTCGATCATCCGGACTGGGTGAGGACAGCGCCGGCCATTCGTTCGCCGGCATTCACGAGACGCACTTGAACGTCGCGCACGATCAGGTGGCGGAGGCGGTGCTGGTCTGCCGGCGATCGGCGCAGTCCGAGCAGGCGCGCGTGTACCGGCAGGCGCGGAATCTTGGCGAGGAGGACGCACGCATCGGAATCCTCGTGCAGCGGATGGTTCCGGCGGTGGTGTCGGGTGTGGCCTTCACCGTGAATCCGATCACCGGCGCCGACGAACTGGTGATCAACGCGGCGCCCGGTCTTGGCGAAGATCTGGTCAGCGGCCGCGTCGATCCCGACGAATATCGCGTGTCGAAGGGCGATCGATCGCTGTTATCGAGCCGGCTGGGCGCGCGGAACGACCACGCTGCCACTGCCCTCTTGTCGGCGTCGCAGATCGACGCGCTCGCGGCGCTGCTCGCGAACATCGAGACGATCTACCGCGCCCCGCAGGACGTCGAATGGTGCCACGACGGCCATCAGTTCTGGATCGTCCAGTCGCGCCCTGTGACGACCACGAATCCCGATTCCAGATTCCCGAAACCTGACTCCCGACGTCCCGACTCCCGACTTCCGGACTTCCGACTCCCAAATCCCGACTCCCGGATCCCGAATCCCGACTCCCGGATCCCGAATCCCGAGGTCGAGTGGACGCGCGCGAACCTGGCGGAGGTGCTGCCGGATCAGCTCTCGCCGCAGGCGCTCGACCTGTACGTCCGCATTCTCAACGAAGGCGAACGCAGCTTCTTCGGCAGGCTGATGGCGCCGGAGTCGGAGCTCGGGCCGATCGTCAAGGCGTTCCACGGCCGGCTCTACTTCAACCTGGCGCAGCTTCGCCACGTCACCGACACGGTCGGCGCGGCGTTCGCCGACACGCTGCGGTCGCTCGGTCACGCCGAGCAGATCCGCCCCGAAGACGAAATCGCGCGCCGGCCGCAGCTCCGCCGGTTGCTGCGCGCGCTGCCGGATATCGCGCGCCTGGTCCGGAGAGACATCGGCGCGCCCAAGATCTTCGCGGCGCACGAGCGGTCGATCGACGCCGCGCTGGCGCGCCTCGCCGCCGATCCCCGCACGCTGACGGACGCAGAGATCCGGGCAACCTTCCAGTGGTGGATCTCGATCATTCCCGAGTCAATTGTGCCCGTGCTCGTGATGAGCAACGTCCAGGGGCGCGAGGACATCCTCCGCAAGGCATGCCGCCGCGTCGGGTTTTCGTACGATCGGCTCGTCTATCCGCAGTTAGCCGCGGGCGAGCGATCGGTGAGCTCGCAGCAGGCGTTCGATCTCGTCGCGCTGGCCGACGCCGCCCGTGGCGAGAAGGCTGCCGCTGCGTATCTGCTGCAGAACGACGGCACCTTCGCCGACTTCCGCGCCGCGCTCGCCGGCACGGCGTTTCTGCGCGCGTTCGAAGCGTTCCTCGATCGTTACGGTCATCGCGGGCGCTACGAGTCGGACTGGGCGATCCCCCGTTTGAGCGAGAACCCGGCGCCGCTGCTGTTCGCGATCCGTGGTCAACTCGAAGGCCCCCGCCAGGATCCAGAGGAGACGGCGAGGCGGCAGGAGGCCGACGCGGCTGCGGCCTGGCGCGAGTTCGAGGCGCGCCTCACGACCTGGCAGCGCTGGACGCTGCCGTCGCGTGTGCGATCGACGCTCCGCCGCCTCAAACAGCAGTACGTGTGGCGCGAGAAGGTGCGATCGGACCTGACGCGCGTGCTCGCCCGCTTGCGCGTCTATCACCTGACGCTGGCCCAGCGGTTCGTCGAGCGCGGGTGGCTCGACAGCCGCGATGACTACTTCCTGTTGCACTTCGAGGAAGTCGGCCGCGCCGTGGCCGATTCGTCGTACGGCCAGCAGCTGAGCGGGATCGCGCTCGACCGAGCGGCGCAGCTCGCCGCGGAGCGCGATCTGCGGATGCCGTTGTTCATGCGCGAGTCGGAGCTCGAGGCGCTGCTGCGGCGGACGATCGCCGGGTCGGACGGCGCCGCGCCGCTCACCGGTCTGTGCGTGAGCCCGGGATCGGTCGAGGCGGAGGTGGTCGTGATGCGCGATCCGAGCGAGTTCGTACGCATGAAGCGCGGCGCGATCCTGGTCGCGCCGGCGACCGATCCGTCGTGGACGCCGCTCTTCACGCTTGCCTCGGGCGTGATCGTCGAAGTCGGCGGCATGCTGTCGCACGCCTCGACGATCGCCCGCGAGTACGGCCTGCCGGCGCTCGCCAACGTGAAGCGCGCGACGAGCGTGCTGCAGAACGGCGTGCGCGTCAGGCTCGATGCATCAGGCGGGCGCGTGGTCATGCTGTAACGACGGCAGCCCTAACTCCAAATTCCTAAGCGGGCGGCGGCACGGCGGCGAAGATGGCCGGCGGCTGCGCAGCCGCACCGCGACTTCCGCCGGCGTGGTCGCGAGCTGCCTGCCCGCACGGATGTAGAACGGGACGTCCTTCCAGCGCCACGAGTTGATCCGCCTGCCGCTACTTGTAGAGCATCCGCGCGTAGGAGTGCGTCGGCGTGTTGTCGAGATAGGAAGTAGCACTCCTTGACGTCCTCGCCGTGATTGCCTTCACGGTTCGACAGGCCGAACAGCCGTTCCTCGAGGATGGCGTCGCGCTCGTTCCAAGAGTGCGAGGGCCAGGCACCGATGCTGGTCGCGATCGCAGAAGCCGGCGAGGCCGTCCTCGTTCCAGCGATAGGCGCGGCTGCGTGCATGGTCGTGCGGGAAGAACGCGGGCGGCTTTAGCGCTCTTCCGCGATAGCGGTCCTCTCGGGGGCGGACCCGCTTGGCGGATCCGACCTGCAACTCGAACTCGCAAGCTGCGCGGAAATCTACAACCTGCCGATCGCTCTGCACGTGGCCGATCAGCGGCCGCATCGCCCACTCGGCCCCTAATCGCCACACGCTCAACGCGTTGCCAGATCGCCGGCCCCGGGGTCGGTGCCGTGGCGAGCCGGTTGCCTTGTCGGTGGGGCAGAGAGGCCTGATGAAGCATCTGACACTCATTCTGATCGGCGCCACCCTGTCAGCCACGGCGGCCAGTGCCCAGACGCTGCCGCTCGACGAGGCGATTGCGCTGGCGCTCGCACACAACCGGACGGTCGCCAACGCCGCGATCGAGGTCGACAAGGCGGAACACGACATCGCCGACGCGCGCATCAAGCGGCTCCCGAGCTTTGCGATCGAGTCGCAGGCGTCGCAGCTGCTGCGGCCGGTCGACGTCACCTTCTCGCGCGGCGCCTTCGGCACGATCCCCGGCATCGGCCCGCTGCCGACCGAGGACGCGACGATTCGCACGCCGGCGAAGCTGTCGTTCATCCTCGACGCGCAGGCGTCGCAGCCGCTGACGCCGCTCTTCAAGATCAACTTCAACGTCAAGCTGACGGAGATCACCCGCGACTACGGCCGCGAGCAGCTCCGCGACGCGCAGCTCACGATCGCCAACGAAGTCAGCCGCGTGTACTTCGCGATCGCGCAGAGCCGCGCCGCGCTCGAGGCGAACGATCGCTCGCTGGCGTTGCTCGAGGAGCTGGATCGCGCGGTCGGCCGGCGGGTCGTGCAGCAGGTGGCGCTGAAATCCGACGCGCTCTCGGTGCAGAGCAAGATCGCGCAGGCCGAGCTGCAGCGCCTCGGTATCGAGCACACCATCGCCTCGCAGAAAGAGCAGCTCAATCAGATGATGGGGCGCGATCTGCGGACGCCGTTCGACGTCGCCGACCTGCCAGAAACGACAATCGAGCAGGTATCGCTCGAAACCGCGCAGGACCGCGCGCTCGACGCGCGGCCGGACGTGCGGCAGGCGCGCGTCAAGCTGCAGCAGGCGGAGGTCGCGCGCAAGATCGCGAAGACCGACTATCTGCCGGACGCGCAGCTGACCGTCTCGTACTTCTCGCCGATGAACATCGAGGGTGCGCCGCACCAGATTGCCAGCGCCGCCCTGGAGCTGAAGTGGGAACCGTTCGACTGGGGACGGAAGAGCCGTGCGCTGGCGACGAAGGACCTGGCGATCAAGCAGGCGCAGAACGCGGTCCGCGAGACCGAGGATCGCGCCCTGCTCGAGATCAACAGCCGGTTCCGGCGGCTCGAGCGCGCGCGAGCGGAACTGCGCGCGGCGCGCGTCGGCCAGGACGCTGCGCGCGAGCAGGCGCGCATCCGCGTGGCGCAGTACTCGACGCAGGCGGCGCTCTTCTCCGACGTCCTGCAGGCCGAGTCGTCTCTTGCGGACATGGACAACCAATTTCAACAGGCGCTGTCTTCGTTCTGGACGGCGCACGCAG
>DATFXR010000358.1:0-42476 GCA_035315685.1 Vicinamibacterales bacterium | reverse complement strand
GGCCGCGGCGAGCGGCGTCTCCTCTCGATCGTCGACGGCGACAAGCTGCGTCGCATCCTCCACGTGATGCTCGACGAACGCGAGTTCCTGTCGCCGTCCACGATCGAGAGCAGGCGGCGCTCACCGCGCCCCGGCGTCTCCATGCACGCGACGTTCCCGGTGAGATCGGGACGATGTTCGACGAACCATTCGAGGCGCCGACGGAACGATGGGTGACGCGCGAGCTCGTCTGGCTCGAGCGTCTGGACCGCGAACAGCGGGATCAAACCGACCAGCGATCGGATCCGCAGCGGCATGCGCGAGTTGTCCGGCAGGTGCAGCACATCGTAGAAGAACCCGTCTTCGTCGTCCCAGAGATTGTGGCCGTCGCCGCCGTGAAGCCGCCCGCCGCTCATCGCATGCGCGATGTTGAGGAAGTGTTCCCAGAACTTGCTCGCGACGTCTTCGTAGGCCGGGTTGTGCCGCGCCAGTTCCAGCGCGATCGCCAGCATGTTCAGCGAGTACATCGCCATCCAGCTGGTGCCGTCGGCCTGTTCGAGGTGGCCGCCGGTCGGCAGCGGCGCGCTGCGATCGAAGACGCCGATGTTGTCCAGGCCGAGGAAGCCGCCCTGGAACACGTTCATGCCCTCGGCATCCTTGCGGTTCACCCACCACGTGAAGTTGAGCAGCAGCTTGTGGAACACGCGTTCGAGAAACTTCAGGTCTCCCTTGCCGCGGCGCTTCTGCTCGATCTTGTAGACGCGGTAAGACGCCCACGCATGCACCGGCGGATTGACGTCGCCGAACGCCCACTCGTACGCGGGCAGCTGGCCGTTCGGGTGCATGTACCACTCGCGCAGCAACAGCGAGAGCTGATCCTTCGCGAAGTCGCTGTCGACGAGCGCGAGCGGGATGCAGTGAAACGCCAGGTCCCAGGCCGCGTACCAGGGGTACTCCCACTTGTCCGGCATCGAGATCACGTCCGCGTTGTAGAGGTGTGTCCACTCGCGGTTCCGACCGTGCTCGCGTCCGGCGGGCGGCGGCGGCTGGCCAGGATCGCCGTCGAGCCAGTGTTTGACGACGTAGTGGTAGTACTGCTTCGACCACAGCAAGCCGGCGAATGCTTGACGGGCGACCCGCTTGCCATCCTCAGACAACGTGTCTGGAATCACCGACGCGTAGAACTCGTCGGCTTCGCGTCGGCGATCGCCGAACGTCGCGTCGAACGCCGCCCCGAATTCCTGCGCGCCGCCGGGACCGCGTTCATTCAGTCGCGCCCGGATCGTCACGGTCTCTCCCGGCGCGAGGATCAAGGCATACCGCGCGCATGCCTTCGTACCCGTTTCCCCCGGGTTGACGGCCGCGCCATCGCCGTCGACGATGCAGCGATGGAGCGCGTCCTTGACGTACGGCGTCGTGTTCGGCACGCCGTAGAGACGTTCAACGTTGGTGTCGTTTTCGGTGAAGAGGAGCTGTGGAACAGCGGTCCGGCCAAAGCCGGACACTACGGCAGTCTCACCATCAGCGTAGCTCGTGGCGTCCGGCCTCAGGCAGACCTCGTCGAAATGCAGCCACCGCGCACCGTACTTCGGCTCGCACAACGCGATCGTGTTCGTTCCGCCGGCGCGCGCCAGCGAAGGCTTCGGCAGATCCGGATGCCATGACCAGGTATTCCGGAACCACACCGTCGGCAGCACGTCGATCGGCGCCGGTTCGGGCCCGCGGTTCGTCACGTGAACCCTGATCAGAATGTCTTCGACGTCCGCCTTTGCGTACTCGACCTCGACGTCGAAATACCGGTTTCCGTCGAACACGCCTGTATCGACGAGCTCGTACTCAGGCGCCTGCCGGCCCCGACGTCGGTTCTCCTCCACCAGGTCAGCGTACGGAAATGCCGCCTGCGGATACTTGTAGAGAAACGTCATGTAGGAGTGCGTCGGCGTGCTGTCGGTGTAGAAGTAGTAGTCCTTGACGTCTTCGCTGTGATTCCCTTCGCTGCCAGCGAGGCCGAACAGGCGCTCCTTCAGGATCGGGTCGCGATGATTCCACACGGCGAGCGCGAAGCAGATGCGCTGGTGGCGGTCGCAGATGCCGGCGATGCCGTCCTCGTTCCATCGGTAGGCGCGCGATCGGGCGTGGTCGTGCGGGAAGTAGTCCCATGCCGTGCCGCCCGGGCTGTAGTCCTCGCGGACGGTGCCCCACGCGCGGTCGCTGACGTACGGACCCCAGCGTTTCCAGTACTTCGCTTTCGCGCGATCTTCGTCGAGGCGGATGTGTTCGGCAGTGAGTGTCATACGGCTGGTTCGATGCCACTGAAACCGCGAGGTTTCCACGTCATCCAAGCGGCATGCACAGCCTCACGCGCACTCAGACCGTCATCAGCTGGCTCGCACAGCTGACAGTCGCCATCATCCTGCTCCAGACGCTGTTCTTCAAGTTCACCGCAGCGGAGGAGTCGGTCTACATCTTCTCGACGATTCACGCCGAACCATGGGGCCGGATCGGGTCCGGCGTGATCGAGCTGGTCGCGTCTCTGCTGCTGTTCGTTCCGGCTTTTGCGCCATTCGGCGCGATGCTGGGGATGGCATCGATGGCGGGCGCGATCGCGACACATCTCACAATCCTCGGGATCGAGGTGAAAGGCGACGGCGGCCTGCTGTTCGGACTCGCCCTCGTCGCATTCGCCGGCAGCGCGGTCGTGCTGCTCGTCCGCCGCGCCCAATTGCCCGTCGTCGGCCGCTACATTGAAATCGCGTGAGGCGATCATGACCAGCCTTGCAGTCGCCGCCGACGACACTGCCGCCGCAGTCTCGAGCCCACGTGACATGCTGCTCGACGCGCTGACGGCAATTGAGACGCTCGTGTCGACCATCCCCACCGACCTCTACGTCACCCGCGTGTTCGGCACGACGGTCGGCGAACAGGTCGCGCGGTGCGCGGCTCGCGTCGACGGCCTTTTTCGCGGCAGCGACAGCGGCACGATCGCCTATGCGCCCGCCGCAGGTGACCTCGCGGTCGATCCGATGGCGTCGCTCGAGAAGATCCGCGGGTTGCGAGTCGCGGGCGGGAGCTGGCCGCGGACGCCGCTGTCGCGGGTCGTCCGCGTCGTACACACCGCCGCGGCCGAGGACGATGGCGAGGTAGCGTGGTCGACGGTGGACGCCGAAACAGCATTCGTCGTCACTGAGGCCGTCGACGCGCAGCGCGTGATCGCGGCGGCGCTGCGTGCGCTCGGCGCGTCGGTTCCGGAGGGCTTCGGCGATGTCGCGCCGCCAGTCCTGGCGGCGAGGACGTCAGCTCCCCCAGTGTGGGCGTTGTGGCAGCGGCTCGACGAAATCGCGAACCTCTTGCTCGCCATTCCACCGGCTCTCTATACCGCTCCCGTGGAGGGTCGTGTGTCCGGCACGGTCGGCGCGCACGTCCGCCACTGTCTCGATCACGTGGCGGCGCTCGTCGGCGCCGAACCGTCAGCGACTCTGTCCTACGATCGCCGACGCCGCGGCACGACCATCGAAGCGGATCCGGCCGCCGCGCTCCAGCAGATCCTGCGGCTCGAGCAAGCACTGCAGCGCTGGTCCTCACGCTCGCTGGACGACCCGGTGCGCGTCGCGTCGCAGATCGACCCGTCGGGTTCCTCGATCGTCGGCTGGTCCACGCTCGGACGCGAGCTGGCCTTCGTGCTCAACCACACGATTCACCATCAGGCGACGATCGCCGCCGTGATGGCGCTGCATGGCGTCGCGGCGCCGGACGGATTCGGATTCGCGCCGTCGACGCCTCGCCAATGACGGCCATGTGCACCGCGTCGCCGCAGCGTACCCGCGCCGTCTGACCATCCATGCTGCCTTTTCTCGGTATCGTCGTCGGCACATTCGCGTCGGAGGACCTCACCTGCATCGCGACCGGCCTGTTGATCCAGCGAGGCGAAGTCGGTGTGATCGCCGGCGTGCTCGCGTGCACGACCGGCATTTTCGTCGGCGACCTCGGCCTGTGGCTGCTCGGCCGGATCTTCGGCCAGGCAGCGATTGCGTGGCCGTGGACAGCGCGCGGGCTCCGAACACGCCGGGTGGACGAGATTCGCGCGTGGCTGGAGCGTCACGCCGCCGGCGCGATCGTGGCGAGCCGATTTCTGCCTGGCACCCGCTTCGCGCTGTACGTCGTCGCCGGCGTGCTGCGCCTGCCGGCTGCGGTGTTCGCGGTGTGGGCGCTGGTTGGTGCGATGCTGTGGACCCCGACAATCGTCCTGCTGACAGCGACGCTCGGGGAAGCATTCATCGGCCGCGTAGCGCCGGTCGTCGGCGTGGGCTGGCCGGCGCGCATCGCAGTTGCGGCGATCGCGCTCGGCTCCATACGCGCGGCGCGCGCGCTGGCCTCGCCGCACGCGCGGATGCGAATCGCCGCCCGCATCGCTCGATGGCGGCGATGGGAGTTCTGGCCAATGTGGCTGTTCTACCTGCCGCTCGCGCTGTGGATCGCGTGGCTGGCGATTCGCCATCGCGGCCTGGCGACGATCACTGCGGCGAATCCAGGCATGCCTGACGGCGGTCTGGTCGGCGAATCGAAATTCGACATCCTGCAGCGCCTGCCGCCGACCGCGACGATTCCGGCCGTCCGTCTCGAGCCCGGCGACGCTCTTGAGCGGGTCGGTCAGCTTCGAGCGATGGCACACGCGCGCGGCTGGACACTGCCCCTGGTACTCAAGCCCGACGTCGGCGAACGCGGACTCGGTGTGCGCCTGGTTCGCGACTGGCACACCGCGGAGTCGTATCTCGCCGCGATCGGCGAGCACGTCATCGCGCAGCCCTATCACGCGGGTCCGTTCGAGGCGGGCGTTTTCTACTACCGCTTGCCCTCGTCGCCACGCGGGCGGATCTTCTCGATCACGGATAAGGTCTTTCCCACCATCGTCGGCGACGGCCTGTCGACGCTGGAAACCTTGATCTGGACGCATCCACGGTACCGGTTACAGGCGACCACGTTCGCCGCCAGGCACCGTGATCGACTGGGCCACGTGCTCGACGAAGGGGAGACGTTTCCGCTCGCGCTGGCCGGCAACCACTGCCAGGGGACGATGTTTCGCGACGGCGGCCATCTCGTGACGCCTGGTCTGGAGCGGCGCATCGATGCGATCGCACAGTCGTATCCCGGCTTCTTCGTCGGACGATTCGATATCCGCTACTCGGATGTCAACGCGTTCATGCGCGGCGAGGACGTCGCGATCGTCGAGCTGAACGGCGTGACGGCGGAGTCGACCAACATCTACGATCCAGCCGGCAGCCTGCTGCGCGCCTACCGGACGCTGTTCCGGCAGTGGGCGATCATCTTCGCGATCGGGTCGGCGAACCGACGCGCCGGCGCGCCAACGAGCTCGCTCGCGCGGCTGCTGTCGCTCGCCGGCGCCCACGCAAGGCGCCAGTTCGCGTGCGCGCTCGCGGATTGACGGGGTAATCCCCCAAACTGTCGACGCCGGAAGTCTCGCCGGACGGTCGATGGCCGGCGTATCAGTCGAACGAGTCTGGCCGGCCGGAGATCTATGCACGCCCATATCCGAAAATCGAGGGTGGACGCTGGCAGATCTCGACGCAGGGTGGAACCCGCCCGGTGTGGAATCGCAACGGACGCGAGCTGTTCTTCCTCGACATACAAGGGCGCTTGTCCGTCGTGCCCATCACAATCGGTGGCGATTCGCTGGTGCCCGGCGCCGTGCAACGGTTGCTCGAAACCGCCTATTATCCGGGCTTCACAACTCGCGGATTCAAGCTGCGCGGCTACGACGTCTCACCCGACGGCCAGCGCTTCCTGATGATCAAAGCCAACGAATGGGACTCGCAATCAGTTCTGACGATCGCGGTGAACTGGCCGCCGCCTTGAGGTCAGACCCTGAGAAGTCCGGCTAACGCCGGACACTACGTGCTGCAGGGAACGGGAAACTGGAGACGTACGCTCGGCTGAAGCGTTCGCGCTACGTCGTCGATTCCTAAGCGGCGAGTATGTCGGCTGTACTGCCGTGGAATCGCAGG
Source organism: Vicinamibacterales bacterium (assembly GCA_035315685.1). Classification (GTDB taxonomy): domain Bacteria; phylum Acidobacteriota; class Vicinamibacteria; order Vicinamibacterales; family CAVVIG01; genus QHWK01. The sequence continues at coordinate 36,477 of DATFXR010000358.1, read as the reverse complement.
AAAGCCGCGGCGCCGGCGCGACCAAGATAGCGGCTCAGGATCGCACGATCGACCCGTGTCAGGTCGACGATCATCAGCGCGTCGAGTGCGTCGCCGAAACCCGGATCGACGTTGAAGCCGAGCAGCCGTGCATTCAGCTTGAGATACTGCCGAAGCAGGACCGGCACGCCATGACCATCGCCCTCGGCTGTCGCGACGAGCCGATTGACCTCGTCTATCGTCTGGGGGACGCGCGTCGACGCATGCGGCGGCGCGGTCTGTCGCTTCGGATTCACCGCGTCGACGAGTGCCGCCAGGTCGGCGGCGAGATGGTTCCGTCGCAGGAACTCCATCAGCAGGCGATGAGAGCTGTCGGAGTAGCGCGCGCTGATGCTGACCGGTCCGAAGAGGAATCGATACTTCGGATGTCGCCCGACAAACTCCCCGATGCCTTTCCACAGCAGGAGCAGCGCGCTGTAGTTCTTCTGGTAGGCGGCGGCGACGAACGATCGTCCGAGCTCGAGCGCCGGTGCGCCGATGCAGTCGAACAGCCGCGCCTCGTACCGAAACAGCGTCCGCGTATAGAGACCCTCCACACCGTCTGCCGCGATGATCTCGTCGGTCTGCGCGAGGCGATACGCGCCGGCGACCTGCCGCTTCCCGCGATCCCACAGGAACAGGTGACGGTAGTGCCGGTCGAAGCGATCGAGATCCAGCGTGCGCCCGGTGCCTTCGCCAATCGCACGATACGTGACCTCGCGCAGGCGACCAATCTCGTGCAATGTCCCGGGAATCTGCACCGCATCGGCACAGAACACCTGAAAGCCGCCGCTCTCGACGAGGAGCGATTCCGACGGCAGCCGCGCGATTTCTCTTGCGATGCCCGCTGATGATTGTCCGATGCTCGCTGATGGTTGTCGTCCGGAACGGGCCGTGGCGCCGGCATTCCGGAACACGACCGTGATGGTCGAGCCGCGCTTCTTCAGAAACTCGCGCGGCAGGAGGGCGGTCCGCAGCGCCGGATGAATCCGGCCGAGCGCGTAGAACAGCCGGCTGTTGTGTCCGTCGATATGGGCGCGGATCATCTGCGCGCCGGTGCCCTCGGCGAGCCGTTGAGCGGTCGTTTTCCACTGCGACTCACCACGAGTGCGCTCGAACGCGGGCCCGTGCGCGACTTCGCCGGCCGGAAACATGATCAGCGCGCCGCCCCGTCGCAACCACTGGCGGGCCGCGCGCAGACCGGCGAGACTGCGCGCGGAGACGGCGGGATGCGCGAAGGGATCGACAAAGAAGCAGAACTCATGCAGTTCGGGAATTCGCGCGAGCAGGTGGTTCGCGACGAGCCGGACGTCAGGCCGTGTCCGACGGCACAGCGCCATCAACGCGAGCCCGTCGACCATGCCATGCGGATGATTCGAAGCGATCACCAGCGGACCGGTCGGCGGGAGGGGATCGGTCGCAATATCGGTCTGCACGATAATGCCGAGCGCATCGAGCAGGCGCTGCTCGAATCGTGACGGTGGTTCGCTCCCGGTCGCCGAGATCGTGCGATACAAGCGCCGACAGGCGTCCAGGCCGGCAACCCAGTTGACGAGCCCACGGGCTGCGGCGGGCAGTTCGTCGAGGGCGAATGGGTCGCTGGGCATGGACGCTCGTTCGATGCCTTCGAACGTCAGACCGTTACGCGCTCCGGCGCAAACTCCTTTCGCAGCAGCGTCGAGAGCGCCTGCCGCGCGCGATGCAGCCGGACCTTCACGGCGGTCGGCGTGAGGTTGAGCATCTGTGCGACGTCCTGCGTCGGCAGTTCCTCGATGTCGCGGAGCATCACCACTTCCCGATAGTTCGCCGGCAGCAGGTCGATGCAAGCGCGCACGGTCGCGCGGGTTTCCCGCCGTTCGAGCAGTACGTCGGCCGGAACGCTCCAGTCGGAAAACTGTTCGACGTGATGCCCATCGTCCTGGAATGCGGGCAGCAGTGCCTCGATCGATTCCTCCGGCTTCCGCCGGCGCGTGCGCAGCTTCATCAGCGCCTGGTTCACCACAATCCGGTGAAGCCAGGTGCCAATCTGGCAATTGCCCGCAAAGTTGTGGACCGATCGGAAGGCGCTGAGGTAGGCGGCCTGGACGATATCATGCGCGTCCGATTCGTTTCGGACGAAACGTCGCGCGACGGCGAGCAGCCGTCCGCCGTAGGTCCGGACCAGCTGTTCGAACGCGTCGCTATCCCCCGCCTGCAGCCGTGCGATCAGTTCCGACTCGTGAGCCACTTCCATCGCTGCCTCCGATGCCCGCGAATCTACGCACCGGCCGCAGGATGCTCAATGCAACGCGGCGCAATCGTCGGTCATTCCAGACCTCACTCGATAAATCTTTTACGATCAACGATTTGTCAGCCGATCTCAGCCCGGCTAGAATCAACCGGCATCAGCGGCAGACGATGACGACGCAGACATCGACGGCGCGAACGGTTTATCGCTTCGGTCTTTTCGAGGTCGACGAACGCACGGGCGAGATGCGAAAGCAGGGTCGCCCGTTGAAGCTGCGCGGCCGCCCGTTCGACATCCTTGTCCTGCTCCTTCGCCGCGGTGGCGACGTCGTCACCCGCGAAGAATTGCGCCGGCAACTCTGGCCCGCCGACACTTTCGTCGACTTCGACCACGGCCTGAACTCAGCCATGAATCGCCTGCGGGACGCGTTACGGGATTCGGCTGAAAGCCCGCGGTTCATCGAAACATTTCCCCGGCGCGGCTACCGGTTCATCGCTCCCGTGACGGTCATCCAGACCTCCACCGGCACGGGAACAGGTGAGACTGCGGCGCCTATCGACGAGGTCCCGCCGCCGCCCGCCCACGCGCCGGAGGCGTCATCCCCGTCCGACGCCCCGGCCCGTCTCACCCGCATCGCGGTCTCGCGACCGTCGCGTGTCGTGCTGGGGCTGGCCGTGCTCGCGCTCGCTGTGTCGGTCGGCGTCGCGGCGGTGTATTTCCGCGTCGTACGGACGCCGTCGACGCCTCCGCCGCCGTCGAAGATGACGCTCGCCGTGCTGCCGTTCGAGAATCTGAGCCCGGAGGCGGATCAGGACTACTTCAGCGACGGGTTCACCGACGAGATGATCGCCGAGCTGGGCAAACTCGATCCGGAACATCTCGGCGTGATCGCGCGTACGACGTCGCGCTTGTACAAGGACGCGAAGAAGAGCGTCGGCCAGATTCGCAGCGAGCTCGGCGTCGATTACGTGCTCGAGGGGAGCATCCGTCGCGCCGGCGGCCGCGTGCGCATCACAGCACAGCTCGTCCAGGCGACGAGCATGACGAATCTGTGGGCCGAACGCTACGACCGCGAGGTCTCGGATGTGCTGGCGATTCAAAGCGAAGTCGCGATGAAGATCGCGCACTCCCTCGCGCTCGCGCTCAATCGGCCGCAGGCCGGTACTGGGCAGGCATCGTCGTTCCCCGCCTACGAGTTGTGCCTGCGCGGCAGATTCTTCCGCGAGCAGGCGACGGAGGAAGGCGCGCGAAAGGCGATCGAGTACTTCCAGCGAGCCATCGCGATGGACCCGAGTTACGCGCCAGCGCACTCGGGCCTGGCCGACTGCTACCGGCTGCTCGGCGCGCCGGGCTGGGAAGTCGAACAGCCGGCGGAGTTGCTGCGCAAGGCAAAGGCCGGCGCGGAGCGTGCGCTCCAGCTCGACCCACGATCATCGGAGGCGCACGCGGTTCTCTCGATGGTGAAGCTCGATTACGAGTGGGATCTGCAGGGTTCTGAGCGTGAAGTGCTCGAAGCGATCCGCCTGAATCCGAGCTCGGTTCAGGCGCACCAGTACTACTCGGCGACGCTGACGACGATGCGACGGCTGGACGAGGCGATTCGCGAAGCGCAGCGCGCGAAGGAGCTCGATCCTTTGTCCGCGATCGCCGGCACCTCCCTCGCGATCCGGTACTGGTACGCCGGCCGAGTCGACGAGGCGTTGGACGAGTTTCGTCGCACGCTCGACGGCAGTCCGGAGTTCGCGGTCGCGCACTGGGGTCTGGCACAGTCCTATCGCGCAAAAGGCGATACGCGGCATGAGATCGAGGAGCTGCAGCGAGCAGTGGCGCTGTCCGGCAACAGCGCCTATATGCGCGCGCATCTGGCATTCGGCTACGCAACCTCCGGCGACCGAGCGAAGGCCGACTCGATTCGGCAGGAGCTGACGAACGAGGGTCGCGGCCGCTATGCGTCGCCCTATCACGAAGCGCTGATCAGTGTGGGGCTGGGCGATCGTCAGCGGGCGATGGACGCGCTCGAGCGGGCGTTTGGGGATCGTTCGGGATGGATGGTGTTCCTGCCGGTCGAACCTGAATTCGAGAGCGTGCGGCAGGCGCCGGAGTTCCAGCGCCTGCTCGCCCGCGTCATGCCGCTGCCGTGATCACTTGTCGCTGGTCATCATCGGCGCACCGAATGACGCCTCGCCGAGCACTGCTTCGGCCCACGCGCAGTAGATCTGGACCTTGGCGACGTCCTTGATGTACGCCGGCAGCGTGATCGTCTGGTTGATCCTGTCCTTGACGACGCCGCCGAGGTTCTTCACGCCGAGACGCTGCAGCAGATAGGTGTTGCCCTTCGAGTCGACGACCTGCCAGTGTGGATCCGGCGTGTCGGGCATCTGGAAATCGCTCGACAGAGTCAGGACGTTCTTGCCGTCCTTCACCGTGTGCGTGACGGTGCCGGCGTTCACTTTGGCGCCGGAGAACTTGCCACTGCTGTGAGTCTGCGCGTGCGCCAGCGATGCCGAGAGGGCGATCGCCGCGAGGCCGATGAACGCGGTGCGGATGGTGCTGCGGATCATGAACTCTCTCCTCCTATGACGTGTCTTGATGTCGGTTGCGGCGTTCGGCGCCGTCATCCGGTGTGATGCCGCCGGCAGGCGGCGGTTTCAGCGAGACGCCAGCCGCAGCGCGTGCCCGTCGGCGTCGCGAACGAGCAGGGTGCGGCGGATGTTGAGCGGGCCGGACGGAATCTCGACGACGGCCGGCGAGACGAGCGACACCGCGCGACGGCGCCCGAGATCGATGGCGCGCTCCGGCGTGTCGGTCAGCAGCGTCGTCTGCCAGTGCGCGATGTCGTTCGCATGCAGATCGATCGGCGCGGCGCGCCCGTCGCGCGGCGCCAGGTACTCCAGCAGTTCGATGCCCGGTCCCGCTCCAGCGCGCAGCGCGGTTATCCGCAGTCTGGCGCCGAACACGTTGTTCAGATGCTCCTGCTCGGTGTCGTAGTTTTCGCTCGTACCGGCGACTTGCATCCCGAGCGCGTCACGGTACAGCCCGAGCGTTGCGTCGGTGTCGTTGACAACGATCGCGGTGTGATCGATGCCGAGGAACAGGCGATCGCTCCGGTGCCACTTGTCGAGCCCCTTGCCCGCGGGAAAGTGGAGGATCTCGAGGAAGTGGCGATCCGGATCGCGGAAGTAGAACGCGCCGATGCCGCCGGCGTTCGGATTCCACTCGGGCAGCCGTTGCGGTCCGGTGGAGGCGTGCTCGACGCCGCGGCTCCGGAGGCGCTCGTACGCGCCGTCGATATCGCTGACGATGATCGCCACGTGCTGGAAGAGCCTGTCGTTGGCGCGCACGTCGGCCGGCATCGCGCGGCCCTTCGGCGTCAGATACTCGGTGAGCTCGATGGATTCGTCGCCCAGCCGCAATCGCACGATTCGTAGCCGGGCGCCGAAGACGCCGGTCATCAGTTCGTAATCACGTCCAGCCACTTCGATGTCGGATACCTTTTCGAACGTCAGCACCGACGTGTAGAACGCCACCGCGCGGTCCATGTCCGAAACTGTCAGGCCGACGGTGTCGACGGCAGTGACGTGGAGCGCCGCGCCTCCGCCAACCGCGGCAGTGAGCGGGGCCGGCGTCGAGAACGGCGATGTGGCGAGCAGCGCCGCAGCAACCACGAGCGCATGGAACTTCATGCGACCGCTCCGGTGACGGCCCGCGACGACTGCCGCGCGCCGAGACGGTCGAGCAGGTGATCGCCGACGCGCAACGCGTTTGCGATGATGGTCAACGCCGGGTTCACGGCGCCGCTGGACGGAAAGAAGCTGCCGTCGACGACGTACAAATTGTCGAGTTCGTGCGCTTTGCAGTTGGTGTCGAGGGCCGACTTCTGCGGATCGCGGCCGAACCGTACGGTCCCGTTCTGGTGGGCGACGCCGGCCAGCGGGATGCGGTTGCCGACGAACAGATTTCGCGGCACCAGGTGCGGGTGCATGTCGAGATGCTGCAGCAGGCCCTCGAGCGTTCGAATCAGCCGCTTGTGTCCCGCTTCGTTGTTCGGCCGGTACGACAGCACGACGTTCCCGTCGCGATCGAGTGTCACGCGGTTCTCCGGATCCGGAAGGTCTTCCGACGTCAGCCAGAAATCCAGCGAGTGCTTCGCCATCAACTCCAGCGTCATCCCGGGGACGATCGCCGGCGCACCCGCCGACAGGGCGATCGCGTCGAGCTTGCCGACGAAGGAGAGGTGTCCCATCGGGTATGGGAACCCGTCGCCGCCGAAATAGAAATCATTCACCGCCAGCGTCTTCTGAAAAACGGTCGGGTTCGGCGTCTTCGAGATCGCGAGCAGCACCGAGTTGGTGTGTCCCATATAGTGGCGGCCGACAACGCCGGACCGGTTGGCGAGGCCGTTCGGGTGACGGTCGTTGGCCGATCGCAGGAGCAGCGCCGCCGAATTGATCGCGCCGCACGACGAGACGACGATGTCGCCGCGAATAAATTCCGTGGCCGTCGCTGTGCCGCGCTGGACTTCGACGCCGGTGACATCGCGTCCTGACGCACTCGTCAGCAGGCGCGTGACCCTCGCGTTCGTCAGGAGCGACACGTTCGGATGGGCGAGCGCCGGCTCGACGCAGACGACCTGCGCGTCGCTCTTCGCGTGCAGCAGGCAGGCGAAGCCATCGCACGTGTCGCAGCGAATGCAGCGGCTGACCGCCGGCTGCGCCTCGTCGAGCATGATGCCAAGCGGGACATGAAACGGCCGCAGCCCACGGCGTCGAAGATCGTCGTTCAGCTGTTGGATGCGCGGCTCGTGCTGCACCGCCGGGTATCGGTACGGCGCGCTCGCCCACGGTTCGGTCGGATCGGCGCCGCGCTCGCCGTGCACTTGGTACAGGTGCTCGGCCTGCGTGTAGTACGGCTCGAGGTCGTCGTAGCCGATCGGCCACGCGGGTGAGATGCCGCCGTGATGCGTCAGCTCGCCGAAGTCTTCCTGGCGCAGTCGGAACAGCGCGGCCCCGTAGAATTTCGTGTTGCCGCCGACGTAGTAGTTCGTGTGCGGGTGCAGCGGCTTGCCGTCGCCATCGCGCCACACTTCTCTGGTGTGGTACTTGGCCTCGACGTTGACCGCGCGCGAGCTCCAGTTGTCCTTCTCGCGCCGGACGTAGTCGCCGCGCTCGATGATGAGGATCTTCTTGCCGGACGGGGCCAGGTGATAGGCCAGCGTGCCGCCGCCGGCGCCGCTGCCGATGATGATCACGTCATAGTGCGTCATTGCGATGCCTCCATATAGCGGCACTTGAAAATGCAGCGCACGTTCGCCGGGTGATCGAATTTGGCGCAGCGCACCGCATCGTCGCCGCGCCGCCGCACGTACAGTTCTGCGGCAACGAGCATGCCGAGCGGTGGCGCAGTGAAGTAGATCCACAGTGACTGCGCGGTGTGCGCCAGCAGCGCGGGCGCCAGCGTTCGCGCCGGGTTCATGCTCATCCCCGACAGCGGCGCCTCGACGACGATGTAGGTCGCGACCAGGAGCCCGGCGCATACGCCGGTGGCGCGCATCAGTCGCGTGGTGTTCGAGATGGTGAGGACGACCAGCATCATCCCGAACGAGATCGCCGCCTCAGCGGCGAACGCAACCGCCGACCCGGCAGGTCCAGGCACCGTAGCGACGAAGTTCACTGACGGATCGGCCGGCAGTCCGCCGAGAAGCGCCGTCGCCGTGACGATTCCCGCTGCGCCGCCGGCGAACTGCGCGACGATGTAAGCGGCCGCGTCGAGCGGCGCGATCTTGCCGAGCCGCAGGAACGTCAGCGTCAACGCCGGGTTCATGTGAGCTCCCGAGCGGCGGCCAAGCGGCGAGTAGACGATCGCGACGAGCGTGAGGCCCATCGCGATCCCCATCGGCACCCGCTGCAGCGCCGCGGCCGGCATCCACGCCGCCAGCGGCGACAGCGGGTGGCGCAGGAGCGTCGCGAACGCCGCGGCCGACACCATGAACAGCGCCAGGCACAGCGCCTCGCTCGCGTATTCCGGCCAGTGACTGCGGATCGTGGGCACGTCGCGACTTGGATGCCCGCGGCGGTGCCAGGTTACGGTCGCGGGGTGAAACAGATCGGCTCGTCCGACATCCAACCGGCGAGGCCTTGTCCGGGCGCCGGTCATGTCCACGCACGAAATGCCCGAGGAGCTGTTCGAATATGCGCATCGATAATCGCGAGTGGCTGGAAGCCGACGGCCTCGGCGGGTTCGCGTCGGGGACTGTCTCGGGTGTCAGGACACGGCGGTACCACGCGCTGTTGCTGACCGCAACGACGCCGCCAACCGGCCGCATGGTGCTGGTGAACGGTTTCGAGGCGTCGCTCGAGCGGAACGGCCATTCGACCGCGCTGACGACGCAACGCTATGCGCCGGACGTGCTGCATCCGGACGGCGCGTCGCGAATCACATCCTTCGTGGCTGAACCGTGGCCGACGTGGCGCTACCACGTTGGCGACGACGTCGTCTTGACACAGGAAGTGTTGGCCGTGCACGGCACCGGCACGGTCGTCGTCGTCGTCTGGACGCTGATCGGCGGCGGACCGGTGGATCTACGCGTGCGGCCGCTGCTGTCGGGGCGCGACTATCACTCGACGCACCACGAGAACGGCGCCTTCCGGTTCGACGCGTCGATCGGCGATGCCTCCATAGCGTTCCGGCCCTACGACGGCGTGCCGCCGGTAGCGATGCTGACCAACGGCACCTACGCTCAGGCCCCGGAGTGGTATCGGAACTTTCTGTATGCCGCCGAGCAGGAGCGTGGCCTCGACGCGATCGAAGATCTCGCGTCGCCCGGTGTGCTGACGTGGCGCTTGTCTGACGCGGGCGATCGGGCGATCTGGATCCTGAGGGCGGGCGCCGCTGACGCGCCGCTGCCACGGACGCGCGACGAGGTCGTGACGATCTACGAAACGCTCGCCGCGCGCGAACGCGAACGCCGCGCTGGATTCGCATCGCCAATCGAGCGCGCTGCCGATGCCTATCTCGTCCAGCGAGGTTCCGGTCGCACGATCATTGCCGGCTATCCGTGGTTCACCGACTGGGGGCGCGACACGTTCATCGCGATTCGCGGCCTGTGTCTGGCGACCGGCCGCCTTCGCGATGCGCGCGACATTCTCGTCGCCTGGGCCGGTGCGGTGTCCGAAGGTATGCTGCCGAACCGGTTTCCCGACGCCGGCGACACTCCGGAATTCAACGCCGTCGACGCGTCGCTGTGGTACGTCGTCGCCGCCGGCGAGCTGCTGGAGCGCGCTGGCCGCGGTTCGAGCGTTTTGTCGGCCAGCGATCGCGACGCGCTCGAGTTCGCGGTGCTATCGATCGTCAAGGGGTACGCCGCCGGAACCCGGTTCGGCATTCGTCTCGACGACGACGGACTGCTGGCGGCGGGGGGCCCCGGCGTCCAACTGACCTGGATGGATGCGCGCGTCGGCGATCGCGTGATCACGCCGCGCGTCGGAAAGCCGGTCGAAGTGCAGGCGCTCTGGTTCAATGCGCTCCACGTGGCCTCGCGCTTCAATCGCGCGTGGCTCGAACCGCTCGCGCGCGGCCGCGTGGCATTTGCCGATCGTTTCTGGACCACACGCGGCTTTCTCGCCGACGTCGTCGACGTCGACCATGTCCCGGCGACCGCTGACGCGACGCTGCGGCCGAACCAGGTGCTCGCCGTCGGCGGGCTGCCGCTCGCCGTCGTCGACGGGCCACGAGCGCGCGCCGTCGTTGACGTGGTCGAATCGCGGTTGCTCACGCCGGTCGGGCTGCGGTCGCTCGCGCCGGGCGAACCGGGATACGCCAAACGGTACGAAGGCGATTCGCCGGCACGCGATGCCGTCTATCACCAGGGCACCGTGTGGCCGTGGCTGATCGGGCCGTTCGTCGACGCGTGGCTGCGCACACACGGCAACACGGCGGCCTCGCGCGCCCAGGCGAAGCAGCGCTTCGTCGAACCGCTCTCCGAGCATCTTCGCGAGGCCGGACTCGGACATGTATCCGAGATTGCCGACGCGGAACCGCCGTTCACGCCGCGCGGATGCCCATTCCAGGCGTGGTCGCTCGGCGAGTTGATCAGAATCGAACGAGACATGCTCGCGCCGCGATCCCGCGCCGCCAGCCAGCCGAAGGGTGAGCCGCAGTGGGCTTGAACATTGTCGTCCTTCTCGGATCGGTTCGCTCCGACCGACAGGGCATCAAGGCGGCGCGCTTCGTCGAGCGCGGATTGATCGCACGCGGACACCACGTCACGCTCGTCGATCCCGTCCAGCTGGAGTTGCCGCTGTTGGACCGGATGTACAAGGAGTATCCGAAAGGGACCGCGCCTGAGTCGCTCGACATGCTCGCTGCGTTGTATCGGTCGGCTGATGCGTTCGTCGTCATCAGCGGTGAATACAATCACAGCATTCCGCCTGCACTCAGCAACCTGCTCGACTACTTCCTCGAAGAATATCTCTGGCGTCCGTCGGCGATCGTCTGCTACTCCACCGGGGCGTTCGGCGGCGTGCGCGCAGCGATGCAGCTTCGCGCCATGCTGTGCGAGCTCGGCATGCCGAGCATCTCGAGCCTGTTCCCGATCCCGCGCATTCAGAACGCGCTCGACGCGGACGGAACGGCGGCCGAGGCGCGTCTCCATACAGGCTTCGAACGGTTTGCGACGGAGCTGGAGTGGTACGCGTCCGCACTGCGCGATGCGCGGGCACGCGGAGTGCCGTACTGAACGTGTGGAGATCAGGAAAGGCCGCCCTTCCGAGGACGGCCTTCGTGGTCTGTGTGTCAAACGCATCGGCTCTAACAGTCCGTGGCGCGAGTCGGAGTCCGCTAAGCGACGCGTTGCAGCGGCCGACTGGTTATTGCACCGAACGCCAGCCCGGAGATCACCACGAAACATGCCAGGCCGATGCGTTCGTGACTTACTGCCGGCTGACGATCGGACAATCGACGATGAATCCTGCCGGCCCGAACGGTGCACCGCCAGGACCGGTGACGAAGCCCTTCTCGACGAGGTTGAAAATGTCACCGAAATCGGTCTGGCGAACGTTCTGTTGCGCCGCGATCGCCGTCGCCGTCCAGGCGGCCGGGTGAACATCCCACAGCGGGCTATAGCGGCCTTGCGACGGATTCCAGCGGAGCACGTTCAACGGATCGAGACCGTCGAGGAGCGCGGAATTCAACCCCTGGCGCTGCGGGTTGCCGGCGCCAAGCTGGCCATTGACGAATGCAGCGAGGCTGGCCCGTGCGGAATCGGTGCCGTCGCCGCCAACGAACGGCGCGTGACTGAGCAGCGGCGCGAAGGTGACGTTCTCGAGTGCGGCGACTGCCGGATCCGACGCGTCGGTCGACACGTAGCGCACCGGCCGGCCGCCCTGCGCTCCATCGGTTTCGCGGTACTGCACGGAACCACCGATGGTGTCGAGCACGACCACCTTGTCGGCCTGGCCGGTGTCGTTGGCGATCTGCGGCGCGTTCAGAATCGATCCGTCGGGCAGCTCGATGAGCGGGCTGTAGCCCGTTTCACCGACTGCGCCCGGCTCCGCGATCTGCGGCGGGAAGCCGGCCGGCCCCGGAACGACAGCACGCACCGGACTGAAATCCACCGTCGCCGGAAAGTCGACGATCCCACCGCGAACAGTGACCTGCTGAACCGCCAGCGTGCCGCGCGCATTGGCCAGTTTCTGTGCGCGATTGACGCCGAAGCGATCGGCGTCATTGCTGCTGCTCGCATCGAGCACGACGTACCACACCGTGCGGCCTCGACTGGTGCCGCGATACAACGGCAATGTGACCGTGCCGTCTCCATGTTCGAGCGCGCTGCGGATGAAGAGGGTGGTGCCGTCGGCGTGCACGGTGCGGCCCTCGACCCATACCAGCGCGGATGCCGCGAGTACGGCGGCTGCGAAATAACGTCGATCCATCTCGTTCTGCTCCTTGGCCGCCATCCGCGGAGGGTCCGCGGTCTTCGGGCGGCTGACACTTGGATGCCGTGCTCACCCGACGGTTTCTCTTGGAGCAGACTTCGGCAGTCGCTGCGATCGCGGTCAATCCTCCGGCTACCTCTCGCGGAATATCCATGATGCGCCCGGTGTTCCCCTTCCTATGGCCGTCGTTCGCCCACTTCGAGTCCTCGCGATCTCGGGAAGCCTTCGCCGCGCGTCGTCAAATAGCGTTCTCATCGCCGCCGCCGTGCGCTGCGCACCGGATGGCGTCGACGTCATCGTCTACGACGAACTCGCGGCAATGCCTCCGTTCAATCAGGATCTCGATACCGATACGGCTCCGGATCCCGTCTGTCGGTTCAGAGCGGCACTCGACTCGTGCGATGGCCCACCGCGACTTCGGTGATCGAGGTGTCGCCGCCCAACGGGAGACGAAGCGTCAGCCCGCGTACCGGCGCTGGCGTGTGTCGGACGCCGGTGATCGCTGTGACTGGATCGCGCTTCGCGACGATGTGGTGCGCGACGCGCTGCGGGCCTTTTGGCCCGCGGCAGCCGACGCCGACCGCGTGCGGTTTCCGCATCACTGCGCCATCGCGGCGGTCTCGCTGTACGCGCGTCAGCGCCGCATGTTCGATCGCCTCGCGCGCGGCGAATGCGACGGCCTCGCCTTCGAGGAGCTGGCGGCGGCGCTGCTTCGCGACGCGCTCGCCGCGGCGTTCCGTCGCGATTCGCGCGAGGCGCCGACCTCGCAGGACGCCGTCCAGCACGCGCGCGAGATCATCGCACGCGATCCGGCAACGACCGTCCGTCTGGCCGAGCTGGCGCACCGCGTCGGCTTGTCGCCGTTTCAACTGTGCCGGGCATTCGTGCGTGTGTGCGGCGAAACGATGACGGCCTACCGCCTGCGCCTGCGGCTGCTCGCCTCGCTCGAGCCGCTATCGGCGGGTCGGGATTTGACGTCGATCGCGCTCGCGCTCGGGTTCAACAGCCACAGCCACTTTACTGCTGCGTTCCGCCGCGCGTTCGGCGCACCACCGTCGCGGCTCCGAGGTACCGGCAGACACGCGCGGGGAGTGATCGCCAGGGAAAGGCAACCGCTGCACCGGCGTCGCTCGGTCGATCAGTCCATGTGAGCGCCGAAACGCGCGCTGCAGTGGGTGCGCCGAACTCCTCGGCTACCGCAGGTCCGACCACATTCGTTCGGCGATCAACCAGGCGCCGTTCGGCTGCCGCCGGAGCACGTTGATGAACGTCGACGCTAGCGACCGTGGCGCGGATGCGTCGCCCGTCGTAAACGTCAACGTGCCTCGCCCCGTCACGATCGCGACGCTGCCGCTTCCATCGATCTCGTCGATGGTCAGGTCCATCACCGTGGCTGTTGTCGCGGGCACCGCTGCCGACCACCAGAAGCCTCGTATGGCGGCGGATCCCTTGATCGGCGCGAGACCGCTCGGAAGCAGCACGGCGTCGTCGGTCAGGGTTGCCATCACCCGGTTCGCGTCGTTGGCGAGCCACGCGTCTCGATACGCGAGCGTCGCCGCGCGGACCGCGGCGGTGTCCGACGCCGACAGCGCGGCCCTGGCGCCAGCCACCGGGACGGTGCGACTCTTCCGTTCATACATCGCGTCGAACTGCACCTTCCATGTGGTGCCACCGTCGGCGGATGTCTCGATCACTTGATGGACTCGGCCGCCGCCGACCGGCGTCAGCGTGGTCCGATCGAGGATGACACGATCTCGATCGATCAACTCGCCCTGGAAGCGGATGCCGCCGCCGACCACCGGCAACGCGCTTTTCTCTTTCACGCCGCCGAGGACCGTGGCAGTGTCGGTGATCCAGACCTGCTTCCATCGGTGCTCAGACGGTGAGTAGTAGAACAGGCTCTTGCCTTCCTCTCCGGACGGCCCGATCCAGTTCTCCTGAACCGCGCATCCGTTCAGGATCTTTTCGACGTGGTTCGTACCGACCGGTTCGCCGGACGGCGCGACCACGGCCCACTCGCCGATCCAGAAATCGAGCGCCTGAAATTCAGGACGATCACAGCCGCCGTCCGACAGCGGTGCGACAGCGGTCGAAAGCAGCGCGACCAGGAACATCAGCATGCTTACCCTCGAGCCAGGCCAGCCGAGCATATGTCACTCGCGGCGTGGCCGCTATCAACCGATTGCCGCGATTGTCTCGGTCGCGAGTGCGATCGTGACGGGCGGAACTGACGCTGGAACGAACCGGTTCGGGGCCGACATCTCAGCCGCGAGATCATCGTCGTCGGCTTGACCCTGGCGGCGACACGGATCCGCCGCGTGTTTCGGACATAATGTCCGACACCGTTCGAGACGGTCGACGCACCGCAACGCTGGCCACGAGCAAGAATCTCGGGCGGAACGAACGATGAGGAGGCCGCATGTTTCTCGTCCGCGACATCATGTACTGCAAGCCAGGCCAGGCTCGACCAATGGTGCAGAAGTTTCTTGCGCTCGCGAAGCTCACGAAGCAGCTCGGTTTCGGCAACATGCGTGTCATGACCGATGTGAGTGCCGAACGGTACTGGACGGTCGTGTCGGAGATGGAGGTCGACAGTCTCGAAAAGCACACCGAGATGACGAGGAAGTCCGCGGAGATGAAGGAATTTCAGGAAGCCATGAAGGGATACCACGATCTCGTCGATCATGGACGACGGGAGATTTATCAGATCGAATAGTAACGCGCGGCGACGTACCCACGCAGTCGCTGATCGCGCGCCGATCCTGCTCGTAACTCGATGATGGAGCATCGAACGACGATGACGATGCTCCTCTCATTTCTCTTCGTAGTTGCACTCGAGCTGGCGCCAGAACTTCCTGGCGTCCGTGCAGCCGCTGCATTGCGTTCTGATTGACATGATTCGCGATTGCCTGGCCCTCCGCGTCGCTGATGACGACAATACTCGGATAGTGCATGCCACCCCACACTCCGACGACGAGAACCGCGAGAGTGGCGGCCAAGCGCTCGCGCGCGGCATCGCGTGGGGAACTGAAGTGGCGTACGCCGTTCTCGACCGACGAGCAAACCAGAAGGCCGGTTACGACAGCCCCGATCACGCCGTAGCTCGTTTTCATCGAGTCCTCCCGTTCAGCTGGTGACATTCAAGGTTCCTGGAGACTCCCGTTTTTTGCCCGACTCGCCCAGAACGCGTGCGCGATACAATCACGCCACGCAGGCGAAGCCCCGAGCGCAGGGACACTAGCGATCGCGGGGTTCGAAGTCCTTACAAACGACCTTCGTTTTTCTTCGCAATTGTGCCGGTAGTCATGGGCGAGCCATCGCGCCCGTCGTACGAGTTCGGTCCGTTTGTGGTCGATGCGGGCAAGCGAATCTTGTTGCGCAGCGGCGAGCCCGTGCCGCTCACTTCAAAAGTCTTCGAGACGCTCCTTGCCCTCATCGAGAACCGGGAACGCGTGCTCACGAAGGACGAACTGCTCAAGCGGGTCTGGCGCGATACCAGCGTGGAAGAAGGGGGGCTGACCCGGAACGTTTCCATCTTGCGGAAAACCCTGGGAGAGAAACCCGACGACCATCAGTACATCGTCACGATCCCGGCGCGCGGCTATCAGTTCGTGGCGAAGGTCCGAGAAAGAGCCGCGATTGATGAGGCGCCCCGGGCAAATCCGTCCGCCGCTCCGGACGAAGACTCCCGACCCCGTGGAATTGTTCGTGCAGGGCGCGCACTGATGGGCGGATTGGCGGTGCTCACCCTCGGAACCCTGGTGTATGTGGGCCGACCCGTTCGAGCGACTCATCCAGGGCCGCCGATCATCAGGTCCCTTGCCGTGCTGCCACTACAGAATTTGTCGGGCGACCCGGCGCAGGACTACTTCGCCGACGGTGTCACCGAGGCACTGATCAGCAATCTCGCCCGCATCCGCGCGCTCCGGGTCGTCTCACGAACTTCCGTGATGCGCTTCAAAGGGGATCAAAGATCGCTATCCGAGATTTCGACGGCGCTGAATGTCGACGCCGTGCTCGAGGGCTCGGTGCAGCGTACCGGCGATCGCGTGAAGATCAGCATCCAGTTGATCTACGCCCCGACCGATACGCACCTGTGGGCGCGCGAATACGAGCGTGAGCTGACGGACGTGTTGAAGTTGGAGGGCGAAGTGGCGCACGGAGTCGCCGACGAGATCCGGATTCAGGTCACGCCGGAGGAACGCGCCCGCCTGACGTCGGCCACGTTCCGGCCGGCAGGAAGAAGCCGGGCTGATGATCGAGCGCCTTTCCGCCAGAAAGGCATTCGCGCGTCCAGTAGTCGTCGCTGCAGCATACGTGGCGCTCGGCGACAAGGACCAGGCGTTCAAGTGGCTCTTCGCGATTCCATGAGGCGACGGGTTCAATTACGCTCAGGTCGATCCTTCGTTGGACGGGCTCCATTCGGACTCACGTTGGAAGGAACTTCTCAAGCACATGAACCTTCCTGCGGACGGTCATCCGAACGCCGCCGTGTCACATTAGGCGCATCCCGCTGTCAACGCCGCGGTCGCGATAACGATCCACGAGGCGGGCTGACGAGCGCTCTTGCTCACGCCGTATCCGCCTGATCGGGCGCTTCACGGCCTGGCGCCTCTGCAAGAACGAAATTTAGATTGTTCATGCCGACCGGCCCTGTGCGGAGTGGCCTAAGGCTCGCCTCCGCGAACAGCGTCACGATGTCCTGGACTTCGACGTGCCCATGGCGATGAAAATGCGCGAGCAGGGCGCGTTGCTTCCCGCGTCCGAAGTCCACGGCGAGCACGCGACCGCCACTCTTCAGCACCCGCTCGATTTCTCTCGCGCACTGCTGGCGAGTGCTTCGCGGCAAGTGGTGGAGCATCAGTGTGCTCAACACGACATCGAACCGTCGATCGGGAAACGGAAGGTTCTCGGCGACGGCAACCTCGAACGTTACCTTTACTCCAGCCCTGGCGGCCTTGCGGTTCGCCCTCGCCACCATCGCCGGCGACGCGTCGATACCAGTGACCTCGCCGGTTGTCCCGACGTGACGCGATGCCGCGATCGCTAACGTTCCGGTGCCGCACCCGACATCGAGTACCGCCTCTCCATTCCCGAGGCCAGCGAAGCTGAGGATTCGCTGGCGCAGCTCTCGCTCTCGTCCGTGCGTCAACAGCCATGCGAGAAGGTCGTAACGGGCGGCCCAGTTGAGGACCAAGCCGTGGGTCCGGGGTGCGGTTTCCTGATCCATCCTTCGCTCCACGCTCAGCGTAGACTGGAAATGCGGAGCGCCGAAGAACATGTTCGGCGCCACGTCCGTTACCGGACAACGCATGGATGTTGTCCATTTTCTCCGCGGAGGAGGCGTCTTGCCAGACCGTCACGTGAAGGATGCGCGCGACTCGCATTCGCACCACGACGACGCGCCGGCACCGACGGCCGCGGCTCCCACCCGCGAGGGGCACCCGGCTCACGGCCCCGACCACGGTGCAAGTGGTCACGACAAGCATGCTGGCCACTCGGTCGAGATGTTCCGCCAGAAGTTCTGGGGCACGCTGCTGCTTTCGATTGCAACGGTGATCTGGGCGCCGATGATCCAGCACGGGTTCGGGTTCGAAGCGCCAGGCGGGCCGGTGGCGTCACGATGGATCCCTGCGCTGTTCGGCACCCTGGTGTTCGGATACGGCGGCTGGGTGTTCATTCAGGGAGCGGTCAACGAGATTCGTGATCGCCTGCCCGGAATGATGACGCTGATCTCTCTCGCGATCAGCGTCGCGTTCGGGTTCAGCCTGGCCGTGACATTCGGGTTTCCTGGCTCCGATCTCTGGTGGGAGCTCGCGACCCTGGTAACGATCATGGTGCTCGGGCACTGGGTTGAAATGCGCTCGATCTCCCAGGCGCAGGGCGCACTCAGGGAACTCGCGACACTGCTTCCGGACACGGCCGATCGAATGGTTGGGGACCGCACTGAGACGATTGCGATCTCCGAACTCGGTGTCGGCGACGTCGTGCTCGTGAGACCAGGGGCGAGCGTTCCCGCCGACGGCGTCGTCAAGGGCGGCTCGAGCGACGTCAACGAATCGATGATCACGGGCGAATCACGGCCGATTCGCAAAGAGGTCGACGCCCATGTCATCGCCGGCACCGTCAATGGCGCCGGCTCGTTGCGAGTCGAGGTGACAGGCACCGGCGAGAAGACCGCCCTCGCCGGAATCATGCGTCTGGTCGCCCAGGCGCAGAGCTCGCGATCTCGAGCCCAAGCGCTTGCCGATCGCGCCGCCTTTCTCCTGACGGCTGTTGCGATCGCCGCCGCCGCGGTCACGCTCGTTGGATGGTCGCTCGCCGGCAAAGACGCCTCGTTCGTCATCGAACGCGTGGTGACGGTCCTCGTGATCGCCTGTCCGCATGCGCTCGGCCTCGCGATTCCGCTCGTGGTCGCCATCTCGACGACGCTCGGCGCGCGGAGTGGCCTGCTGATTCGGGACCGACGCGGCCTCGAGGACGCGCGCAACGTGACTGCTGTCTTCTTCGACAAGACCGGCACGCTGACCCGCGGCGAATTCCGCGTTGTCGACATCACGACTCGTGAGGACATCGCGTCCGATGATGCGCTCGCAATCGCTGCAGCCGTCGAACACGACTCCGAGCACACGATCGCGCACGGCGTCGTGAAGAGTGCCGCGGAACGTCGGCTGACTCTTCCAAAGGCCGAAGGCTTTCGGGCGCTGCCGGGGAGAGGCGTGCAGGCGTCCGTCGGCGGTCGGACGATTCTGGTCGGAGGTCCGGCGCTGTTGCGCGAGCAGGGCATCGATGTGGATCCGCCGCTTCAGGCCGCGATCGAGCGCGCGGGTTCTCGCGGACACGCCGCAATCACGATGATCGAGGGAACGTCCGCACTGGCGGTCTTCGCCGTCGCCGACGCAGTGCGCCCCGAATCGCGCGATGCGATTCAGCGGCTCCACGCGCAACATGTCGAGGTCATCATGATGACCGGAGACGCGCGGGCGGTTGCGGAGTCGGTCGCTCAGGAGCTCGGCATCGAGACGGTGTTCGCTGAAGTGCTGCCCGATGAGAAGGCGTCGAGGGTCAAAGAAGTTCAGCAACGGGGGAAGCGCGTCGCCATGGTGGGCGACGGGGTCAACGATGCGCCTGCGCTCTTGACCGCGGACGTGGGAATCGCGATCGGTGCCGGAACCGACGTCGCTGTCGAGGCGGGCGACGTCGTCCTGGTGCGCAGCGATCCCCGTGATGTGCCGCGCATCGTGGCGCTCAGCAAGGCGACCTACCGGAAGATGATTCAGAACCTCTGGTGGGCAGCCGGCTACAACATCTTCGCGATTCCCCTCGCGGCGGGCGCGCTGGCGCCTTGGGGCATCGTGCTTCCCGCCGCGATGGGCGCGGTCCTCATGTCTCTCAGCACGATTGTCGTCGCCGTGAACGCCCAGTTACTTCGGCGCGCGGCCCTGTGAACGACTTTTCCGCAGTCCGACGCGGAGTATTGCCGACTTTCCGGCACCAGCGAAGCGGCCAGGCGGCGTTTCGCTTGAATCCTCAGGCTTTCTGGCTGGCATCGGCGCTGCAACGCATAGGTAGGTCGTGACAGGTCTGGGCAAGCGGCTCTCGGCTCTCGTTCTGACCCTCGCCATGATGGCGACGGCAAGCGGGATCGCGTTCGCACAGAATCGCCACCCGGTCTGTGAGGCCAGGCAACACGACTGCGGGCAGCCGGCGAAGATCTCGAGTTGCTGCTGCGGCGACCCTGGCGCCCCCCGGGATGCCGGAACGCCGGCTCAATCGCGCGCGGACGTTGCCAGCGGCGTCTCCGCTGCGCCTCTGCCCGCGCCATTCGAACACCTGCTGCTGACGACTGGCGCAGACATCGTCCCTCAGGCGTCACCACTCTGGCTAGCGCTGCTCGATCGCACGACGCTGTTCGCCTGCCTGCTGATCTGAGAGTCGACCTCTGCCCGCAGTTTCCTGACAACTAGCGGTCCGTCTACGCGCGGCGTGGACGAGGCTTCGCGTGTTCAGGTCCGAGGTCGCCATGCGTGTGTTTTTTCTTGCGTTCGTTACAAGTGCGCTCCTGGTCAGCGCGTCCGCAAGCGGTCAGACGGCCGCACGAGTTCGTCTGGACGATCTCGTTGCAGAGGCCCTGGCGAAGAATCCCGAGATCGTTACGGCGCAGCGACGCTACGACGCGGCCCGGCAGCGGCCGGCGCAGGAAACGAGCTTGCCGGATCCGCTGCTCTCGGCCGGCTACAACTCCAGCGGCAACCCGCTTCCCGGTGCGGGACTCGGCACCGAGCCAACCGCGAACATCGGATTCACGGTCAGTCAGGAGCTGCCCTATCCCGGCAAGCGGGATCTTCGCGCGTCGATCGCCGCGCGGGAGGCAGACGCGGAGTTCCAGCAGATCGAAGCCGCCCGGCTGAACGTCGTGGCCCGAATGAAGCAGGCGTACTACAGGCTGGCGTACACAGCCTCGGTCACCCACGTCCTCACGCGCAATCGTGAGCTGCTGACGACCCTGCTCGAGGTGAGCGAGAACCGCTACACGGTCGGCGAGGCCGCACAGCAGGATGTGATCAAAGCACAGACGCAAATCAGCATTCTCGATCTGCAGCTCGAACGCGTGCAGCAGGAGCGCGCCACCCGGGAAGGAGAGCTCAATGCGCTCCTCGCGCGCCCCGTCGGCACGCGCGTCGGCGAGCCGGAAGACCTGCAGCCGACCGCATTTGATGTGTCGCTGCAGTCACTCGTCGACGCGTCGCAAGCGAACGCACCGACGCTCAAGCGCGATCAAATCATGATCGCCCGCTCGCAGCTCGCCATCGACGCCGCACGCAAGGAGTACAAGCCGGACTTCGGCGTGAGCGGCAGCTACTACTACATGGGCTCGATGCCACCGATGTACCAGTTTCGCTTCGACGTGAAGATTCCTCTGCAGCGCGCACGTCGAGCGGCGGCCGTCGCCGAGCAATTCAGCACCGCCGAACAGGTCCGGAGCACCTACGACAGCACACGGCTCGGCCTGCAGGCGCGCATCCAGGAGGACTACCAGATGGCGTCCACCGCAGTGCGGCTCGCCCGGATGTACCGGGACACCGTGCTGCCGCAGGCGCGCCTCGCGCTCGAATCGTCGATCGCGAGCTACCAGACCGGTCGCGTCGACTTTCTCTCCGTCGTGACCAACTTCGGAACGGTCCTCGAATACGAGATGAGCTATGTCGACGAACTCGCGGCGTACCACACGGCGGTCAGCCGGCTCGAAGAGATGACCGGCACTCCGCTGGTGCACTGACATGGCTATCAAACTGCTGAAGACATTCATCGCCGTCGTCGCGCTCGGCGCCATGTTTGCGGGCGGGTACATCGTCGGTGCGATGAAGCGCTCGGCCCCAGCGAACGGACGAAGGATTCTCTACTACGTCGATCCGATGCACCCGGCCTACAAGTCCGACAAGCCGGGCGTCGCACCTGATTGCGGCATGACGTTGGAGCCGTTCTACGCGGACGAAGGCCCACCGACCACGGGAACGAGCGGCCGGAAGATTCTCTACTACCGAGACCCTCAGCACCTTGAGTACCGCGCCGACACGCCGGGCCCGAATCCGGAAACTGGCAATGCGCTCGAGCCCGTGTACGCCGACGCGCCACAACTGACCGTTCCGCCTGGCTCGATCAAGATTTCGCCCGAACGGCAACAGATGATCGGTGTGAAGTTCGCGACCGTCGAGATGGGCGGCGGCACGCGCGCGATTCGCACGGTCGGCAGGGTGTCTGCCGACGAAACGCGGGTCGGACACGTCCACACGCGGATCGAGGGCTGGATCGAAAAGGTCTTCGTCGACTTTACCGGCGACGTCGTCAAGAAAGACGAGCCGATGCTGACGATCTACAGTCCGGAAATGCTCGCGTCGCAGGAGGAACTGCTGCTGGCAGCGCGAGCGCGCGACGTCATGCCGTCCCTGTTCAACGCAGCCAGGCGACGCCTTCAGCTTTGGGACCTGAGCGACGACGAGATCGAGCAGGTGCTGCGGACCGGTCAGCCGATCAGGAGCATCACGGTTCACGCGCCGATGAGCGGGTTCGTCACCGAACGCAAGGCGTTCCCGAACCAGAAGATCACGCCGGACAGCGATCTCTACACGATTACCGACCTGAGTCGGGTGTGGATCGTCGCTGATGTCTTCGAATCGGACATCACGTCGATCAAGGTCGGCGCTCCGGCGTACGTCATGTTCGCCGGCGGCGTGGCGCCGGCCATCGCTGCCAGGGTGAGCTACATCCTGCCGCAGGTCGATCCGCTGACTCGAACGCTGAAAGTACGCCTGGACGCCTCGAATCCCGGCACGCGTATGAAGCCCGACATGTTCGTGAACGTCGAGTTCGGCGTCGCTGGTGCACCACAACTGACCATCCCAGCGGAAGCCGTCCTCGACACGGGCGATCGGCAAACGGTGTTTGTCGATCTCGGGAACGGTTATCTCGAGCCTCGCCAGGTCGCCATCGGCGAACGCTTCGGAGATCGCGTGACGGCTGTTCGAGGTCTTTCCGCCGGCGAGCGCGTAGTGTCGTCGGGGACATTCCTCGTCGACTCTGAAAGCCAGCTCAAGGCGGCGGCGACCGGGATGGGCGCTCCCAAGGACGCGCATCAGCAGCCCGCGCACCCTGCGCCGAGCGTGCCGCATGAGGGTCACGGCCGTGATTGACGCCATCATCGAATTCTCGGCGCGAAACCGCTTCGTCGTGTTCCTGCTGGTGACGGTCGCCGTCGTCGCCGGCATCTGGTCGATGCGCACCGTGCCGCTCGATGCGATTCCGGATCTGAGTGACACACAGGTGATCGTGTACTCGCGCTGGGACCGCAGCCCGGACATCGTCGAAGACCAGGTCACGTACCCGATTGTCACGGCGATGCTCGGTGCGCCACGGGTCAAGGCGGTCCGCGGCTTCTCGGACTTCGGCTTCTCGTATGTCTACGTCGTCTTCGACGAGGGCACAGACATCTACTGGGCGCGGTCGCGAACGATGGAGTACCTGTCGAGTGTCCTGCCACGGCTGCCGCAAGGCGTCCGTACGGAGCTCGGGCCGGACGCGACGGGGATTGGGTGGGTCTTCCAGTACGCGCTCGTGGACACGACGGGACGCCACTCGCTCGACGAGCTCCGCAGCTACCAGGACTGGACGCTCCGCTACTACCTGAAGTCCGTGCCGGGCGTCGCGGAGGTCGCACCGCTCGGTGGCTTCGTACGCCAGTATCAGGTGCAGGTCGATCCCAACCGGTTACGGACGTTCAACCTGCCGATCGCGAGGGTGCTGGACGCGGTCCGCGCCGGGAACAACGACGTCGGCGGGCGGCTGGTGGAAATGACCGGCGCCGAATACATGGTGCGCGGACGCGGCTACGCGAAGTCGGCAGCCGACATCGGCGACATCGTGTTGGCGAGAAGCGAGAACGGTGTGCCGGTCCGAGTCCGCGACGTTGGCGCGGTTGCGCTCGGCCCCGACATCCGTCGCGGCGTCGCCGACCTCGATGGCTTGGGCGATACGGTCGCGGGGATCGTGGTCATGCGGGAAGGCGAGAACGCGCTCCACGTGATTGAGCGCGTGAAGGCGAAGCTCGCGGATCTCGAGCCCGCGCTGCCGCCAGGCGTCAAGGTCGTGACGGTCTACGATCGCTCTGATCTCATCCTGCGCTCGATCGACAACCTGAAGCACACGCTGATCGAAGAGCTGTTGATCGTCTCGATCATCATCCTCATCTTCCTCTGGCACGTGCCGAGCGCGCTCATTCCCATCGTCACGATTCCGGTGGCCGTGCTGATCGCATTCATCCCGATGCGCATGATGGGCGTCAGCTCGAACATCATGTCGCTCGGCGGGATTGCCATCGCGGTGGGGGCAATGGTCGACGCCGCCATCGTCGTCGTCGAGCAGACGCACAAGAAGCTGGAGCTGTGGGATCGGACCGGCCGGAAGCAGGACTACCACCGCGTCGTGGTGGATGCCGTCAGGGAGGTCGGGGGACCCAGCTTCTTCGCGCTTCTCGTGATCGCGGTTTCGTTTCTGCCGGTCCTGACGCTCGAAGCGCAGGAGGGGCGGCTGTTCCGACCGCTCGCCTACACGAAGAACTTCTCGATGATCATCGCGGCGGTCCTTGCGATCACGCTGGATCCGGCGATGCGGCTGCTCTTCACCCAGATGAAGAACTTTTCGTTCAAGCCGGCGTGGCTGGCGCGCCTGGCCAACGCCGTCCTGGTCGGGAAGATTCGTTCTGAGGAAAACCACCCGATCAGCCGCGTATTGATCCGGATCTACGAGCCGATCTGCGCCTGGTCGCTCCGCCGGAAGTGGTTCGTCCTCGCTGGCGCT
This sequence comes from Vicinamibacterales bacterium, assembly GCA_035315685.1. Lineage (GTDB taxonomy): Bacteria > Acidobacteriota > Vicinamibacteria > Vicinamibacterales > CAVVIG01 > QHWK01. The sequence goes on along the minus strand of DATFXR010000358.1, from coordinate 11,946 downwards.
GTCGCAGTGGTCGTCGCGACGGTTCCCGTCTACCAGCGGCTCGGCTCGGAATTCATGCCGCCGCTCGACGAAGGAACGCTCCTCTACATGCCGTCGACACTTCCCGGCATTTCTGTGACCGAGGCGCAGCGGCTGCTTCAGATCCAGGACCGCATCATCAAGCAATTCCCTGAAGTCGATCGGGTCCTTGGCAAGGCCGGCCGCGCTGAGACCTCCACCGATCCCGCGCCGTTCTCGATGATGGAGACCGTCATCGTGCTGAAGCCGCACGATCGATGGCGATTCATCGAAACGTGGTACTCCGACTGGGCGCCGCAATGGCTCCGCCCGGTGCTGCGGCGGATCACCAGCGATCGCTTGTCGACCGGGCAGCTGGTGCAGCAGATGAACGAGGCGCTCAAGCTGCCGGGCACGACGAACGCGTGGACCATGCCCATCAAGGCGCGGATCGACATGCTGACGACTGGCGTTCGGACACCGGTGGGCATCAAAATCTATGGCGCCAATACCCACGAGATCGAGCGGATCGGCACGCAGATCGAGTCCGTGCTGCCGTCCGTATTCGGCACCAGGAGCGCCTTCGCGGAGCGCACGTCGGGCGGGTACTTCGTCGACTTCAACTGGAAGCGCGACGAGCTCGCCCGCTACGGCATGACGATCGACGACGCGCAGATGGTCGTGACGTCGGCGGTCGGCGGCGACACGGTGACGACCACCGTCGAAGGACGGGAGCGTTATTCGGTGAACGTCCGCTACTTCCGCGACTACCGCAGCGACATCGACCGCCTCCGCCGCGTCGTCGTGCCGGCGATGGATGGGCGCATGCAGATCCCGGTGAGCCAGCTCGCCGATGTGAAGCTCGTGAGCGGCCCGGCCATGCTCCGCGACGAGAACGGCATGCTGAACGGGTATGTCTACGTCGACGTCGCGGGTCGCGATATCGGCAGCTACGTCACCGAGGCGAAGCGGGTGATCGCCGAGAAAGTCACGCTGCCCGCCGGTTATTCGCTCGTGTGGAGCGGCCAATACGAAGCCATGGAGCGCGTCCGCGAGCGGTTGAAGGTCGTCCTGCCCGTCACACTCTTCCTCGCGCTCGTGCTGCTGTACATGAACACGCGGTCGGTCGCGAAGACGTCGATCGTCGTGCTCGCGGTGCCGTTCTCCGCGGTCGGCGCCGTCTGGCTGCTGTACCTGCTCGGCTACAACATGAGCATCGGCGTCTGGGTTGGCTTGATCGCGCTTCTCGGCGTGGATGCGGAGACGGGCGTCTTCATGCTCCTGTACTTGGACCTTGCCTACGAGGAGGCGAAGCGCGAAGGCCGCCTGCAGTCCCTGACGGATTTGCAGCAGGCGGTGTTGCACGGAGCGGTCAAACGCATCCGGCCGAAGTTCATGACCGTCGCGACGATGTTCATGGGCCTCGTGCCGATCATGTGGTCCGCCGGGGCCGGCGCGGACGTGATGAAGCGGATCGCTGCGCCGATGATCGGCGGCATCTTTACCTCGTTCGTCCTGGAACTCGTCGTCTATCCTGCTATCTACGAGATCTGGAAATGGCATTTCGGCCTGAAGCGCGGGCTGTCGCTCGGCCGGGCCGTTTCCGCCGAAGGAGCCCAGTCACGCCCGATTCCAGGTAGGTGAAGGGCTGCGTCGGCGACGGAAAGACCTGCAAGTACGCGGACGCGCCTCAGCCGGAGAGCCGCTATGATTGTGACGATGAAAGCGATTCTGGCTGCGTTCGGCGCTGGCGCCTGCCTGATATGGACGCTTGCGGTATCGGTGGCGACGGCAGGTGGCCCTTCGATCGACCTGGTCCGAGTTCCCCACGACGGGATTCAACCGGAAGCGGTGATCGACACGACTGGCACTGTGCATCTGTTGTACTTCGCCGGCGAACCACGGGCCGGAGACCTCTACTATGTTCGCTCGACCGACTACGGTCGGACGTTCTCGACGCCGATTCGCGTGAACAGTCAGCAAGGCAGCGCCATTGCAACGGGCACAATCCGCGGCGGCCAGCTTGCCATCGGCCGCGGTGGTCGTGTGCATGTGGTCTGGAACGGATCGGACGAGGCGAAGCCTCGCGGTCTCGTCATTCCGGCGAGTGGCAGGGCCGAGGCGCCGTTCCTGTACGCACGACTGAACACGAGCGGAACGGCGTTCGAGCCACAGCGCGATCTGGCGCGGCGCAGCTATGGCGTCGATGGCGGCGGGTCGATCGCTGCTGATGCGACCGGCGATGTCTTCGCCGCGTGGCACGCGCTTCCGGTCGGCGGCGCGAACGGGGAAGAACATCGGCTCGTCTGGATCGCACGGTCAACGGACGACGGCGCGACCTTCGGCGAAGAGACGCCGGCATGGAAGGAACCGACCGGCGCGTGCGGGTGCTGCGGCCTTCGATTGTTCGCCGGACCTTCGAACATTTTGTACGGCCTTTACCGATCGGCGACCGCTCTCACGCATCGGGACATCTTTCTGCTCGAGTCGACGGATCGCGGCCGGTCGTTCCGAGGCTCGCGAGTTCAGAAGTGGGAGATCGGCGCCTGTCCGATGACGAGCATGTCGATGGCGTCGAGTTCGACGGAGATTTTCGGCGCGTGGGAGACTGCCGGCCAGGTGTACTTTGGTGCGATCGACCCGAAGGGCGCGCGTATCCCGACGTCGATTGCAGCTCCCGGTGACGCTGGCACGCGCAAACACCCACGCCTGGCCGTGAATGCAAACGGCAACGTCCTTTTCGTGTGGACCGAAGGAACAGCCTGGTCTCGCGGAGGCTCGCTCGCCTGGCAAGCCTTCGATGGCACCGGAAGCGCGATCGGGCCCACAGGCGCGAGTGGCGGGATTGCTGTGTGGAGCTTCGCCGCACCGATCGCGCGTCCGGACGGTTCGTTCGCGATTCTCTATTAGGTCCGGCCTTGCCGTGAATGCCGGCCCAGCGAGAGTTCGCCGAGTCGCACTCGTGACGACCGTCACACGTGACGGTGAAACCGTCCGCTCGTCGAATTGTCCTCGTCCAGGCTTCAAGACCGCTTGCCTTTCGGTCGAGCGGCGGACGCGCGTCCTCGTCCGACCCGTTTCTCGCGCGGCGTCGGCGCTGGAGTGACGGCGGCGGCAGCGCCAGCCATCGATTGAAACAGCGCCTCGAATAGTTGCATCCCCGAGCGGAGCAGCGCGTCGTCGTCGTGCCCGGCGCGCCGCAGGCCATCGACGAGCCGACCGATGGTTGCCGCTTCGGGCTCGGCGTAGGTGTTCTCCTTCAAATCGAGATCGTGGACGATGCGCCCGATGCGTTGGATCGCTGGATCAGCGATCGCGAAACGCTCGCACAAGGTCTCGAAGGTGCAGTGCGGCCCGTGGTGTCCGAACTCGGCCTGGAAGGTATCGAATGGAATCGCGTCGGGCTGTTTGCCCGGATCGCCGAACGCGAAACGCGCCTTCGAGTCGATGACACGCTGGATCAGCCACGCAGACGACATGCGATCGACGCCCGGGTGCGGTCTCGTGAGCCACAGCCGGCCCTTGTATTGAGCGCGGTCGACGGGGGTTTTTGGCGATTCGGCCATCGGCGGTTTCCTTCCTGTGTGCTGGTCGAGTTTCACGAGCAGGGCGGCGGTCTGCTCTCGCTGCGGGGCGTCGAAAAAATCCAGCCGGACCGCGTCCTCGAATCGCTCCCGCAGCCGTCGCACGCGCTGCGTCAGCTCGCGTCGACCGCCGTCGCGGCGCGTCTTCGAGACGCGCTCGAGAATCCGAGCGGCTTCGCCGGCCAACGTCTCGAAGTCACGGGCGCGAGCCGCGCGGAACGTGGCGACGATGTCGGCGAACGTTGGAGAGTCCGGCGCTCTCGCGACGAGGACGATCGCCTGTCCTCCGGCGGCGACGATCTCGTGTTTGATCCATTCGAAATCCTCACGCGATTCCGACGTGCCAGGCAGCGCATAGGCCGAGTTCTTCAACAGGACGGCGCCGACCTTCTGCAGGCGACGCCATGCCTGGACGCGCGCGTGCGCGTGCGTCGCGGGCAGGAAGTAGAGGAGCAACAGCCACTCGCGGTCCGAAGCTGAGCCAGTCACATGCGTATCTTATTGACGTAACAACTATAACACAGTTAATATGTCGCGCGCATGGGAGTCTCAGCGTACTGGCGCCGCCACCGGCTTGTCGCCATCGCGGTAGTGTGCATCGTCGCGTGCGGGATCGCCGCCGCGACTGCGGTGTACGCGGTCGTCGAGGCGGTTATCGTCCGCGCGCTGCCGGTGCGCGATCCCGAGCGGCTGGTGTGGATGTGGAACGCGCGCGTCGAGCGCGATCGGGCGCCGTTTTCGGCACTCGACCTCTTCGACTATCGCGAGCAGAACAGCGTGCTCGACGGTCTCGCACCGTTCGTCAACTGGACCGCGAACCTGACCGGTACCGGCGACGCGGAGCGGCTCGAAGGCATCCGTGTCGACCCGGCGTTTTTCGACGTCGCCGGCGTCAGCGCCGCACTCGGACGCACGATCGCCGGCGACGATGCGCGCCGGCAGGTCGCGGTGCTGACCCATCGGCTCTGGCAACGACGTTTTGGTGCGGATCCGCAGATCCTCGGGCAGCCGGTCGCCTTGAACGGCACCGCGTACTCGATCGTCGGCGTGCTGCCGTCGGGTTTCACGTTTCCATTTCGGGATGCCGAGATCGCGGTTCCGCTTGCGATCGAGACCGATCCCCGCCGGTCGGATCGTGGAGCCGGCTTCCTTCGCGTCGTCGCGCGGCTGAAGCCGGGCGTATCGCTCGCGGCGGCGACGGCCAATCTCGACGCGATCGGCGCGCGGCTCCGGCACGACTACCCGGATACCAACGCGAAGAAGCTCGGCGTGAACCTGTTTCCGCTGGATCGCGAGATTGTCGGCGACGCCCGGCCGTTGTTGTTGACGCTGCTCGGCGCGGTGGGACTCCTGCTGTTCGTGGCCTGCGCCAACATTGCGAATCTCCTGCTCGTGACCCTGTCGTCACGGCGCCGCGAATTCAGCCTGCGCGTCGCGCTCGGCGCCACTCGACGCCGCATCGCAGCGCAGCTCCTGCGTGAGACTTCCCTGCTGGTCGGGTTGGGCGGGATCGCGGGACTCTTCCTCGGTCGCGGCCTGGCGCGCGTCCTCGTATGGTGGGGCGGATCGACGCTGCCCCGGTTCGAAGACATCGGCCTGACACCGCGGGTCGTGCTCTTCGCGGTTGCTGCAACGGCCTGCGCGGCTCTGGTGTGCGGCGTGGCACCGGCCTGGTTGTTTTCGAACGAGTCCGCCGCCGGACTCACGGATGGCCTGCGCGCGAGCCCGGGAAATCCCGCGCACGGCCGCTTGCGCCGAGCATTCGTGGCGGTGCAGGTCGCGGCCGCACTGATGCTGCTCGTGGCAATGCTCCTCACCGTGAGGAGCTTCAGCCAGCTGCAGGCAATTAGTCCCGGGTTCGAAGCCGGGAACGTGCTGTCGGTGCAGCTCGCTCTTCCTCCTGTGCGATATAGCACGCCGATCGAGATCAATACGTTCGCCGACACGCTGCACACGAACCTCAGCGGCTTACCACGCGTTCGAGAAGTGTCGGCGATTTCGTTACAACCGTTGAGCGGCCTGCTCTCCACGCAGGACTACCGCGGCGTCGGCCGGCCGGAACCGCCGCCCAACGAGGTTCCGCAGGCTCACTACAGGATTGTGATGCCGGGATATTTCCGGGTGATGGGGATCGGCCTGCGCGGACGCGAATTCGACGATACCGACCGCGACGGCACCAGGCGAGTCGCCGTGATCAGCCGCACGCTCGCTGATCGTGAATGGCCACACGCGGCTGCCATCGGGGAGCACATCCTGGTCGGCCGCGACGCGCTCGAGATCGTCGGCGTCTGTGACGATGTCAAGCAGTTCGGCCTCGATGCCGCCGCGACCGCGGATCTGTACGTTCCCCTTCGGCAGATGCCGGCTGGACAGGCGCAGTTCGTCGCGGCACGGATGTACTGGGTCGTTCGGACTGCCAACGATCCGATGCTCGTCGCCGACGCCGTGCGGGGGCAGGTGCGTCGGCTCGACAAGGACGTCGCCGCATCGAGCATGCGGTCGATGGCCGATGTGCTCGCCGCCTCCACCGGCTCTCGCCGGTTCAGCACCGGTCTCATCGAGATTGCCGGCCTGTCAAGCTTGCTGTTGGCGTTGATCGGCGTCTACGCGATCAGCGCCTTCTCGATGTCGCGACGGACGCACGAGATCGGCATCCGGATCGCATTGGGCGCGCGATCCGCAGAGGTCGTCCGTTCAGCGCTCGCCTCCGAATTGAGTGCGATTGCCCTGGGGCTGGCCGGAGGCACAGCTGGCGCGATATTCGTCTCTCGCCTGCTGTCTTCGGTGCTGTTCGCGAGCGGCGGTATCGAGCCGCGGCTCATCGCCGCAGCGGCGGCAATGCTCGGCGTGGCGGCGTTGCTGGCGGGCTACGTGCCGGCTCAGCGTGCTGCGCGCATCGATCCAGTCGCCGCATTGAAAGCGTGACAGCTGTACGAACATCAGGAGTCGCCGGGCCGGTTGGACTGGCAGCAGCGATGCGCCTGTTCGACCGCGTCGGCCACAATGCCATCCGTCACCATGACGAGGCGCTGGCGACGCACGGCCTCGCACGCCTGCGAGAGCTGCCCGACGTCCGCGTGATTGGCTCGATGCGCTCGGAGCGACGTGTACCGGTATTCACCTTCGTCGTTCGTGGCGTCGCCGCCGACTCTGTTGCCTCGCAGCTCGATCGCCGCGGTGTCGCCGTCCGAGCCGGCGACATGGCGGCACTTCCCCTGCTGAAACGGTTCGGCGTCACCGAAGCGGTTCGTGCGTCCGCATATGTGTACTCGACGAGCACCGATCTCGACCGGCTCGTCGACGGCCTGCGTTCGATTGGATCCAGTCGATGAACATGTCGCCGGATTGTTCGGTGTCGTACATTGTCGCGTCCGCTGTGTGTGGAACTCATTCGACAGTTGAAGCTACTCGAAGCGCAGCAGCTGAGCGACATCGACTCTTGCGGCGCGGCGCGCAGGCCCGACTGACGCCACGATCGTGAGACCCAGGACGCCTGCCGCCACGGAAACGACGGCGTTGACGTCTATCGACGGAACGCCAAACAGTACGCCGGCAGCTGCGCGCACAGCAGCAACGGCGAGCAATGTTCCGGCAGCTGCGCCGAACCCCGACGTCATCAGCGCCTCACGCAGTACCAGCCGAGCAATCGAGCCACGCGTCGCGCCAAGCGCGAGCCGCACCCCGAGCTCTCGAGCGCGGTTTACAACCCACTGCGCGAGAACGCCATAGATTCCCGCTCCGGCCAGGAACGCGGCCAGGGCCGCAGCAAATAACAGCAGACGCTGGATGACCCGAACAGGCGATAGCGAGTCGGCGATGGAGGCGCTGAGCGGCTCGAGTTCAGACACCGGCTGACGATCGTCGAGGTGCGCGACAGCAGCGCGAACGCGCCGCGCGATGGCCAACGGATCGGTTCGGGTGCGAACGATGACGGCGGTCGTCCGCGCTGGCGCCTGCGCATCCGGAAGGTAGAGGATCGGCCGCATTTCGGGGTCGTACCAGTTCAACGTGAAGTCCGAGACAACGCCGACGATGCGAATCGGTTGGCGCTCATTTCCGAGTCGAACGGATGCGCCGACAGGGCTGCGGTCGCTCCAGAAGCGGCGGGCGGCGGTATTGCTGACGACCGCCACGTGCGGGCTGTCGATGCTGTCTGAGTCGGCGAGTCCTCGGCCGGCGAGTACGCTGAGGCGCAGCGCTGCGAATGCCGTTGCAGAAACGACTTCGACGTCGATCCGAGGTTGCTCGCTCGGTTGCTGGATCGGGCCTTCCTCCTGTTGAAAGGGCACGACCGGGTTGGGAACGTTGCTCGCCGGTTCGTTGCGGATGAGCGCTGCCGTCTCGACCTCCGGCAATTCGTTGATGGCTGCGAGGAGCGCCTGATGAAATGCGCCCAATCGGATTGCGTCTGGATAGCGCGCTTCCGGGAGCGTCAAGGTGAACCGGAGGAGCTGTGTCGGTGAGAGTGAGGCAAACGCCGCAGACAGCCGCGAGAAACCTGCGGTCATCACCGTCCCGGCGAGCAGCAGGGCCGCGGTGAGTCCAACCTGCGCGCCGATGAGCACTCTCCGCCCCCACACCGTGCGTCGCGTCACGCGGGCGCTTTCGTGGATCGCGCCGACTGCGCGTATTGCGGCGAGCCCGACGGTCACACTCAGTCCGATTGCGGCACCCAGCGCGATGAGAGCGCCGGCGCCGAACGATAGCGCATCGACACGAAGTGACGACCACCCTGCAATCCATCGCGCGATTCCTCCGGGCAGACTCGCGCGAATCAGTTCCATGACGCCAGGCGCGAACAGCGCGCCGGCTGCGCCGGCGGCAGTGGTCAGCACCGCCACCTCGCACAAGACGACCGCGACGACACGCGTTGCACGCGCGCCGAGCATCGCGCGAATCGCGAGCTCCTGACGCCGGTTCAGTGTCCGCGCAACCAGCAGGTTGTTGACGTTGATGACGGCCATGAGAAAAACAAGGAGCGCGGCCGCCTGAACGAACAGAAAGAGCGACGCCGTGAACTCGTACTGCTCGCGGCGCAGCGCCAGGAGATCGAAGCCGCGGCCGTGGTTCGTCGCCGGGTATCGCGCACTGAGCACGTTCGAAAGCGCCGTCAGCTGGGCTCGCGCCTCCAGATCGGTGGCGCCGTCACGAAGTCTGCCGATCGCCGCGATCCGCTGCAGGGCGCGTTCCGACGCGTCCGACGCCGAAAAGACGAGCGGGACCCACGCATCGACGCCCGGCGGGTAGCAGTCCTCGTCGCGGACGATGCCGATGACGGTTGTCGGCCGCCCGTTGAACCCGACGACGCGTCCGACGCTGGAGGCGTCGCCGCCGAGTCGACTCGTCCAAAAACGCCTACTGAACAGAACGACATCGTCGTGGCCGGACGTGTCGGCGTCTGCCGTGAAATCCCGGCCGAGAATCGGCCTGATGCCGAGCGTCGCGAAGAAGTTCGCGGTCACGGCCAGCGCCTGGACGCGCTCCGGATCGGCGCCCCCACTGGTGATGACGGCCGGCACGGCCTGCCATCCGGTGACGGCCGAAAAGGCGGAGACGGTTTGTCGCACATCGATGAAATCTGCGGACGCGATGGCATGGCCTTGATGTGCCCCTTCGGCCGGCTTCGAGTCGCGGATCAAGAGCAACTGTCCCAGCTTGGGGTACTGGTACGGCTGAATCAGCAGGCCGTTCAGCACGCCCAGGCTCGCGATGACGAACGCGAGCGCAATGGTGAGCATGCCGACGATGGTGACGACGAGCGCGGGACGACGGATGAGACTTCGAATGGCGAGCCGCATGTCGCAATCGACGCGGCCGGAGCGGCGCAGTTCGATGAGTTCTTATGAGTTTCGGTGAGTCGGGAGCAGCATTCGAATGTACGGACACCGGTCGGGATGGACCAGATGGTCGTACACGAACTGTCCGGTGGGTCCGCTGCGCATCAGAATGCCCGCCGCAAATCCGACCGAGAGCGCGGCCGACAGCGACGCCACGGCAGCGCCCCCCCGTGTCGCACTCATCAACCTCTCCGCCGATGCGCCACTGACGTCGCCGATGAAGCGGTACCCGCGCCGTGGAACCGTTTGAACCAGCGAGGCATCGGGCCCGAGCGCCACGCGGATTTGACGGATCGCAAAATTGATATTCTGGTCGTTATCGACGACGCTGTCGGGCCAGAGGTGCCCGCGGATCTCCTCGCGCGTGACGAGCTCGCCGGCGCGCTGGACGAGAAGCATCAGGAGCTGCGCCGGTTGGGACTGCAACGCGCCGCGATGCACTCCTCGCCGCAAGGTGCCCGTACGGAAGTCGAGCGAATGCGAACCGAACCTCACGAGCCGACCAGCCACCTGTCGATCATACATTCCATCGCTCCCGGTCATTGTGCCGGTGCTTGGGTTTGCCTCGATTTCGTCAGATCTGGTTTTGGCGAAGGGCGACCTGAAATCAGGAACACGTAAAGGCGCGCGCGACTGCTGCTTTCAACACCGTCGCAGTTGCGTTATAGTGCGCCACCTCCCCCGCTGTGAACCGCACCAGCGCCCACTTCAAACCTGGAGGTCGATGTGAAACAGCGCGTCTCTCGCATCACGTTCTCGATCGGGATCGCGGGGCTTGTCACGTTCGTCGCAGCGCTTGCGCCGCAGTTCGCGCCGCGCGCGCTGCACGCGCAGGGCAATCTCCCCAATCTGATCGTCCGACAAGACATCCTGGCGCACAACTGGATCGTGCGCGTCGAGAATCTCCTGCCGACGGCCTGCAGTGTAGAAGAGGGTGAAGTGACGCCGGGCGAGCATGCGCTGCTGCGGTTCTCTGTCAGCACGCCAAACATCGGCGGCGCCGATCTTGACCTCGGCGATCCGAACGCGCATGTCGCGGCGAATGACGGACTCTACGAGTTCGCGACCTGCCACAACCATTATCACTTCCGCCACTACGCGCTTTATCAGCTGATTGATCCGAACAGCGGATTCGTCTGGCGCGCCGCCAAACGCGGCTTCTGCATGATCGACGTGCAGCCGGCGCCGGCCTATTTCGGGATTCCGCCCGGTCCCGCGCAGTTCAAAGCCTGCGGACAGATCGGCATTCCCGGCAACCAGGGCATCAGCTCCGGCCATGCCGACGAGTACGTGTGGAAACTGGGCGGCCAGTACTTCGTGCTCGACGGCGGAGATGGCCAGCCGGTGATTCCTCCGGGACAGTACCTTCTGCGGATCACGGTCAATCCGGGGTTCGTGCCGCAGGCCGGAGAGAACGTGAAATTCGCGACGATCGACCCGGCGACCGGGCTCTACCACATGCTTCCCGAGTCGAATTACGCCGACAATGTCGCCGAGGTGCTCGTCACGATCTCTGATCACCCGGGCAAGCAAGCGGTGGGACCTCTCGGCAACACGCCCGACGCCAATGCGACCGCATCCGACGACGACGAGCACAGTCCACCAATCAAGTGATCGCGTCGCTCGCGACCTCACGATCCTCGCAACTCCCGCCATCCTGCGAGCAGTTCCTCGACGATGGCGGAGGTCTCGCTCTTGAGCCGACCCTCGAGTCTCATGACCGATGACTGCACCTGTCTCCGCACGGTGATGTCGCGCGGTTCGCCAGCACTCAGCTGTACGCCTGCATCGTAGGCGATGGCGGCGAGATCCCTGGCAGACCTGAGCTCTTTGACGCGAATCTCGTGGTAGGACGGCTCCCAGCTGTTCACCCACCAGTCGAGCCAGTGTTCGCTGCGGTCGGCGGCCGCGGCGATCAGCAGCGTGGGTCCGACAGCGAGAATGTCGTGCTTGACGCGACCGAGCTGTCGAGCGCCGTCGACGATGCGCAGCGCCGGTGGAGCTGTCGGCCCCTCGAGGCAGCTGAGACCGCCGAGGTTCGTCACCTCTTTTGCCTCGAGGACTTCATCGTCCTCAGGATCGGCTGTGGGGCCTTGCACGCGGATCAGGACCTTCCTGGTCGCGGCGCTGCCGATGCCGATGTTCAGCCACCCGGCGCGTACAACGGCAAAGTAACCGGGCGCCAGGTCCGTACGCTCGCGGCGAACGAAACGCTCGAACGCCTCCATGCCCGCGACCACCGACATTGACGTCGCCCGATCCATCGGTCGCATCTGTCCTTCCGCCCATTCGAGAAAGGCCGCGCGCGTCACGGACGTCCGCCGGCGAAGCTGACGGACGATGTCGGGTTCTGAGGGTCGATAGCCAGGAGTGGACAGCCCGCGGCGGTAGCCCTCGAGAAAGCGGTTCCAGAGTGCGTCACGATCGCGCGACCAGCCGCGCTGTCGGGCGGCGAGGTCGATCGAGCCCAGGAATCGAACGATGTCGACGAACAGCGGCCCGCGAGCGGAGTCGTCGAAGTCGTCGAG
>DATFXR010000357.1:0-15206 GCA_035315685.1 Vicinamibacterales bacterium | reverse complement strand
CACGGCGGTGATGAAGTCGGGCGACAGCATCGGGCCCGGGCGCCGACGCCGGTGGGGACGGCCGCTGCTCGTCGGCGGCCAGGTTGCGGTGTCGGTGGTGCTGCTGGTGATCGCGCTGTTCATGTACCGCGAGTTCCGGCATCAGCTGGCCCAGGGGCCCGGCTATCGCACCGATCATCTCCTGATGATGAGTTTCGACCCGTCGCTGGTTCATTACAGCGAGGATCAGTCGAAACAGTTCTTCGAGCAGGTTGCGGAGCGCGCGCGGGGAGTGGCCGGCGTCAAGAGCGTCGCGATGACCTCGTCGGTGCCGATGACCAATCAGTTCGGCTCGGCCGCGGTCGTCCCGGAAGGCTTTCAGTTTCCGGTCGGCAAGGACAACGCGCGCGTGGTGTCGGCGAACATCGACGAGTTCTATTTCGACGCGATGGGTCTCGTGCTGGTCGAGGGCCGCAACTTCCGCCGCGACGACACCGCCGGCGCGCCGCGGGTGGCGATCGTGAACCAGCAGTTTGCGCAGCACTACTGGCCGAATCAGGATCCGATCGGCAAGCGTTTCCGGCTCGTCACCAACGAGCGGCCGTGGGTGCAGGTCACCGGCCTCGCGAAGACCAGCAAGTACATCTTCATCGCCGAGCCGCCGACCGAATTCGTCTACTTCCCGTACCGCCAGTCGGGTCTGCAACAGCAGATGGTGTTGCTGGCCGAGGCCTCCGGCGACGCGGCGAGCCTGGCCGGGCCGCTCCGCGAAGTGGTCCGCAGCCTCGACCCGAACATGCCGATCTTCAACGTGCGGACGATGGAGCGGCTGTATCGCATGCGTGCCGTCAGCATCTTCAACGTGCTGATTACGACGGTCGCCGGCATGGGCCTGATGGGTCTCGCCCTCGCCATCGTCGGACTCTACGGCCTGGTCGCCTACGGCGTCAGCCGCCGGACGCGGGAAATCGGCATCCGCATGGCGATCGGCGCCGACCGCGCCGTCGTGCTGCGGATGGTGCTGCGTCAGGGGCTCGTGCTCGCAGCGATCGGACTCGTCGTCGGGCTGGTCGCCAGCGTCGGGGCCGGACGCGTGCTGCGGGCCGCGTTTCCGTCAGGCAACGACGAGCGCGACTTCGCGGCGCTCCTGATCGTCATTCCGATCGTCCTCGCGGTCACCTTCCTCGCGGCGTATCTTCCCGCTCGCCGCGCCTCGCGCGTGAATCCGGTCCAGGCGCTCCGCTACGAGTGATCCGCCGCGGCACGCGAAGCAACCGCAGAGAACGCAGAGCACCCGGAGTGTCTGATGTACAACGAAAACTCTGCGCTCTCCGCAGTCTCTGTGTTTCCTTGCCTGGTATGACGTAAGGGAATCATTGACTGCTGCGTTGCCGGGTGATACACCGAGCCGTTCGCACGCGCCAAATCCTGGAGGTCCGCATGCGCCGCAACGGTTTCGCGTCAGCGATCCTGGCAGCCGCCATCTCCGGCGTGTGTCTTCCCTCCGCAGCGTCTGCTCAAAGCGCCATCACCGGCCTGGTCAGGGACACCAGCGGTGGCGTCCTCCCCGGCGTCGCGGTCGAAGCTACCAGTGCGGCGCTGATCGAGAAGACGCGTACCGTCTATAGCGATGCACAGGGCCGATACACGATCGTCGACCTCCGTCCCGGCCTGTACACGGTGACCTTCACGCTGCAGGGTTTCAATGCCTTCGTGCAGGACGCCGTCGAGCTCCCTTCGAACTTCACCGCGACGATCAACGCGGATCTTCGCGTCGGCGCGATCGAGGAATCGGTAACGGTGTCGGGCGCCGCGCCAGTCGTCGACGTGCAGAACGCGCAGCGCACGACGGTGCTCACGCGGCAGCTGCTCGACGCGGTGCCGGTGCCGCGGATGTATCAGGCGGAAGGCGCGCTGGCGGTCGGCACACGAGTCAGTGATCAGAACGTCGGCGGGGCGCGCGCCGCGGTCAATCCGCGGCTGACCGCGCACATGAGCGTCACGAAGGACACGACGATCGACGTCGACGGAATGAAGATGAACACGCTGGTGGGCGGCGGCGACAGCCAGCCCGATCACAACGACGGGATGAGCCAGGAGGTCACCGTCCAGACCGCCGCGCTCGGTGCCGAAGTGTCGGCCGGCGGCCCGCACCTCAATCTCGTCCCGCGAGAGGGCGGCAACACGCTCACTGGTGCGACCTATGTCGGCTACACCGGCAATCCGATGCAGAGCGACAACCTGTCGCAGGATCTGATCGACCGCGGCCTCCGGCGGCCCGACTCGGTCGACACGATCTTCGACGTGAATCTCTCGCTCGGCGGTCCGATCCTGCGCGACCGCCTCTGGTTCTTCGGCTCGCATCGCAGCGTCGGCAACGACAACATCGTCGCCAACAGCTTCTATCCGGACGGCAGCCCGGGCATCTACGACCAGGTGGTTCGGAACTACACGTTGCGACTGACCTGGCAGGTGAACCAGCGCAACAAGCTGACGATGTACGACGACTACCAGACGAAGTACGTCGGACACCTCTTCACGTCCGGACAGGACGTGCTGCTGGCGTCGGCGCGGCGTCCGCCAGTGCTGAAGTACACCGACGCGATCAAATGGACGGCGACACCGTCCAGCAAGCTGGTCTACGACGCCGGGTTCGGCACCAGCGTCAACGCATACCGCGAAGACTATCAACCCGGCATCCTGCGCCCGCCGTTCACGCCGGAATGGTATGCGAACGCCTCGCGCGCCGACATCGTCCGCAACACGCTCGATCTCGCGGCACCGCCGGAGCTTGGCACCTACAACTTCCGCTACATGCTGATTTCGACGCTCGCGTACGTCACCGGATCGCACGCGCTCAAGGCGGGCATGCAGTGGCACATCGGTCAGAACTGGATCAATCGCGATGCGAACGGCGACCTGACCGTGCGCTTCCGCGACGGCGTGCCCGACTCGGTCATCGTCTACAACACGCCGACGCGGTTGTACGATCTCATGAAGGCGGACCTCGGCCTCTTCATCCAGGACTCGTGGACGCTGAAGCGCCTGACGATCAATCCCGGGCTGCGCTGGGAGTACTTCAATTCCGCCATCGAGGCAAAGGCGGTGGAAGCAGGCCGCTTCGCGCCGGCGCGGTCGTTCGGCGAGACCGAGGACGTGCCGAACTGGCGCGATTTCGCACCGCGCCTCGGCGTCGTCTACGATCTGACCGGCGATGCGAAAACCGCCGTCAAGGGCAGCATCAACCGGTTCAATCGGAACTACACCACCGATTTCGCGAACCGCTACGATCCGCTGGCGCTGCAGAGCGACACGCGGAACTGGTCGGACTGCGACTACCTGCCGGGCACCTCGACCTGCTCCGGACGCGTGCTGCCGACCAACGGCGACAAGATTGCGCAGGACAACGAGATCGGTCCGAGCAACAATCGCAACCTCGGCGTCGTGCCGACGCGCCGCACCGATCCGACCATCCAGCGGCCCTACGACATCGAGTACAGCCTAGGCGTCACGCGGGAGCTGGTGCGCGGTGTCGCGCTGACCGGAGCCTGGTACCGGCGCGAGACCTACGACGTCGAGCAGCAGATCAACACGCTGATCACCGTCGCCGACTACACGCCGTTCACAACGCCGAATCCGCTCGGCAATGGCGAAAGTATCACCGTCTACAACTTGAACCGTGCGAAGCAGGGGCAGGTCGATCTGCTCGACACGACCGCAGCGGATCGCTCGCAGGCACGGGTCAGTTACAACGGCCTGGAACTGAGCTTCGTCGCCCGTCTGCCGCGCGGCGCCAACCTGTTCGGCGGATGGTCCGCCGATCGGCTGGTAACCGTGTCATGCGCCGGGTACGATCCCAACACGTTCAGGTTCTGCGACCAGAGCCAATACGAGATCCCGTTCCGGTCCGACTTCAAGCTGACTGGCAGCGTGCCAGTGGTCTGGCAGATTCAAATCGGCCTCGCGCTGCAAAGCTACGCGGGACAACCGCTTTCCGTGAACTGGGCCGTGCCGGCAAACCTCTTTCCAGGCGGGCGGACTCAGCCCGTGACCGTCAACCTCGTTCCGCCGGGCAGCCAGTATCTCAGTCGCTGGAATCAGCTCGACGTGAGCTTCAGGAAGACAGTCACGCTCGGCCGGGTTCGCGTCGACGGCGCGCTGGACGTGTTCAACTCACTGAACACCAGCGTCGTGCTTTCCCAGAACCAGAACTTCGGGTCGACGCTGGGACAGCCGCAGGCGGTTCTTCAGGGACGCCTGCTGCGCGTGTCGAGTCAGCTCAAGTTCTGAGGCGGCCGGCGCAAAGCAACCGCAGAGACCGCCGAGTTCTTTTTGTGCATGAAAGAATTCTGCGTGCTCTGCGTTCCTCTGCGGTTGCTTTCCCTTCTATTTCGCGACCGTGATGTCGCCCACGAACCAGATCTCGTAGTGATGCGGGCGGATCGATGACGACTGGCCGTAGCGCGAGCTCATGTCCTGCAAGGTCAGATGTGGCGCGCGGAGCAGCTGGTTGGCCGTCCTGACCAGCTGGTTGCCTTCGTTCGCGCACTCGTCCTCGCGGAAGCAGCGCAGCACCGACTTCGGCGGGTAGCTCTTCACCAGTTCGATGCCGGGCACGACGATCCGGACGTTGTCGATTGTCTCGGCTTCGAACAGCCGCTCGAAGGCGCGCGCCGCGTCGCGGTACTTGTCGTCGGTGATGTGCACGTAGACGCGCGGACCGGCGGCGGCGGCCGGCGCGGTCTGCGCGGTCTCGCTCAGCTTCGTGGCGAGCGAGTCGATCTCACGCGCTGCGTACGCTGGCCTGGCCGCCGGCGCCGGGGCGGTGCGGATCTGCGCTTCGAGTTTGCGCAACTGTTCAGCAACGGCTGCGATATCCGCCTTGCGTTGAGAATCGTCGGCGGCCGCGAGCTTGGCGCTGTTGGCGATGGTCGTCTGCATCTGCTCGGCGTCATTGGCCTGTTCCTGCAACCTGGCCGCTCGTTCCTGCAGGCTGGACACCACGAATGCGACCGCCAGTCCGATCAGCACCGAAACCGCCGCCGCCAGTCCCAGTCGATAGCGCAGCTTCGATCGGCGCTCGCGGTCGCGCGCAGCGATGCTGGCGTCGATCAGCGCGTTGACGCGTTCCCAGCCGCCGCCGTAGCGCTGCGACCACGCGTCGTTGCGGCGGCGGATCCATCGCGCCCGCTCGTCCGCGGTGGTCGAGGCCAGCACGTTGGTCGCGTCGCGCGCGAAACTGTCCGCCTGGACCAGCAGCGATCGCCAGATCAGCCCGTTGCGGAACTCGCGAATCAACCAGCCGTCGCTCGGTTCGGCGATCTTCTGCCAGCAGCGGATCAGCGCTTCGTGGCTGATGTCGATCAGCGTGTCGTCGCGGATCGGTTGGTCGCCGTACGGCCGCAGGAAGGACGCGCCTTCGGCGCGGAACACGTCGACGATCGACCGCAACAGCTGTCGGTCTGCGCCGGTCACCTCGGCAAGCTGCGCGAAGGTGCGCGGGCGACGGACTGCCTGCCCCTCTGCGTTGATGTCGGTGAGCGTACGCAACATGTCCTCGACGATGCGCGAGGTCGGCGGCAGGCCGGCACGCTGCAGCGCATCCTGCATCACCCCGTCCGCATGGTCCGACAAGAGCTTCTTCAGCCCGCCGTGATGCGTGTAGCCATCGAGCCCGATCTGCCACGGCCGCGCCGTCGGATCGTCCGCCGGCTGTGCGCCGCCGGCTCCCCGCCGCTCGACGTGATCGCGATAGAGCAGCATCAGACCGTGCTGCATCAGCGGCAACTGATCCTGGTCGCCGCCGGCGTCGGCGATCAGCCGGTCGGCGAGCGGGCGCGCGATCTCGCCGTTGTACAGCGCCGCCGGCTCGCGAATCGCCCGCAGCAGATCCTCGCGATGCAGCCGCGGCAGCAGGTACTGCGAGGCGTTCACTGTTTCGGCGAAGTTCTCGAACCGCGCGCACGCGCCGAGAAACTCCGATCGCATGGTGAGCACGATGTAGAAGCCGTCGGGCGGCGCGCGCTTGAACGAGGTGAGCAGACCGGTGGCGAGCTGCGCTTCGTGCAGGCTGCGGCGGTCGGCGTGGGCGAACAGCTCCTCGAACTGATCGACGACGAGGCAGACGCATTCGCGGCGGTCGCGGCGGATCAGTTCCGCGACCGCGGCGGGAGCGTCGGCGCCGAAGTTCAACCGCCGTCTGATCTCGATCGCCGCCTCGTCTTTCGCGCCGCCAGCGAGCTCGGCGAGGTCGGTCGCGAGATTCCACAGCGGCGCGTCACCGGGCCGCGTCGTGCACGTGATCCACCGCAGGCCGCCGCGCGCGCTCTCGTGCTCCAGCCGCGGCAGCACGGCGGCGGCGACCACCGAACTCTTGCCGCATCCCGAGTCGCCGTGGACGACGAGCAGCCGCTTCTCGATCAATCCGGCGAAAATGTCGTCGGCCATCCGTTCGCGGCCGAAGAAGATCGGCCACTCGTCCTTGGTGAATGGCCGCAGCCCCGGATAGGGCCGCCGCGGCAGCGTCACCGCGAACGACTCATCAACGGCGGACGACGTCATCACAACCCTGCCTGCTGGCTCTTGCTCGCCAGCCATTGCTGCACCGCCGGTGCCCACGGCGAGCGTGTCGCATCGATCCAGTCCGCCTGCACGGCGCGCGTCAGCGTCTTGCGGGCCTGGGTTGCGATCGCGTCGCCGACGATGTTGAGCAGGCCGCACGGCAGCAGCCGGTTGGAGCGCGCCCGTGCCGACTGCCGATCGAGCCTGCCGACGGTGACCAGATCGGCGTCCAGCGCGCGTGTGTCGTCGGTGCCGATCACCAGCAGCGCATCGCAGCCGCTGATCGTTCTGACCCGGTTCTCCTGCATCGCCGCGAGCTTCTGCGGATCGCTCTCGACCGTGTCCGGGCAGTCCGGCAAGACGGCGAAGCCGCTGTTGCCGAGCTCCGCCATAACGCGCTGCCACTCGGGCGCATGATCCGATCGTCCCTGCAGGTAGATGATCTGGCCGCCGGCGTTCGCGAGCCGCGCCGCCTCTTCCTGCGCGCGGCGCTGCGCGTCGGCGCGCGCTTTCATCGCGTCGAGCGCCTGATACAGGCGGCCGACGATCGGCAGCAGCGCCTTCCGGAAATCGCTCTGGAACGGTCCCGGCATCTCGGTCCAGCCGAGCGGCCGCACCGGCTCGTCGTGCGTGTGAAACTGAAAGCCGACCAGTGGTTGGCCGCGTGAATCGGCAAACGCTGGCGGCCACGGATCCGCGGTCGGCCACATCCTGATGACCGCGACGCGTTCGTCGGTCTGCAGACCCGCGGCGGCCTGCCGCGCGAGCCACCACTCGCGCTCGTCCTTGCACCACGCCGAGGTGAGGTAGTCGGGCGACATCAGCACGACGAGCAGCGCCGCCGCGCCGATGTCGGTCTTCAGCTGCTCGGTGAGCGCCGCCATCGGATCGACGCCGGCGCCGCGTCGATCGCTGTCGAGAAAAATCCGCAGGCTCTGACGGAAGCGCGGATCGCTCCGCAGCTCGCGATCGAGCTCCTGCACGAACGCCGTCGACCACGGCTGCAGGTAGCCGCGTCCCTGGCCATCGTCGCCGCCGTGGCTGTAGCTGATAAAGATGTCGAACTCGAACGGCGAACCGACGTACGCCATCACCACTCCTTCACGCAGCCACTCTCCATCGCCGCCGCTAGCGCCGCAGCGCAGGATGCACGTAGGCGGCCGGCAGCACGCCCGTCAGATCGGGACGGATGCTGAGATACGTCACCTGATCGCTGATGTCGTCGAAGCCGTGCGCCACGCCTGCCGGCACGACGACGACGTCGCCGGGCGCGACGCGACGGCGATCGCCGCCTCTGAACGTCCCGCCGGAACTCGGCCCGACCGCGAGCCGCACGAACTCGGTCTCCGGCGGAAACCGGCGATCGTTCTCGACGGTGCCGCCGGTCACGAGCGTCGCGCCGCCGGAGATGATGTAGAACACTTCGGTGACCTGCGAGTGACTGATCGCGCCGACCGGAGCGCCGGGGCGCGTCGCGGCGCGATGCAGCACGCCGACGCCGAGCCGGTAGGCGCCGAGATCGGCGACTCTGATTTGCCGATCGGTCCCGGCGCCCTCCGAACCCGTGTACTTCAGGACGCTGTCGATTTCAGCGCTGGTGATCGCGACGACGGGCGGCGCCGGCTTCGATTGCGCGGCCAGCCAGCCGCATGCAAACGAGATCAGCAGTGCGACGACAACGAGTCGCGTGTTTTTCAGCATGTGACAGGAACTCCGATGCGTCTGAGGTCCGGCAGAGCCGGACACGACCGCGATCACGGTCCGGCTGAAGCCGGACACGACCGCGATCACGGATCCGACCAAATCGCGGCGACGCCCGCAATGTGACTGCGGTAGTGTCCGGCTTTAGCCGGACCCGCGACCGGCTACTCGCGCAATCCGAACACGCACAGCGACAGGCCGGAAATCGCCGTCACGTACTGCTTGCCGTCGACCTCGTAGGTGATCGGACCGCTGACGATCTGCGCGCCGAGGTTGGTCTTCCACAGCAGCGATCCCGACTTCGCGTCGATCGCGTGGAAGTAGCCCTCGCGGCCGCCGGTGAACAGGACGTCAGCCGCCGTCGTCAGGATGCCGCTGTCGGTGACGTCGGTCATCGGATAGCGCCACTTCTGCTCGCCGGTCGCGGCGTCGAGCGCGAGCACGGCCCCGCTCGCCGCGGCCTCGGTCCAGTTGTTGATCGGACCGCGGCGCAGGCCCGGCAGCGACGGCGCGCCCGGCACCGGCACGAGCGGCCGGTTCTGGCCGCCGCCGAAGTTGCGGCCTTCCTGATATTCGACCGGCGTGCCGCCGAAAATCGTCGCGTAATTCTCCCAGGCGGACACGTAGAAGAGCCCGGTGTGCGGGCTGTACGACGGCGAGTACCAGTTCGTTCCGCCCTGATTGCCCGGCCACGTCGGCTGGCCCTCGGGCTGCACCGTCTGATGCGGCCGCCCGCGCTCGTCGAAGGTGTCCATCCAGTTCACTTTCACGAACGGCTTGCCGAGGAGGAATCGCCCGATCTCGCGATCGAGGACGTAGAAGTTGCCGTTGCGATTCGCCCACACCATCGCCTTGATCGGCGTGCCGCGCCAGGTGATGTCAGCGAGCACCGGGACCTGCACCGAGTCATAGTCGTATCGATCGTGCGGCGTGAACTGGTAGTGCCACTTGAGCCGGCCGGTGTCGGCGTCGAGCGCCACTACCGAGTCGGTGTACAGGTTGTCTCCGGGCCGCTGATCCGCGTTCCAGTCCGGTCCGGCGTTGCCGACGCCCCAGTAGGTCTGATTGAGCGCCGGATCGTACGAACCAGTGACCCACACCGATCCGCCGCCGTGCTTCCACGCTTCGGAGTCGCAGTACGGCTTCGCGTCCGGCGGACACGCCTTCCAGGTGTCGAAGCCGGCTTCGTCAGGACCGGGAATCGTGTAGAAACGCCAGGCTTCGCGGCCGCTCTTCGCGTCGTACGCCGCGACGTAGCCGCGAATCCCGTACTCCCCGCCGCCGACGCCGACGATCACCTTGTCCTTGACGACGAGCGGCGCGAGCGTCACCGAATAGCCCGCCTTGTTGTCGCCGACGCGCGTGTTCCAGACCGGCCGGCCGCTGCGCGTGTCGATCGCGACCAGGTGCGCGTCGAGCGTGCCCATGTACAGCGTGTCGCCGAGAATCGCGAGGCCGCGGTTGTTCGCACCGCAGCATACGATCTGCGTCGGGTCGAGCTGATAGCGGTAGATCCAGAACACCCGGCCGCTCTTCGCATCGAGCGCGACGACGTCGTTCGGCCGCTGCGTCAGATACATCATGCCGTCGACGACCAGCGGCGTCATCTGCCACGCGCCGGCGACCGCAGCCTGGTACATCCATTTCAGCTCGAGGTTCTTGGCGTTTGCCGGCGTGATCTGTGTGAGCGGGCTGTAACGGTTGCTGAAATAACCACCGGAGTAGATCAGCCAGTTCCGCGATTCCCTCGCCGCGTTGACCAGCCGGTCGTAGGTGACCTGCGCCTGCACGCGGTACGAGGCCGCAGCCGTGAGCAGCAGCGCCAGTGCGGCGGCCGTCGATCGTCGCGTCATGATCATCGTCCCTTCAGTGAAAGCAGATAGGCCACGACGTCCGAGAGCTCGTCGGCCGAGAACGTGGCTGTGAATGACGGCATCGGCGAAGTGGTGAGGATGGTGAACTCGCGCAGGTCGCTCTTGGTGAGCGACACGAGCTTCTCCTGGTCGTCGATCAACTGCACCGTGTAGGTGTCTTCGTTCAACCGGCGGCCGTTGATTACCTTGCCGTTCCGCAGCACCGCGCGCACTGGGCGGTTGATCGGCATCATCTGGCTGGCGGGATCGACCAGCGACCGCTGGAGCGATCCCGCACTGCGCTGCGCGCCGATGTCACTGAGGTCCGGCGCGACCCGCGAGCCCTGCGCGCCGACGCGGTGGCAGCGGGCACAATCGCCTTTGCCGTCGAACAGCGTCTTGCCGCGCGCGGCGTCGCCGAGCTTCGCCGACCCGCGGTCGACGGAATTCATATTGCGCAGGTAGGCGACGACGCCGGTGACTTCGGAGGGATCGAACTTGAACGCCTGCATCCCGGTGCCCTGGATGCCGTTGGTGATCACGCGCGCCAGATCCAGATCGGTGATCGCGTTGCGGAAGGTTCCGCTGCGCAGGTTGACGCCGCCGACGGCGTCGCCGTTCGCGCCGTGGCAGGTCGTGCACTGCGCATCGTAGATCCGGCTGCCATACGCGATGTCGGCGGGTGAGTAGTCGCCCGGTGGAACGATCGCAGGATTCTGCGCTGCGCGGGCGGACGGCGCCGCGAGCGCAAGGGCCAGGACAGCGGAGGACAGGAACGGGTGTGCGCGCACGTAATCCTCACTGACGCCGGGATGAGACGGACCGGCCTCGTTGCAACGAAATTTTGGCGATTATAGATCGCGGATCGCGACCATCGGAGACAGGCGCGTCGCACGCCACGCCGGAAACCAGGACGCCGCCACCGCGACACCGGCCGTGATTGCCGTCGAGACGACGAACGGCAGCCAGCCGACATCGTGCAGCTCGAAGAATCGCGCGACGAGCCAGACGGCCCCCGCGACGCCGCCCGCGCCGCACACGATGCCGGCGGCCGCCATCCGGAGGCCGCCGCCGATCACCAGCGAGAAGACGTCGCGGCTGACGGCGCCGAGCGCCATGCGCGTGCCGATCTCCACCGTCCGTTGGCGGACCGAGTAGGACAGGACGCCGTAGATGCCGAGCGTCGCCATCAGCAGCGCGGCCAGCGCAAAGAACGTCGTCATCAACGATCCGACCCGTTCGAGCGCCATCGATTCCACGACGACGTCGTCCATCGTCATCGCGTCGTGAATCGGCAGCGTCGGGTCGACGCCGCGGACCGCGCGACGCATCTCCGGCACGAGCTGCGTGGCGGAGAGCGGCGATCGCACCACGAACGCCATCGGGTTGGCAGACGCAACGGCACTCGGAATGTAGATCTCGGGAACCGTGGGATTGCCGAGGCCGTTGTTGCGCACGTCACCGGCGACGCCGACGATCTGAAACCGCGACCCGTTCGCGCCGCCGAATCTCCCGAAGCCGCCGATCGGATCGTCCGCGCCCCAGTAGCGCGCGATTGCCGCCTGGCTGAGCACGACGTGCATCGGATCCTCGCTCGTGTCTGCGTCGGTCAGGAAGCGGCCACGGCGCAGCGGAATCTTCATCGCGCGGAAATAGCCCGGGCTGGCGACCACGTAGCTGGTGCGCTCGATCGCGCGCGACTCGACGGGATGGCCTTCACGATAAATGGTCGTCGAGAGACAGCAGCCGGAGAGCGGCACGCGATTCGCGAAGCCGGCGTCGATCACCCCGGGAACCTGCGCGACGGCGTCCAGAAGGCGCTTCTCGTAGCGGACCCGCGCCGCATCGTCCGACGCGAACTCGTCCTGGATCGAGACCGAGAAGGTCAGGAGATGATCGGATTCGAACCCGGGTGCCGTTCGCGCGAGGGCGCGCAAGTGACCGATCAACGCACCGCTGACCGCGAGCAGAGTGAAGGCGAGCGCGATCTCGCCGACCACCAGCGCCTGGGACAGCCGCCGCACGCGCGCGCCCGCAGTCGCGCGGATCCCGGCGTTGAGCACGTCGACCGGCGATGTACGAATCACCTGCCACAGCGGCGCGACGCTGGAAAGCACGGTCGCCAGAACGGCCATTGCGAGCGCGAACGCGAGCGCTGTCCAGTCGGCCGTGATGTCGTCGGCGTTCGGAACGAATTCGGATCCGATCGAGATCACCAGTCGCACCAGCGCGACGCTGGCGATCGCGCCGGCCGCGGCGCCGGCCACCGAGACGAGAAACCCTTCCGCCAGAAACTGCCGCGCCAGTTGTCCGTGCGAGATGCCCAGCGCCACGCGCGTCGCCGTCTCGCGGGCGCGAGCGACCGATCGCGCGAGCAGCAGGCCCGCAACATTCGCACAGGTAATCAGCAGCAGCAGTCCGGCAGCGGCGAAGAGGAGCAGCAGCGTCGGACGGATCTCTCTATGGCTGCTGTCGCGCAAGTCGACCAGCTTGGCGGTATACGACGGGTGCGACGGCGGATCGAGCGCCGCGATCTCCGCCGCCGCACGCCTCACGTCGGCCTCCGCCTGCTGCAAGGTGACGTCGGGCTTCCGCCGCGCGTACGCGAAGTAGAAGGCGGCGCCGGGATTCGACTCTCTGCCGGCTGGATCGAGGTAGGTCCACACGTCGGCGTCGAAGCCTTCGCCGCCCGGCGCCGGCACCGGCAGGCGGAAGCCCGGCGGCATCACGCCGGTGATGGTCAGCGATTTGCGATCGAGCGTCATCGCGCCGCCGACGATCGTCCGGTCTGCGCCGAGACGCCGCCACAGGCGGTTCGAAATGACTGCGCCGGTCTCGTCGCCAAACCACCGGCCGACGAGCGGCGTCACGCCGAGGTTGTGCGCGAGCGTCGGCGTCACGGCCACGGCGCCGACGTGCTGCGGCTCTCCCGGCGCCGTGAAGTTGGCCTCGCCGAGACGGAACCAGCCGAACGCGTCGAAACTGGTCGTTCGGCGCTGATATTCGATGAGATCCGGCAGCGAGTTCGACGAGAACTGCTTCGGTTCGCTGAATCGCGCGCCGTAGAGCGCCACGAACCGTTCGCCGTTGGCGTAGGGCAGCGGCGCCAGCAGCACCGCGTGCACGACCGTGTAGATCGCAGTCGTGGAAGCGATGCCCACCGCGAACGCCACAGACGCGAGCAGCGCAATCGTCTTCGCGCTCGCCCACGACCGCACCGCCTGCGACAGCGCCAGCGTCATGCGGGCATCTTAACGCGCGGCGCCGAGTGCCGGTCCGCGGAATCGATGTCGTTCCGTCGCGAAGTACCACGCCGCGAGCACTGCGGTCACAGCCGCGATCGTCTTACCTGCCCGCAGCCCGTCGGGAATCGCCACACAGATCCAATTTACTGTGGGCGAAGCTTGACGACGCGCTTCGTGCGAGTCTCGGCGACGTAAATCGATCCGTCGCGTCCGACGGCGAGGTCGTGCACGGCGTTGAAGACCGGATCACCGGCGGCGCCGAAGCCAATCGACGCGACGGTCTGCCAGTTGCGATCGAGTTTGAGAACGCCGTTCGTTGGCGGATCGTAGTCGGCCTTGCGCACTCCGACGTAGATTGCGCCGCTGCCGTCAGTCGCCACCGCAAAACCCCGGCCGGTCGCCTTCGCACCGAGCCACTGCCGCTTGAAGACGCCGCCGCCGTCGAAGATCTGGATGCGCGAGTTCTCGCGATCGGCGACGAAGATGTCGCCGCCCGGACCGAAGGCGAGACCATGCGGGTTACTGAACGCGCCGTCGCTGTTTCCCTTCCAGCCCCACTCGCCGAGCTGCGCGCCGCGCCTGTCGAAGAGCGCCACACGGCTGTTCACATATCCGTCGGAGACGTAGAACGAACCATCCTTGCGGATGGCGACGTCGGTGGGTTGATTGAAGTGGGTCGCATCCCAGCCGCCGACGCGAGCCTGTCCGAGCGTCAGCAGCCGCCGACCGTCGTGCGAGAACTTGAACACCTGCTGGAGACCGACGTCGGTCAGCCAGACGTTGTCGTCAGCGTCGAGCGTGATGCCGTGCGGGACGAGAAACATGCCGGCTCCCCACGAGGCGATCAGCGTGCCGCTGCCGGCGTCAATCTCGAGGACCGTCGGCGCCGCCAGCAGTTCCGTCGCCTCCGGCTCGAACCCTCTCCCCGGCCGGTGGAAGACGAAGACGTGGCCGTGCGTGTCGACGTCGACGCCTGGCACTTCGCCGAGCACGACGCCCGCCGGCAGTTTCGGCCAGTCCTTGACCTCGTGATAGGCGGGCTTCGGACCGATGCGCGCCGCGGAGGCGGCGACGAGCGCGAGAACGAGGAGCGTCTGCTTCATCGATGCACCGGAAAACAACCGCAGAGAACGCAGAGAGCGGAGTTATTTTCTCTGGAATCCTCCACGCGTTCTGTCAAACCCCGTCGGCTCACATTGTCGGCTCGCCGCGGGTCGAAAAAACCGGCTGACGCGGGACGCGCAGATTACCGATGGAAAGAAATCTCTGCGTGCTCTGCGGTTGCTTTCCCTCTACGCGTCGGACTCACAGCCCATCGCAAAACCGGCTGACGCGGGACCCGCAGATTACCGATGGAAAGAAATCTCTGCGTGCTCTGCGGTTGCTTTCCCTCTACGCGTTGGTGATCTGCGGAACCAGCGTGCCGTAAACGTCGGTGAGGCGCATGTCGCGCCCGTTGAAGCGGTACGTCAGCTTCGTGTGATCGAGGCCGAGCAGGTGCAGCATCGTCGCATGCAGATCGTGGTACGAGATCGGCTGTTCCATCGCCCTGTAGCCGAACTCGTCGCTTGCGCCGATCACCTGACCGCCCTTGATTCCGGCGCCGGTCATCAGCACGGTCTGCGTGCCCGGATTGTGATCGCGGCCGACGCCACGCTGCGAGATCGGCATGCGGCCGAACTCCGAGTGCATGATCACCAGCGTCGTATCGAGCAGGCCGCGGGCCTTGAGATCGGTGAGCAGGCCCGCCATCGGCCGATCGGTTTCGGCGGCGTGCTGCGTGTGGTTCGTCTTGATGTCGTCGTGCGCGTCCCACGTGTCGGCGTTCTGGTTGCCGACGCCGCCGGCGAAGATCTGGACGAAGCGC
>DATFXR010000356.1:0-2367 GCA_035315685.1 Vicinamibacterales bacterium | reverse complement strand
ACGACGCTCGATCTCCATCTGCAGCGGCTCGCGCAGGACGCCGTTCGCGACGGCCTCGTACACGTCGACGAGCTGCTGCCGAAGCGCAAGCGCGGCAAGGCGGAGGCTGCGCTGATCGCGGTTGATCCGCGCAGCGGTGAGATTCTCGCGTTCGTCGGCGGACGGTCCTACAACCAGTCGCAGTACGATCGGGCGGTCGTTGCGCGGCGTCAGCCTGGATCGGTCTTCAAGCCGTTCGTGTTCCTGACGGCGTTCGAACAGGCGGTGAAGACCGGCCGCACCGACGTCACGCCCGCGTCCATCACCAACGACGAGCAGGAGACGTTCGAGTTCGACGATCAGGTGTGGACGCCCGAGAACTACGAGCACGAATACGACGGGCCGATCACGTTTCGCCGCGCGCTCGCGCATTCGCGGAACCTCGGCACGATTCACGTCGCACAGTCTGCTGGTTACGGCAACGTCGCCGGGTTCTGGAAGAAGCTCGGCGTGGGCACGGCGCCCAAGCCGTACCCGTCGATCGCGCTGGGCGTGTTCGAAGCGACGCCGTACGAGATCGCCACGGCCTACACGCTCTTTCCGAACGGCGGCTCGATCCGTCCGCTGAAGCAGATCCTGCAGGTGACGCGCGGCGGCAAGGACGTGACGAAAAAGGAGTCGAACGAGCTGCGTCCCGTCGCGCGCCCGGACACCACGTTCCTCGTGACGAACATGCTGCGCAGCGTGCTCAACGAGGGCACCGCGGCGGCAGCCCGCGGCATGGGCTTCACGCTCGACGCCGCCGGCAAGACGGGCACGACGAACGATCTCCGCGACGCGTGGTTCGTCGGCTTCACGCCGGAACTGCTCACGGTCGTCTGGGTCGGGTTCGACGACAACCTGCCGGTCGGCCTCAGCGGCGCGCGCGCCGCCCTGCCGATCTGGACGCAGTTCATGCGGACTGCGCTCGCCGGCCGCGCCAGCGTTCCGTTCGAGGTGCCGGACGGTATCACCTTCATGAACATCGACGCCGACACCGGCAAGCTCGCCGGGCCGTACTGCCCGAAGGTGATCAGTGAGGCCTTCATCAGCGGCACCGAACCGCGCGAAGCGTGCGATCTGCACCGGTGAGGCATCGGCGTGTGGGACCGATGGGCCCGTTGGCTGGGTGAGGGGGCATGCTCGGTTTCGTAATCTCTCCGATCAGTCCAGCCCCACCCAGCCCACGCGCCCATCGGTCCTATAATCCACACAGATGAATCGAGAGGTCTTCGCCGCCGTCGCAGACGCCCTGGACCGGGGGGAGCCGGCGGCGCTGGTGACCATCGTGTCCACGACCGGCTCCACGCCGCAGCGCGTCGGGGCCAAGATGCTCGTGTTCGGCGACGGCCGGATCGTCGGCACGATCGGCGGCGGGTGTTACGAGAACGACGCGTTCGGCAAGGCGCGCGAGGCAATCCGCAGCCGGCGGCCGCAGCTCGTCCACTACGAGCTCGACGACGATTTCGCGCAGGAAACCGGGCTGATCTGCGGTGGCCAGATGGACGTCTACATCGAGCCAATCGAGCCGTCGCCCGAGCTCTACGTCGTGGGCGCCGGCCATGTCGGCTTCCACCTCGCGCGCCTGGCGCACGAAGTCGGCTTTCGCGTCCACGTCGTCGACGACCGCGAGAAATTCGCCAACGTCGAGCGCTTCCCGACGGCCGTCGAAGTGGTCGTCGACGACATTCCCGCCTGGATCGCGCGGGCGAGCCTGCCGCCGCATGCCTACGCCGTCATCGTCACGCGCGGACACACGAACGATCTCGAGGCGCTCCGTGCGCTCGCGCCGCGCGAGCTGCGCTACCTCGGCCTGATTGGCAGCCGCGCGAAGGTCGCGCGCATCTACGAGGCGCTCGTCGACGATCGGATGGCGCCGGAGGTGCTCGCGCGGGTGCATGCCCCGATTGGCCTCGACATCGGCGCGGTGACGCCGCAGGAGATCGCCGTCAGCATCCTCGCGGAGTTGATCGCAGTGAAGCACGGCAAGGACGATCCCCGCCCGCTGCGCTGGACTCCGCCCAAGCTCGCGCGCGCCAGTGAGAAGTCCGAAGTCAGCAGATAGCCGGACACGCGCGGACGTGTAGCGTGGCGTCCCTGCTGATTCGAGGCGGCACGGTCGTCACGATGAACGACCGCTTCGAGATCGTCGACGGCGACGTGTCGATCCGCGACGGCCGCATCGCCGCGATCGCCCCGACCGTGACGGCGCCGCACGACACGCTGATCGACGCCGCCGGCGGCTACATCCTGCCCGGGTTGATCCAGACGCACATTCATCTCTGTCAGACGCTTTTTCGCGGCTATGCCGACGACCTGCTGCTGATGGACTGGTTGCGCACGCGGATC
>DATFXR010000355.1:0-7176 GCA_035315685.1 Vicinamibacterales bacterium | reverse complement strand
GAACGGTGCTGCAGATCAGCGACTACCTGCAGAGCGTCACGGCGGAGACCAGGAGCCGGAAGCTCGCCGGCGCCGACATCATTCGTCCCTGAGCGCGACCAGCGGATCGACGCGGCTCGCGCGCAGCGCCGGGACGAGGCTCGCCGCCGTCGCAACCAGTGCGAGCAGCGCGGCCGCGCCGGCGAACGTTGCGACGTCCGTCGCGCCGATCCCGAACAGCACCGTCGACATGAGCCGCGTGGCCGCCAGCGACAGCGCGACGCCGATCGCCGTGCCGATTGCCGTCAGCCGCAGCCCTTCACCGAGAATCTCACCGATCACGTCCCGCCGCGTCGCGCCGAGCGCAATGCGGACGCCGATCTCGCGCCGCCGCTGCGAGACGATGAACGCCAGGACGCCGTAGAGACCGACGGCGGCCAGCGCCGCGGCGATCGCGCCGAACGCCGTGAGCAGGGTCGTGCTGAACCGCCGTTGCGAGAGAGAGTTGGCCATCTGCTGATCCATCGTCAGCACGGCGCCGACGGGCTGCTCCTTGTCGACGCGCCAGATCGCGTCGCGGACCGCCGGGGCCAGCGTGGCCGGGTCGACCGGCGTGCGCAGCGCGAGGGTCATGAACGGCCACGGGTCCTGGCGGTACGGCACATAGACCATCGGTTGTGCCGGAGCGTCGAGCGACGCCGATCGCACGTCGGCGACGACGCCGACGACCGTGATCTCCGGCTCGTCGATCGAAAAGCGCTCGCCGACTGCGTCGCGACCGGGCCAGAACCTTCGCGCCGCCGTCTCGTTGACAACGGCGACGAGCGGACGATCTTCGCGATCGCCGTCCGTAAACGTCCGTCCGCGGAGCACGCCGATCCCCATCGCGCGGAAGTAATCCGGCGACGCCGTGCGATAGTGCGCGGAGAGCTGCGCGCCGGGCGACTCGCGGATCGCGATGCCGCGCGTGCTGTTGCCCGGCAGCAGGGGCAGCCTGCTCGTCGCGCCGACGATGCCAGCGCCCGGCACCGATCGCAGCGATGCAATCGTCTGCTCCCAGAAAGCCGCCTTTCGCGCCGGCGTCGGGTAGCGGGCCACCGGAAGGCTGACGCTGACGGTCAGCACGTGCTCGGGGTCGAATCCGGCCGGCTGGTGGACAAGGCGCACGAAGCTGCGGACGGCGAGGCCGGCCGACACCAGCAGCACGAGCGACAACGCAATCTCGCCGATCACGAGCATCCCGCGCGCGCGCCGCTGTCCGGCAGTGACGCCGCGTGCGCCTCGCTTGAGGTCGGCGGCCAGGTCGGCGCGCGCGAGCTGGTGCGTCGGCACGAGACCGAACAGGATGCCGGCGCCGCCTGATACTGCGAGACCGAACACGAGCACGCGCCAGTCCACCGACACCGCGCCGGCGACGGCGAAGTTTGCCGGGCTCAGCCGCACCAGCGGACCAATCAGCCACATCGTCAGGAGCAGGCCGGCGGCGCCGCCGGCGATCGACAGCACGACGCTCTCGGTGAGCAGCTGCGCGAAAATCCTGGCCCGGCCCGCGCCGAGTGCCGCGCGCACCGCCAGCTCCTGTCGTCTCGCATTTCCTCTCGCCAGCAGCAGACCCGAGACGTTTGCCGACGCGATCAGCAGTACCAGCCCGACGGCGGCCGAGAGCAGCAGGACGGTCGACTTGACGTCGACGACGAGATCACTCCGCAGCGGCGTGACGAGAACGCCCTGATCGCGATTCTCGACCGGGTGCTCGTGCTCGATTGCGGCGGCGACGGCGTCCATGTCGCGTTGCGCGCTCGCGACGGTTCGTCCCGCGTCCAGTCGCGCCAGCACCGAGAAGTATCCATGCGTCCGCTGCGGCGACGGATCGACGCCGGGTACGAGCGGATCGTCCGGAACGCGCCAGTGCGCCGTCACCCAGACGGCGCTGCGGTCGGGATAGTCGATGCCCGGCGGCATCACGCCGACAATCGTGTGCGGCTCGTCGTTGAATCGCGCCGTTTCGCCGACGACGTCGGGGCGCGCACCGAACTGCTGCCGCCACAGGCCGTCGGCGAGAATCGCGACCCGCGGGGCGCCCGGCTGCGCGTCCGCGGGCCCGAACCGTCGGCCAAGCGCGGGGCCGACGTCGAGCACGTCGAAGAACGACGATGAGACGATCGCGCCGGCCACACGCTCGGGATGATCGGCCGCCGCCAGGGTGAACGTGGCCTGGCGGAACGCGGCCATGTCCTGGAAGCTGCGATGCCGCTCGCGCCAGTCGAGGAAATTGGCGGGCGATGCGTCGCCGTTGCTCTGTCTGGTCACCCGGTTCGCATCGGTGAGCAGCACCAGATCGGTCGCGCGGGGATAGGGCAGCGGGCGCAGCAGCGTCGCGTTGACGACGCTGAAGATCGCCGCATTTGCCCCGACACCGACGCCGACGGTGACGATCGCGAGAAGCGTGAAACCAGGCGCGCGGAGGCATGCCCGGACGCCGTACCGCAGGTCCTGAACGAGCGTGTCGATCATTGGTAGCGTAACGCCTCGACCGGTGGAATGCGTGCCGCACGGCGTGCCGGAACGTAGCTGGCGGCGAGCGCCACGCCGGCGAGCACGCCGACGACCGCCGCGAAGGTCGTCGGATCAGTCCCGGTCGTCTCGTAGAGCAGACTCGTCAGCGTGCGACTGAGCGCGAGTGCGAACACGATCCCGATGGCGAGGCCGAGCCCCGCCAGCCGTGCGGCGTT
The DNA here is from genome assembly GCA_035315685.1 of Vicinamibacterales bacterium. Taxonomy (GTDB): domain Bacteria; phylum Acidobacteriota; class Vicinamibacteria; order Vicinamibacterales; family CAVVIG01; genus QHWK01. The sequence goes on along the minus strand of DATFXR010000355.1, from coordinate 4,465 downwards.
GCCGAGAATCATGCGCACGATATCGCCTCGGTCCGCGCCGATGGCGAGGCGGATGCCGATTTCGGCGGTCCGCTGGCTCACCGCGTACGACATCACGCCGTAGATGCCGATCGCCGCCAGCAAGAGTGCGAGCCCGGCGAACAGCGCCATGAGCGTGGAGCCGAAGCGCGCCTGCGCCAGCGACCGGGCAACCCACTGATTCATCGTGCGCACGTCGGCGACCGGTTGATCCTTGTCGAGCGAACGAACCGTGCGCTCGACCGCGGGCGCCAGCGCCAGCGGATCGCCGGCAGTCCTCACCGTGAGCGTCATCGACGAGTACGCCAGCTGCGGATGCGGCCAGTAGGTGGTCGGTCGCGCCGCCGCCGTCAGATCCTGAAACTTGATGTCGCCGACGATGCCGATGATCTCGGTCGGCACGATCGGATCGCTCATGTAGATCCCGAGCTGCTTGCCGATCGGATCCTGTCCCGGGAAATAGGTCCGGGCGAGCGATTCGCTGATCAGCACGACGTTGGAGCGCTCGCGCATCTCGCGATCGGTGAACATCCGGCCGCGCAGCAGCGGCACGTTCATCGTCCGGAAGAACCCTTCGTCGCACACGCTCACGTTGGTGACGGGGTCCTGGCCCGGTGGAGGCGGCGGCTGACCGACGATCGTGAACTTGGTGCCGGCGCCGAGCCCGGTGAGCGGCAGGAAACTAATCGCGCCGACGGCCTGCACGCCCGGCAGTTCCCGGATGCGCGAGGTCACGTCATGAAAGAACCGGATGCGCTGACCGTCGTCGCGATACTTGGCGCCCGGAAGCTGGAGGCGCAGCGTCAGGATGCCGCCGGTGGCGTATCCGGGATTGACGCCGCGGAGCGTCGTGAAGCTGCGGAGCATCAGGCCCGCCCCGACGAGCAGGACGACGGCGAGGGCAATTTCCGCGACGACGAGCGTCTGACGCGTGCGCCGGTGGCGCACGCTGCCGCTGGCCTGACGCGCGCCGTCCTTCAACGTCTCCTGCACATCGGCGCGGGAGCCCTCGAACGCCGGCGCGATGCCGCAGGCGATCGCGGTGATGAGCGACACGACGCCGGTGAACGCCAGGACCAGGTAGCTCACGTGAATCGGCCCGGCGCTGGCGAGGTCGACCGGGCTGAGCGCGACCAGGAAGTCGACGCCCCAGATGGCGAACAAGAGCCCGGTGGCGCCCCCGAGAATCGCGAGCACGAAGCTCTCGGTGAGCAGCTGCCGGATGACGCGATGCCTCGGTGCGCCGAGCGCCGATCGGATCGCGATCTCCCGCTGCCGAACGGCGCCGCGCGCCAGCAGCAGGTTGGCGACGTTCGCGCAGGCGATCAGCAGCACGAACGCGACGGCGCCAGCCAGCACGAGCAGCGACCGCCGGTATTCGCCCGACAGTTCGTCGTGCAGCGTGCGGACCTGCGCGGTCCAGTTGGTGTTCCGTTCCGGGGTTTCGACCGCGAGGGCGCCAGCGATCGTCTTCAACTCGACTTCCGCCTGCTCGCACGAGACGCCAGGCTTCAGTCGTGCGATTGCTTCCAGGTAGCGTCCGCCGAAGTTGCGGGCATCTGCCGGCAGCGCGTACGGCGACCACATGTCGGACAATTTGCCGGCCAGCGATCCCTGCTTGATGAACAGCCGAAAGCCTTGCGGCATCACGCCGACGACGGTCTGGGGACGGGCGTTCAGCTGAATCGTGCGTCCGACCACGCCCGGATCGCCGCCGAATCGGCGCTGCCAGTAGTCGTAGCCGAGAATCACCACCGCCGATTGCGGATCGGCGCTCTCCTCGTCCGTGAAGGTGCGGCCGATCAGCGGCGATACGCCGAGGATCGGGAAGAACTGCGCGGTGACGTTTTGCAGGACGACTTCTTCCGGATCGCCGCCGCTCGTCAGGTTCGCGCGCGTATCGACGAGCGCCGCCATCGCGCTGAAGGTCGTCGCGCGGTCCCCCCAGCGGAGAAACTGGGACGGCCCGAGCACGTTGCTGCGCCCCGGCCGGTGCGCGCCTTCTTCCCACAGCACGACGATGCCGGCCGGATCGCGAAACGGCAACCGCTCGAGCAGCACGGCGTTGACGATGGTGAAGATCGCGGTGTTCGCTCCGATGCCGAGCGCGAGCGCGAGCACTGCCACGACGGTGAATCCGGGCGTGCGCAGACACAGACGAATGGCGTATCGAATGTCCTGGTTGACGGCGTCCATGTGGAGATTAGAGCGCAGTCGTTGAGGCTTTGGTTGACGGCGTCGCCGGTGGAATTGCTGACCAGCTGAAGTAGAGATGTCTGCTCCCCAGCTTGACGTCCACGTCGATGCCGAGCGTCACGAACACGGGACGGACGACGATGCTGAACGCTGCGTCTGCCGGCGCCGTCAGGCCGACGGTAACGAACGCTGTGAAGCCGAGTGCAATCGCCAGCAGTGCCTGGGCGAATCGGAGTCTGAGAGGCACGGCGCTTCGTATGGCGAACGTCGTGCCATAGACGGACGCTCAACTCGCCGGAATTCCCCAGAAAAAGCAGCCGTCAGGATCCCGGCCACCGCTCGAGCGTCCGGATGTGGGATCCGGCTGGCCGTTAGCGGAGCGCCTCGCCGTCGCGCAGTCCGGGTCGGACCTGGATATTGACGCTGGCGGCGCCGACCGACTTGTCGCGGCGCTTGAGGTGAAACATCACGCGGTACGCGCCGGCGCGAAAGACGTGCTCGACCGTGTAGCGGCGTTTGATCTCCGATTTGCCCGCTTCGTAGGGCGGGCAGTCGGTCGCCGACTCCGACTGCGTGCCGTCGCCCCACTCCCATTCAACCGCCGCGCAGTAGAACTCTTCGAAATCGTTGGCGCCCCCGATGAGCTCAGCCGTCAGCACGATGCGCGCCGGCGCCATGGCAATCACGGGCTGCGCCCGGAGCTTCACCTGTGGCCGTCGATTGTCAGGGTTGTCTTTCTGATCCTTGTCGGTTTTTTGCGCAGGCGATGCCGCGGCCAGCACGGCTGCCAGCAGCAGAGACGCCGCGGCCGCCCATGCGCTCCGTCGCAAATGGTTCATGGTGCGTCCCCTCGACCCGACAGATCTCGATGGCAGGGGCAGAGAAATTGTACTGTGGGCCGAGAGCGACAGCAAGCGCCATCAGCGATAATAGCGGGATGCCTTCAGCCTCTACGTCGATGTCTGTCGGGTGCACCGGCGGTCCACTCGCGGCAGTCGACGCCGACTTGTTGATGGTGCCGTGGTTTCAGGACGAGGCCGTGTCGGCGGTGGCGGGGCTCGACGCCGCGACGGGCGGCGAAATCGCGCGCGCGCTCGATTCGAAGGAGTTCCAAGCCAAGGCGTTCGACCTGTTCGTCACGCCGATCACCGACAGCGCGTGGCGGGCACGCCGCGTCGCACTCGTCGGCGGCGGATCGGGAGATCGCGGCACCGATGTGATCAGAAAAGTTGCGGCCGCCGCGGGGCTCGGCGCGCGCAGTCGACGGGTGGCGCGAGCGGCATTCACCGTTCGAGGAACTGGAGCGCCGGCCGAGCTCGCCCAGGCGGTGAGTGAAGGGTTGACGCTGGCTGAGTTTCACGGCGGCATCTACAAGACCGGGGAACCGGCACCGGCGCCGCCACCTCTGTGGACCGTCGTAGTACCCGACCCGCCTGACGCTGCATGCGCCAACGGCGTCGCTCGCGGCCGAATCCTCGGCGAATGCAGCAACCTGGCACGGGAGCTCGCAAACGAGCCAGGCAACACGCTCACGCCGCGCGAATTCGCGAAACGCGCCGCGGCGCTGGCGGCCGACGTAGGGGTCAAGACCGAAATCCTCGACGAGGCCCAGATTGAACAGCTGGGCATGGGATTGCTGCTCGGCGTCGCGCGTGGAAGCGCGGAGCCGCCGCGTCTCGTCGTCTTCCGCTGGGAGCCCGCGGGCGCGCCGTCGTCTCCTGTCCTCGGTCTGGTCGGCAAGGGCATCACCTTCGACACGGGTGGCATTTCGATCAAGCCGGCCGACCGTATGGAGTTGATGAAGGACGACATGTCTGGCGGCGCAGCGGTAGCCTGTGCGATGCGCGCCATCGCACAGCTGAATGCGCCGATGCGCGTGATTGGCGTCGTGCCAACCACAGAGAACATGCCCGGCGGGCGGGCAATCAAGCCGGGCGACATCCTGAAGAGCGCCGCAGGCAAGACGGTCGAAGTGATCAACACCGACGCCGAGGGACGCCTGATTCTCGGCGACGGCCTGTGGTACGCGCGCCAGCTCGGGGCGACGCATCTCGTCGACGTCGCGACGCTCACCGGTGCCGTCGTCGTCGCGCTCGGGAAAGTGACGACCGGCCTGTTTGGCAACAACGATGCGTGGATCGACACGGTGCGGCGCGTCGCGAATCGAGCGGGCGATCGCGTATGGCCGATGCCGTTGTTCGACGACTACCGCGAGCAGATCAAGAGCGACATCGCGGACATGATGAACACC
>DATFXR010000354.1:0-10062 GCA_035315685.1 Vicinamibacterales bacterium | reverse complement strand
CCCCGTGTACACTCCCGGCCGAGGGCTCAATGAACAAGTACATCGCGGAGTTCATCGGCACGTTCTTTCTTGTACTGACCATCGGGTGCACGGTCATGGCGGGCGGCACCGGGGTGATTCCCCCGCTCGCGATTGGGTCGGCCTTGATGGTGATGATTTATGCCGGCGGCCACGTGTCAGGTGCGCACTTCAATCCCGCCGTGACGCTGGCGGTGTTCCTGCGCGGTCGCTGCCCGGCCGGCGATGTGTTGCCGTACATGGGAGCGCAGATGATTGCGGGCCTTGCCGCCGCAGCGGTCGCGTCATTCCTGCGCCCGGGCTTCGTTGCCCACGCGGTGAGTGCGGACTTCGCGCGCGTGGCTGTCGCCGAAGTGTTGTACACCTTCGCCCTCGCGTACGTCGTCCTGAACGTCGCCACGTCGAAGGACACGCTGGGCAACTCGTACTTCGGTCTTGCGATTGGGTTTACCGTGCTCTCAGGCGCCTTCGCGGTAGGCGATATCTCCGGCGGCGCGTTCAATCCGGCGGTGGCGGTGGGCGCTGCCTCACTCGGCTTCATCACATGGCGGATTCTCTGGCTGCACGTGCTGGCGGATCTCGCCGGCGGCGCACTCGCGGCCATCGCGTTCAAGACGCTGAATCCCGGCGACAAGTAGGGACCTCGGAAACATCCAGGCCGTCAAACGGCCACGTTTGCGCTCACGCCGGCGCGACGGTCACAGCACCGGCGGCGCCGCCCGTGACCGAGATGGTTCGCAGGCAAGCGCGATCCCGAGCAGTCCGGGCGCTGCGCCGACCGCTGGCGTTCCGCAGAGGATCGCGCCGATGCCAGCAAAGCACAGATAGAAGGTGCCGAGAAACCCAGCCAGGCAGGGTCGGAATGTTTTTACCCGCGTCGGTATAATTTCGCCGTGCGGAGCGCGCTGGTCGCCTTTTTCGCAGTGTTCGCGACGCCATCCGCGCTCTTTGCCCAGGACCTGGTCACGCCGGTGCGTGTCGGCCGGCCTGACGCGCCGATCACGCTGAGCGTCTGGGCACAGCAGGATTACTCGCATCTTGCGGCCCGGCCGGCGATCGCGAAGGTCTTCACCGATGTTTTCGCTGACTGGGCACGGGCGCATCCCGGCGTGCAGCTTCGCGTCTCGGTGATGCCGGCGCTCGAACTGCACAAGGCGAAGCTCCAGCTCGCCGCCGCGGCCGGACGGCTTCCCGACGTCGCCTCGATCGACAGCTTCTGGCTGCCGCTGCTCGCGAACGACGTCCAGCCGCTCGACGACAACTGGCCGGCCGACGATCGCCGCGACTTCCTGCCCTTCACGATCTCGACGCTGTCGGATCCCTCCGGCCGCGTCCTCGGCCTGTGGCACGAGACCGACTGCCGCGTGCTGTTCTACCGGAAGGACCTCGTCCCGACGCCTCCCGCCACCTGGGACGCGCTGCTCGACGTCGCCAGCCGCATTTCGCGCGAGCATCACGTGTCGGGCTACCTGTACAACGCAGGCCGCTGGGAAGCGACCGTGTTCGATCACCTCGCGATGTTCTGGGCACAGGGCGGCGAGTTGGTGGATCGCGCCGGCCGGCCGACTTTCGGAGAAGGCGCGAACCGGCGAGCGATGCTCCGGCTGCTCACGTTTCTTCGCGACACGATCGAGCGCGGCGCATCGCCGCGCTCGGTGCTCGGCCACAACGACTATCAACAGCTCACCGCGGCCGCCATCGCCGGCGATGCGGCGATGTTCCTCGGCGGGAACTGGCAGCTGAAAGACCTGCAGACGGGCCTTGCGCCGTCAGAGTTTGCGAAGTGGGACGTCGCTCCCATCCCGGTGGCCGATCGCGGCACGCACTCGACCGGAACCGGCGGATGGATATGGGTCGTCTTCGCGCGCGACCCGGTGCGCCGGCAGGCCGCCGTCGAGTTCGTTCGCGACGTCGAGGCGCCAGCGCACGCCGCACGCATCAGCGAGGCAACCGGTCACCTGCCGGTCCGCCAGAGTGTCTACCGCGACTTTCCGATCTTCAGCCAGGACCTCTGGTATCGGCGCTTCGGCGAGATGCTGGTCTACGGCCACGCGCGGCCCACCGTTCCGATCTATCCCACCATCTCGCAGGAGCTTCAGCTCGCCATCGGTGCGGTCGTCTCCGGCGCGCGCACGCCGGACCAGGCGCTCGATGCAGCCTGGTCGGCGGTCAACGAGGAGCACGCCCGACAATCGGCCGCGCATGCAACGTCAGCGCGCACCGCGGCCGATCCGCTCGCGTGGCTGCCGATCATTGCGGCGCTGGTCTTGCCGCTCGTCATTCTTCTTCGCGCACGGCGCGACGCCGGCGGCCTCGGGACGTGGCTGCTGCCGGCGCTCGTGCTCGTCACGGTGATCCTGATCTATCCGATGCTCGACCTGCTGCGGCTGTCGTGGACCGATGCGACCGTGGCCGGCACTCGCTACGCGTACACCGCGTCGAGCTATCGTGCGCTGGTCGGCGACCCGGCGTTCTACGGGATGCTCGCCGTCACCGTCATCTTCGTTTCTGCGTCCGTGGCGCTCCAGCTGACCATCGGCTTCGCCGTGGCCTGGCTGATCGACGCCGCGCGCCGCCGGCGGGCGCGAGGAACGCTGGCCGTGCGCGTGGCGGTCGTGAGCGCGTGGGTGATGCCAGGCGTTCTCGCCGGCGTTCTCTGGAAGATCCTGCTCATCGAGAATCGCTCCGGCATCGTCAACTATTACCTGTCGCTCGTGAAGCTCGGACCGGTGCCGCTGATCTCATCGCCGACGCTCGCGCTCGTTTCAGTCGTCGCCGCAAACGTCTGGCGCGGCTGCGCGTTCAGCATGATTCTGATCTACGCCGGGATGCAGCGCGTCCCGCGCGAGCTCCACGAGGCCGCGGATCTCGAGGGTGCCTCGGCGTGGCAGCGGCTGCGCTGGCTGCTCGTACCGCAGCTCGCGCCGGTGATCGCGCTGAACGTGGTGCTGATCACGATCGCGTCCTTCAACACCTTCGACCTCATCATTCCGCTCACCGGAGGAGGGCCGGCGCGGCGGACCGAGGTGATCTCGCTGTTCATGTATCGCCTGGGTTTCTTCGATCTCGAGGCTGGCCGCGCTGCGGCGGTCGCGGTCGTGATGCTGGCGGTCAACCTTGCGCTCGCGGCGATCGCCGGCCGCCTGATCACGCGCGCCGCAAGAGAGCCTCGCCATGCGTAGGCGACCGGCACTGGTGGCGCCGCTCGCCGTCGTGGCAGCGATCTTTCTGCTGCCGCAGCTGTGGCTGTTGTCGCTGTCGCTCAAGAGCAAGGCAGCCGTGTACGAATATCCGCCGCGCTGGATTCCCCGCGGTGCATCGCTCGCCAACTACGACTTCGCACTCACCCGGACACAGGTGCCGTGGTACCTGTGGAACAGCGCGATCGTCGCCGTGGCGGCTGCAGTCGCGACGCTGGCCGTCTCGATTCCGGCAGCGTACGTCCTCTCGCAGGAGCGTTTCGCCGCGCGCCGACCGCTGCTCGCCGCGCTGCTCGCCGCGCAGATGATCTCGCCGGTGATTCTGCTCGTGCCGATCTACGGCGTCGTCGAGCGGCTCGGCCTGATCGACACGCGCGCCGGCCTGATTCTCGTCTATGCCGCCATGCAGGTGCCGTTCACGGTCTGGGTGCTGAAGAATTTCTTCGACGCCGTGCCGCCATCGCTCTTCGAAGCGGCCCGGCTCGACGGAGCGTCACGCGCGCGGACGCTGTGGACGATCGTGCTGCCGATTATCGCGCCAGGGCTCGGCGCCGCGGCCGTCTTCAACCTCGCCGCCTACTGGTCCGAGTTCTGCCTGGCCCTGGTGCTGCTCGACTCGCAGGAACGATTCACGATGCCGCTCGGCCTCTTCAGCTTTCAGAGTGCCTACGATACGGACTGGCAGCTGCTGGCGGCGGCCAGCTTCATCGCGCTCGTGCCGGTGATTGCCGCCTTCGTGTTTCTCCAGCGGTTGTTCGTCGCCGGCCTGACTGCCGGCGCCATCAAGGGTTGAACGCCAGGTCGACGTCCACCATGCTCGACATCCACGTCGTCTCGCATACGCACTGGGATCGCGAGTGGTACCTCACGCACGAGCAGTTTCGTTTTCGCCTGATCGCACTGATCGATCGGCTGCTCGATCTTCTCGATTCAGATCCCTCCTACAGGTACTTCCACCTCGACGGCCAGACGATTGTCCTCGAGGACTACCTGGAGATCCGCCCCGAGCAGGAGCCGCGGCTGCGCGCGGCCATCGCAGCCGGCCGCATTCTGATCGGTCCCTGGTACGTGATGCCCGATGAGTTCCTGGTCAGCGGCGAGTCTCTCGTTCGGAACCTCCTTCGCGGTCATCGCCTCTCGAGGGAGTTCGGATCGCCGATGCCGGTCGGGTACCTGCCGGATCTCTTCGGGCATGTTGGCCAGATGCCGCAGATCTGGCGGCAGGTCGGGCTCGACAACACGATCCTCTGGCGCGGGTTCGGCGGGCGCGACGCCGAGTACTGGTGGACGGCGCCGGACGGCTCGCGTGTGCTGATGATGCACCTGCCGCCCGAGGGCTACTGCAACGCGACGCGCCTCGTCTTCGATCCCGGCGCGATGATGGCGCGCGCCGCGGAGAAGGTCGGCTACGAGCGCGCGCGCACGCGCACCGGCCAGGCGCTGCTGATGAACGGGGTCGATCACGTAGAGCCGCACGGCGCGATCCCCGGGCTCATCGAGCGGCTGTCGGCGCAGCCCGATCAGCGCGCGCATCACTCGACGCTGCCGGCGTACGTGGCGGCCGTGCGCGCAGCCGTCGAGACCGGCCACCCACCGCTCGAGACCGTCGCTGGTGAACTGCGCGGCGGCACTGACTACGCAAATCTGCTCCCCGGCGTCCTCTCCGCTCGCGTCTATCTGAAGCAGCAGAACGCGGACGTCGAGGCGCTGCTCGAGTCGTACGCGGAGCCGCTCGCGTTGTTCGCATCCATCGCTTCGGTCTCACGGTATCCTGCCGGTGAGCTTCGCCACGCCTGGAAGACGCTGCTGCAGAATCATCCGCATGACAGCATCTGCGGTTGCAGCATCGACGCCGTGCACGAGGAGAACATGACGCGCTTCGCGCGCGCGCGACAAGTCGCGGCGGCGGTTGTCCAGACATCGCTCGATGCGGTCGCAGACTCGGTTGCGCCGGCGCCGGCCGGCGCAATCCGGATGATCGCCGTCAACACCGATTCAGTGGAACGCCAGCAGGTCGTCGAGGGATTCATCGACCTGCCGATCGAGAGCGCCGAACCGTGGCGAACGGTCGACGCAGGGGCACTCGATCGGCCGGTGACGTTCTGGCCTCGGACGGCGACGATTGCCGCCGTGCGCACGGCCGACGGTGCACCGGTCGACTTTCAGATCCTCGGCGAGCGAGACGTCATCCATCACGAGATGAGCCGCTACGAGACGCCCTGGGCGCTGCACGCTCGCCGTATCCACGCCGTGTGGTGGGCGCCGTCGCTGCCGGCCTGCGGGTATGCCGCGTTCGACTTCCTCGTCTCGGAGCAATCAGCTGCGACCCCGTGCGAGCCGCAGGTCGGTGCGATCGAAAACGAGCACCTGGCCGTCGCTGCCAATCGCGACGGGACATTCGAAGTGGTTGACAGAAGAACTGGCGCCGTCTATCACCGCGTCGCGGCGCTCGAGAACGCCGGCGACGTTGGCGACGAGTACAACTACTGCCCACCGACCATTGATGGTCGGTTGACGAACGCTGACGCACGAGTAACGAGCATCGCTCGGCTCGTCGAGGGCCCGCTCCGCGCGACACTGCGGACCGATCTCGAGCTACCAGTGCCTCGTGGCGCCACTGCCGATCGCTCGAGACGCGCGAGCGAGACGGTGCCCGTGCGCGTGACCATCGAGGCCACGCTCGACAGGGCCTCTCCGCGCGTCGCGTTCACGGTCGTCGTCGACAACCGGGCGTCCGATCATCGGCTGCGGCTGATCGTCCCGACCGGTTCGGCGCGCGTCGCCACTGCGCGCGCCGACACGGCGTTCGATGTCGTCACCAGACCGGCGCGCCAGCGGGTGCCCGACACCATCACGAACGAAGCGCCGGTCAGCAGTGCGCCCGTGATCTCGGTGGTGGACGCGGGCGATTCCGCCGCGGGAGCGACACTCATCGCGAAAGGGTTGATGGAATACGAGATTCTGGAGGGTGAGCCGTCGATTGCGCTGACCTTGATCCGTGCCGTCGGCGACCTGTCGCGCAACGATCTCATGACGCGGCCGTCCGGGCACGCGGGTCCGCCGGTGGCGACGCCAGGGGCGCAATGCCACGGCGTTCATCGATTCGAAGTCGCCTTCCAGCCGCGCGGCGGCGCGCGATCGGCGGGCTCGCTGATCGCCAGCGCCCGCGCGCACAACCTTCCGCCGCGCGTCGTCGCGGTCCGAGCACCATCCGGCACAGCGCCGCTGGCCCGTTCGTTCATGCGCATCGATTGGATCGCTGGTGGCGCCGTGTTGAGTGCGCTGAAGCAGGCCGAGAATCGCGCGACCGTCATCGTACGATTGTTCAACCCGGACGACGGCGAGGCGCGCGGAATGATTGTCGTCGATGCGCCCGTGGAGCGCGCGTTCGCCGTCAACCTGCTGGAAGAGCGCCAATCGGAGTTGCCGATCCACGATGGTGCGATTCCGATCGCGCTCGGGCCGCACCAGATCGGGACGATCGAGATCGTGCCGAGACCACGGTCCGGCTAAAGCCGGACCGTGATCATCGTATGTCGGGCTTCAGCCGGACCGTGAGCGGCGGCGACAGCCGGCGCCGATCGTCGGTTGCTCGGCTGAAGCCTTCGCGCTACGTCACGCCCGCGACCGTGATTGTCGACCCCGTCTGCTGCGCACGCGTGGCGGCGACGCCGATCCGCAGCGCCTCCATCCCGTCCTCGATCGTGATCGGCGCGGGGCGGCCCTGCAGCACGTTCTGCGCGAAGTTCTGCAGCTGCGCCGTATAGGCGTCGCGAAAGCGCTCCATGAAATACGGCACCGTGTCGTGCGCAACGCAGTTCTTGGTCAGCAGCATCACCGGCGTCTCGCGCAGGTAACCGATCTTCAGCGTGCCTTCCGACCCGAGAATTTCCGTCGAGATGTCGTAGCCGTAGATGCCGCTCCGGCTCAGATCGACCACGCCAAGCTTGCCGCTCGCGAAGGCGAGGCTGGCGACGGCGTTGTCGATGTCGCCGACGGTCGCAAGCTCCGGATACGCGATCGTCGCGCCGATCGCGGACACCGATCGCACGTCACCCATGAACCATCGCGCCAGATCGAAGTCGTGGATACCCATGTCGATCAGCATCCCGCCGCTGCTCTTCGGGTTCGCGTACTCGAGACTCGGGCGGAACGGATCGCGCGATGTCGCCTTGAACAGCAGCGGCGTGCCGATGCGGCCCGCGTCTATCTGTTTTTTCGCGGCCAGGTAGCCTGCGTCGAAGCGCCGCATGAACCCCATTTGAAAGAACACGCCGGCGGCGGCGATCGCCGACTGCATCGCCGCCACCTCGTCCAGCGCGAGTGCGGGCGGCTTCTCGCAGAACGTCGGCTTCCGCCGGCCGGCGGTCGCGCCCACGAGATCGCGGTGCGTGTGAGTCGGGCTGACGATTACGACCGCATCGACCGACGGATCGCCGATGAGCGCCGCTGGCTCGGCGTAGCGCTTCGCCACATCGCACTCGGCCGCGACTTCCTGCGCCAGCGCGCCGACCGGATCCGCGACGGCGACCAGGCGCGTTTCGGGAATCCGGCCCGAGAGATCGCGCGCGTAGACCCGGCCGAGGCGACCGAGGCCAATCAAACCGACGTTGAGACGGGTCATTTCGCGTTGTCCCTGGTCACGAGCTCCAGCTTCACCTTGATGTCTTCCGGGAGCTTCTCGCCATGAATCACCCGCACGGCGCTTTCGATCGCCGCGCGTCCCATTTCCGCCGGGAACTGCGCCACCGACGCCTCCATCGCGCCGGCCGCGATCGCTTTCTTCGCGTCGTCGAGCGCGTCGAAGCCGACGACCTTGATCGTGCCGGTGCGGTGCGCCGCCGAGATCGCCTCGAGCGCGCCGAGCGCCATCAGGTCGCTGCACGCGAACACGCTGTCGATGTCCGGATGGGCCTGCAGCATGTTCTGGAACACGTTGAATCCCTGGTCGCGCTCCCAGTTGGCCGGCTGCGACGCGGCGATGGTGATGCCTGGCGAGCCTTTGACCGCGTCGCGAAATCCGCGCAGCCGCGAGTCGCCGGTCTCGTGACCGGGAATGCCTTCGAGGATGCCGACATGCGCTTTGCCGCCGGTCGCCTTGACCATGAACTCGCCGGCGAGCCGGCCGCCTTCATAGTTGTCGGAGCCGACGAATGTTTCCCCGCGCACTCCCGCGTCCGCCGCAGCCTTCGGATCGAGCCGCGTGTCGACGACGATGATCGGCACCCTGGCGTCGCGCGCCTTCACGAGCGCCGACACGATCTCCCGAGAGCCGCTGGGCGTGATCGCGAGCGCCTGGATGCCGGTCTGGATCAGGTTCTCGACGATCTGCATCTGTTTCTCGACGTCGATTTCACGCTCCGCCGCCTGCACCTGCAGCGTCACGCCGAGCCGGTCCGCGGCTTCCTGCGCGCCACGCCGCATGTCGACGAAGAACGGGTGATTGAGCGTCTTCAGTACTAGCGCCACGGTTGGCTTGCCACCGGCCCCTTGCGACGGCGCACGATTGCATGCGGCAGAGAGAGCGGCACACGCGGCGATGACAGCGACTGCGTTCTTCATGTGCACTCCGACCACGGCCGCCCGGCTTCAGGCCGTCCGCGCCGCGACGTGCGACGACGCGCGGCGGGTCCCGTGGCGATCTAAACCGCGTGCTTCCTTTTCAACATCGTATCCAGCAACACCGCAACGACGATGACGGCGCCGATGACGATCTGCTGCAGAAACGACGACACCCCGAGCAGGTTCAGCCCGTTGCGAAGAACGCCCATGATCAGCGCGCCGACGAGCGTCCCTGCGAGCGTACCCTCTCCGCCCATCAGGCTCGTGCCGCCGATCACCGTCGCGGCAATCGCGTCGAGCTCGTACATCATGCCCGCAATCGGCTGCGCCGAGTTGAGCCGCGCGGTCAGGATCACCGCCGCAATGGCGGCCGTCAGGCCGGACACCACGTAGATCATCGTCTTGTGGAACGGGATGGCGACGCCTGACAGCCGCGTCGCTTCCTCGTTGCCGCCGATCGCGTAGACGTAGCGCCCGAACGTGGTCCGGGTCAGCGCGAGATGCGCGATGAGGTATACCAGGGCGGTCGCGATCACCGGCGCGGGCACGAAGCCGACACGGCCGGTCGCGAACAGGCGGAACGACGCCGCGAAGCCGGAGATCGGCCGGCCCTCGGTGACGAGCAGTGCGGCGCCGCGCGCGATGCTCATCGTTCCGAGCGTGACGATGAACGGCGGCAAGCCGCCGAGGCTGACGAGCATGCCGTTCGCCAGGCCGCAGATCGCCCCGGCGACGAGCGCCACGAACAACGCCAGCGCCAGCGGTTGATCGCCGCGCAGCGCCAGGCCGAGGACAACCCCTGCGAGCGCGACGATCGAACCGACGGAGAGATCGATGCCGCCCGAGAGAATCACGAACGTCATTCCGACCGCGACGATGGCGTTGATGCTCGTCTGCTCGGCGACGTTGAGCAGGTTCGAGACGGTCAGAAAGAAGGGACTGAGGATCCAGAGGATGACGCACAAGACGAGGAGGCCGATGAGCGTGCCGAACTGTCTGGCCGGGTTCACCCCACGACTCCGTGCGACGTCCCACGATCGTCCGCGGCGCCGAGTCCCAGCGCCGCGCTGACCACGCGCTCCTCGGTCGCAGCGTCGTGCTCGAGCACCGTCTGAATCCGGCCACGGTGCATCACCAGAAGGCGATCGCTCATGCCGAGAAGCTCCGGCAGCTCGGACGAGATCATGATGATGCCCGCGCCCTGCGCGGTGAGGCGATTCATCAGGTTGTAGATCTCGACCTTGGCGCCGACGTCCACGCCGCGCGTCGGCTCGTCGAAGAT
>DATFXR010000353.1:0-3465 GCA_035315685.1 Vicinamibacterales bacterium | reverse complement strand
GAAGCCGCGGCGCAGCCGCCCGGTGAGCGCCGCCGAGATCGCGCAGCAGCTCCGGCCGCAGCTGCTGCGCTTCCCCGGCTTCCGCGCCTTCGTCAGCATGCCGCCGGCGATCCAGATCGGCGGCCGCATGGGCAACAGCTCGTACAGCCTGACGGTGCAGAGCGCCGACACCTCGAGCCTCTACGACTGGGCACAGAAGCTCGAGGCGGCCGTCGCCGAACTGCCGGAGGTCCAGGACGTCTCCGACGACATGCAGATGAAGAGCCCGCGCGTGAACCTGGTGATCGACCGCGACCAGGCGGCGGCGCTCGGGCTGAGCGCCAGCGACATCGAATCGGCCCTGTATGACGGCTTCGGTCCGCAGTGGTCGTCGACGATCTACGGCTCGGCGGCGCAGTACAAGGTGCTGCTCGAGCTCGATCCGCAGTACCAGGAGAACGCGGATTCGCTCGACAAGCTCGCGTTCAAGACGTCGCGGGGCACGCTGGTGCCGTTCGAGTCGATCATGAAGCTGCAGGAAACCGTCGGGCCACAGACCGTGAACCACGTCGGTGAGCTGCCGGCCGTGTCGATCTCGTTCGGGTTGCGGCCCGGCGTCTCACTTGGCGCGGCCGTCGACCACGTGAACCGGACCGCGGCGGCAATCCTGCCGGCGACCGTGACGACGGCGTTCCAGGGATCGGCGAAGACCTTTCAGCAGTCGATGCAGAACCTCAGCCTGCTGCTGTTCATCGCGATCGGCATCGTCTACATCGTGTTGGGCATGTTGTACGAGAGCTACATCCATCCGATCACGATTCTCTCCGGGCTGCCGTCGGCCGGGCTCGGCGCGCTGATCACGCTGTCCCTGTTCGGCAACGAGCTGAACATCTACTCGTTCGTCGGTCTGGTGATGCTGATCGGGATCGTGAAGAAGAACGCGATCATGCAGATCGACTTTGCGCTCGAAGCAGAGCGACAGCATGGGAAGTCGCCGGCGGACGCGATCTATGAGGGCTGCCTGATTCGCTTCCGCCCGATCATGATGACCACGATGGCGGCGCTGCTCGGATCGCTGCCAATCGCGCTCGGCTATGGCGCCGGCGGCGAAGCTCGCCGCCCGCTCGGTCTCGCCGTCGTCGGCGGCCTGCTCGTGTCGCAGTTGATCACGCTCTACCTGACGCCGGTCGTCTACACGTACATGGCGTCGCTCGCATGGGCAGGACGGGCAGGACGGGCGGGACGGGCAGGGGGGGCAGGAACGGCAGGAACGGCGGGAGAGGCTGGACGGGCGGGAGAGGCAGGAAGGGCGGGAGGGGCAGGAGACGCAGGAATGGCCGGGGCGACGGGATAAATCCCTGCCTATCCAGCCGCTGCCCCTCCTGCCCCTCCTGCCCCTCCTGCCATTTTTTCGATCCGTGCCCATTCCTGGGCAGTGACCGGCATGACCGACAGGCGCGAGATGCGCACGAGCGGAAAGCCGGCGAACGCTTTGTCCGCCTTGATCTCGGCGAGCGTCACAGGACGCGGGAGCTTCTTCACCGGCGCGACGTCCACGACCGAGGCCTTGCCGTTCTTGTCGTTCGGATCCGGATAGGCATCGCCAAGCGCCCTGGCGATGCCCACGACCGCTTTTTCGTCGCCAGTGTGGTAGTAGAAAATCTGATCGCCCTTCTTCACCGAGCGCAGGTGCTTCTGTGCGAGCGGGTTCTTCACCCCGCTCCACACGGTCTGCTTGTCCTTGACCAGATCGTCGTAGCCGTAGTGAGTCGGCTCTTCTTTGAACAACCAGTTCATGCGCGTCCTCGCGGCGCGATCTTAGCCCACATTCCTGGCACGTTGCGATGCGGCATGAACCACGGAGACCGCGGAGATCGCAGAGAATCTTCGTTCTGTCGCCCATTCGAACGGCTAGGGTTCATGCGGAACGCGAAGCGCCTGGTTGGATTCGAGAGCAAGAAGAGTCTGCGTTCTCCGCGGGTTCGGCGGTTGCTTTCCCACCGCTGATCCGACGCCGTCTGCTAGACTCTCGCGAGCGTTGGCGCGCCGCGTTCGCTACATGGTGCTCAAGCCGCTGAAAGATGCCATTGGCCCCAATGTCCGGGTGCTGTTTGTCGGCATCAATCCGGGCATTCGATCCTCGCTGACCGGTCATCACTTTGCCGGTTACTCGAATCGGTTCTGGAAGCTGCTCTACGAGTCGGGCCTGGTGCCCGAGCGGATCACCTACGCGGACGATCGGCGGCTGCCCGAGTGGGGCTTCGGCATCACGAACCTCATCCCGCGGCCGACGCCGGGCATCGACACGCTGCGCCGCGAGGAGTATCGCGATGGTGCGCGCACGTTGGCGCGGAAAATCCGCCGCGTGAAGCCGGCAGTGGTCGCGTTGGTCGGCGTGACGCTCTTCAGATCGTTTTTCGCGCGACCGGCGAGCCAAACCGTGCGTCTCGGCTTCCAGCCCGAGACGCTCGACGGCGCGGCAGTCTTCGTCCTGCCGAACCCGAGCGGCCGCAACGCGAACTATTCGTATGCCGAGATGCTCGCGGCGTTTTCCGAACTCGCGCGGTTGACGAGGACGGCGCGCCGAACGCTGACATAGCAGCCCTCGCCGGAAACTGCGGAGGTGACACCAGACACTACCGACGTGACACCAGATCTCGCAACCAGCGGTTGGCAATTGACGCGAAACGAGATTGTGCAAATGTCGCTACGAGAAAAAGAACTCAGCGTGCTCTGCGTTCTCTGCGGTTGAGTCCGGCTGAAGCGCGATGTACCGCGTCATCGCGTCATCGTGAAGGTGCCGCCGGTGAACGGCCCCTCGCACGTGTCGTCGCCGGTGTAGGTCGCGTCGATGCGGTCGTGCGTGGCCGCGGACGCGGTCGCGTTGAACGTGATGGTGCACATCGGTGTGGGCACTCCGTCGCCACCGGCCGGAAAGACGAGGCGTATCGCGACCGTCGACCCCGAGACCGTACCGCTGACCGTTCCGGCCTTGAACTTGTGGCACGACGCGCAGGATCCGTCGGCGGCGTTGAGCGGCGCAAGATCGGCCGTCCCGGTGACCGCGTCACCCGACTGACTGAGCGCCCACGACATTTTCTCCGCGCCTTGCGGATCCGATCCGGTGCCGTTCCAGGCGCCCGTGACGTTGATCGTGCCGCCGGTTGGAGGAGGTGCCGGAGTCGGGGCTGTCGGCGTGTCCGGTGGAGCAGGCATGCCGCCGCCGCACGCGATCATCCATACGGCGATCGTGCCGGCAGCGACAGCGGGCCCCGCCCGCCGCGTCACGACGCTTTGCGTCCAGTGATCGCCGCTCGCCGGGCCGTGCTCACTTTCGCGGCCCGTGGCCGGTATCCGTCCCAGGCACGTGCGTAGGCGCCGTTCGGCTTGACGCACAGAAACCGTTCCTCGACGAGGCCTTCGAGGATCGTCGTGCAGGTGCGCCGTTCGATGCCGCAGAGTCGTTGAACCTGGTCGATCGTCAGG
>DATFXR010000352.1:0-11547 GCA_035315685.1 Vicinamibacterales bacterium | reverse complement strand
AGCCGGTCGATGAACCTGACGCGCGTCATCGACCGTGCGCGCAACGACGAAGTGATGATCTACGCGATCGGTCTGGAGAGCGACTACTTCAACGGCCAGACCCGCGTTCGCAGCAAGCCTGACAGCGGGCTGCGAAAAGTGGCGGACGAGACCGGCGGCGGCTATTTCGAATTGAAGAAGACCAGCGAGCTCGCGCCGACGTTCACGAAGATCGCGCAAGAGCTGCACAGCCAGTACGTGATCGGCTTCACGCCGACGCAGCTGGACAACCGCGTGCACAAGCTGGCCGTGAAAATGAAGCAGCCGGGGATGACTGCGCGCGCGCGACGCAGCTACATGGCCGCTGCCGACAAGACGACGGGCTCCAAATAGTCCGGGTAGAGCGGAAGGGGTCCTTGCCTCTTTCGAGCGTGAGAGGCGGCGATCAGACGAACGCCGCCGCGATGATCGTCACGATCAGCAGGAATCCGACCACCCACTCCGCCGACGCTGAAAAGCTCCAGTCACGCATGGCCGTCCTTGCCTCCTTTTCTCCCACGTTTAGACGGACGGTCCGCAAGGAAGGTTTAATAGGGGCATGACTGCATTGACCGAGCAGGAATTTCGCGTGAAAAGCGACACAGCGCTCGAAAGCGCACGGCGAGCGCTCTTGCCACTTGCGGACAGTGAAGGCTTCGAGGTGGAGCTGCAGAACGGCGTGCTCAACCTCGTATTCGAGGAACCGAGCGAGGCGAAATTCGTCGTATCCCCGAACGCGCCGGTGCGGCAGATCTGGGTATCGGCGATGGCCAGAAGCTATAAGCTCGCGTGGTCGCCGGAGCTCGGCGGCTTCGCGCTCGACGGCGAGACGCTCACCCGCCTGCTCGAACGCCTCGCGCGGCAATTCCTCGAGATCGATTGAAGGGTCAGATGCGGAATCCTTCCTTCAAGGGGTCGGCTTCGTCGATGAGGAAGGTGTGCTCTCCGGTGATCCAGGCCGATCCCTCGATCTCGGGCACGATGGCGGCGTGATCGCCGACGCGCGTGCGCGAAGCCACGCGGCCGCGGAACCGCGTACTGATCAGGCTCTCGTGGACGAACGGCCGGTCTTCGCCGAGCAGGCCCATCGCATCGATCACTGCCATCACCGCCGCGGTTCCGGTACCGCACGGTGATCGATCGACTTCCGCGTCGGCGAAGATCGTCACGTTGCGGAGGTCGGCGCGGTCGTCGCTCGGCGGACCGGTGAAGATGGTCCCGTAGATGCCACGCAGCCCGGCCTCCAGCGGATGCACGATCGTCTGCGCCGCGTCGATCGCGTCTTTGATCTGCATCCCGATCCTGCGCAGCTCGGGCAGATGCGCCGCGTCGATCGGCAGGCCGACGGCTTCGCTGTCGACAATCGCGTAGAAGGCGCCGCCAAAGGCAACGTCGGCGCGAACCGACCGGGAGCCAAGCTTGACGGCGATCCCGCCATGCAGCACGAACGACGGCACGTTCTCGAACGCGACGCTCTCGATGCGAGGCACGGATCGGCCGCCGTCGATCTTCGCGCGCGCGCGGACTGTGCCCGCAGGCGAGTCGTACACGACCGACGCTCCGCCGCCGGCCGGCATGATCAGGCCGCGCTCGAGCGCGATCGTCGTCACCGCGACGATGCCGTGGCCGCACATCGTGCTGTAGCCCTCGTTGTGCATGAACAGCACGCCGGCGTCGGAGCCGGGCGACACCGGTTCGGTGAGGATCGCGCCGTACATGTCGGCATGGCCGCGCGGCTCGAGCATCAGCGCGCGGCGAAGATGATCGGCATGGCGCCGCACCCATTCGCGCTTTTCGAGCATGGTGCTGCCGCGCGGCGCCGGAAATCCGTCGACGATCAGCCGCAACGGCTCGCCGGCGGCGTGCGCGTCGATTGTCTTCACCGAGATCATGCGATAGAACTTTAGCGTGAAAGCGTTTTACTCGGATACGTTCGTGCTGCCGCTGCCGGAGCACCACCGGTTTCCGATGGTGAAGTACCGGCTGCTGCGCGAACGACTCGTCGCGGAGGGCGTACTCGACGCGCGCGACCTGCACGTGCCGGAACCGGCGACCTGGGAGCAGCTGCGGCTCGTGCACGACGCCGAGTACGTCGCTGCAGTCGCAGACGGCACCCTCACGCCGGAGGCACAGCGGCGGATCGGGTTTCCGTGGTCACCGATGATGGTGGAGCGCTCCCGGCGCTCGGTCGGCGCGACGATCGCGGCGGCGCGCGAGGTGACCAACGGCACGCCAGCCGTGCAGACCACCGTGGCGTTGGCCGCCGCAGCGAGCGGCGCGAAGGTGGCGGCTAATCTCGCCGGCGGCACCCACCATGCGTTCCGCGATCGCGGCGAGGGCTACTGCGTGTTCAATGACGTCGCCGTCGCCGCGACCGTGCTGCTGCGCGACGGCGCCGCCACGCGCGTCGCGATCGTCGACTGCGATGTCCATCAGGGAAACGGCACCGCCGCGATCTTCCGCGACGAGCCGGCGGTGTTCACGCTCTCGCTGCACGGCGCCAAGAATTTTCCCTTCCGCAAGGAGACCAGCGACCTCGACATCGTCTTCGACGACGGTGCCGGAGACGATGAGTATCTTGCGGCGCTCGATGCGCATCTCCCTGCAATGCTCGATGCGCACGATCCCGGCGTCGTCTTCTATCTGGCCGGTGCGGATCCGTACGAAGGCGACCGACTGGGGCGGCTGAAGCTCACCATCGCAGGCCTGCAGCGGCGCGATCGCATCGTGTTCGATGCGTGCGGCGCGCGCGGCCTGCCGGTGGTCGTCGTCATGAGCGGCGGCTACGCGCGAGACATCGGCGCGATCGTCACCATTCACACCAACACCATTCGCGAGGCCGTGCGCACATGTCCCTCCGTTTTCGCCTCCTGACCGAAGCCGACGTGCGATCCGTCCTCACGATGCAGGACTTGATCGACACGATGACGTCCGCGCTCGAGCGTTTCTCGTCGGGCCAGGTCACCCAGCCGGTACGGACCGTCATTCCAATCGGCGCCGCGGCGTTCGCAGGGCTGATGCCCGCCTACGTTTCCGCACCGGCGCGAGCCGAAGATTCTGCCAGCGGCGGCGGAACACAGGCGGGAACCGCATTGGGCGCGAAGCTGGTCACCGTGTTCGACAGCAATCACGCGCGCGGCCTGCCGTCGCACCTGGCGTCGATCGTGCTGATGGATCCGGAGACCGGCGCGCTGCGTGCGCTGATGGATGGCCGCTACATCACGGAGGCGCGCACGGCCGCCGTGTCAGCCGTCTCTTCGAGACGGCTGGCGCGTAAAACGGCGCAGTCGCTCGCGATCATCGGGTCGGGCGTCCAGGCGCGTAGCCATCTGGAAGCGCTGTCGCTGGTTCACAATCTGCGTCAGGTGACCGTCTGGAGTCCGCAGAGACCGCATCGCGACCAGTTCGTCGAGTGGGCAAATTCTGCCATCCGATCCCGATCAGATCCCGACCAGGTCGCGATCAGGTCAGCGTCGGGTCGCGACCAGGTGCCGAAGGTAGCTGCGGTCGACCACGCCGGCGAGGCGGTGGTCGGCGCGGACGTCGTCGTGCTGGTGACCTCGTCGCCAACGCCGGTCATCGAGAGCGGCTGGGTGAAGCCGGGCGCCCATGTGATCTCGGTTGGCGCGTGCCGGCCGAACCAGCGCGAGATGGACCCGGCGCTGGTCGCGCGATCGCGGCTGTTCGTCGACTCACGCGCCGCCGCGCTGGTCGAATCCGGCGACGTCGTCCTCGGCATCCAGGAAGGGCGCTTCACCGCCGACCACATCGTCGCCGAAATCGGTGAGCTGGTTGCCGGCGCGACAGCGCGGCGCAGCGACACCGAGGTCACGATCTTCAAGAGCCTCGGACTTGCCGTCGAAGACGTGACGTCGGGAGATCTTGCGTATCGTCGCGCCGTCGAGCGCGGCGTCGGGCAGGAGCTGTCGCTGTAAGCTAATCGACGCAGCGCGAAGGCTGTCTATCTCGGCGTCGTCGCCGCGGGCGTCGCAGCCGGTGTGGCTGCAGCAGCCGGCTGCAGATCCTTCAGCTGATCGTTCATCCACTTCTGGAAGTCGGCGGCACTCTGGACGGTCACGAACCCGCGCATCCTGAAGTGCCCGAGGCCGCACAGCTGCGAGCAGGCGATCTCGTACTCACCGATGCGGTTCGGAATGAACCACACCGGGATCGAGAGGCCCGGTACGGCGTCCTGCTTCACGCGCATCTCGTAGAGCCCGAAGCTGTGGATCACGTCCTTGCTGGACAGATGCACGAGCACCGGCCGATCGACCGGCAAGTACAGCTGATTGATCGTGGTGACGTCGTCCTTGGCGTCCGGATCGCGCCGGTCGAGGCCGAGTGGATTGTCGGGGGCAACGAGCTTGACGTCGGTGCGGCCGAACTTCCCGTCCGGTCCCGGATACTGCACGTTCCAGGCAAACTGTTCGCCGACGACCCGGACGATCAATGCTTCGTTCTCGCTCGGGAACGCCTTCACGCGCTTCGCCCACGCCGGAATCGCGTAGAAGACGAGCAGGACGATCTCGATGACGGCGACGGCCACCTCGAGCCCCTTGGAGATCTTGCCTTTGGCACCCGTGTAGCTCGCCTTCGGGTTCGCGCTCTTGCGGAAGCGGAACAGCACGTACACGAAAAAGAGGCCCCACCCGACGAAGAGAATGGCCATCAGCCAGTGGACGAGCACGATCATCTCGTCGATCTCGCCGGCGTGCGCCGAGGCCTGCACCGGCAGGCCAAGATAGTTCAGCATTGAGCGGTCCCTTCCGAAGGCGCGAGGCCTGCCGCGTCAGTCCTGGCCGCCTCGGCGGCGAGGCGGTTCGCGCGGCGAATCAGATAAATG
The DNA here is from genome assembly GCA_035315685.1 of Vicinamibacterales bacterium. Classification (GTDB taxonomy): domain Bacteria; phylum Acidobacteriota; class Vicinamibacteria; order Vicinamibacterales; family CAVVIG01; genus QHWK01. The sequence goes on along the minus strand of DATFXR010000352.1, from coordinate 6,686 downwards.
AAAAAAGAAGCAAATGCGCTGAGCATCACGACGACGATGCCGAGCATGAAGAGGATGCCGGTGTTGGTCGCCGCTGCCATCGGCGCGTCACCGTCGCCGAAGCACACCGGGCACGCCCAGGCCGCGCGCGGCGCCGCCCAGATCAGCGGCAAAGCCACGAAGCTACGAAAAACAACGGGTGCGCGTCGTGCCTTCGCGCCTTCGTCGCTGCTGATGTCCGCGCGGTTCATGACAGCCTCCGCGTCTTGCGCTGGAACGCCGCGCCGTAGATCGCCATGCCGATCCCGCTGGCGAGCGCGCCGACGGCGGTGATCGCGTAGCTGAGCGCGTGCGTCGCCTGGTACTGCTGTGCCGCCCATGCGGCGACGAACGCCGCGAGGATCGTCGCGATCGCGATGAAGAACAGGTGAAATGCGCGCAGGCCCATCAGTGCCTCGGCGGCTCGGCGTGTGAGGGATTCGACGCGCCGATCGGCGTCCCGATGTTGTCCATCTGCGTGAACAGCGGCACCGACATCAGCACGATGAAGAACAGCACGGTCAGGAGCAGCGCGCCATAGATCCATTTCTTTTCGCTGCTCAAGTGCATGAACACCGAGCCGACCATCGATCCCTTGAGCGTCGCGATGATCAGCGCGACCGTGATGGCCAGCGGAATCGCAAGATGCACCTGGTTCACGGCGACGGTGATGACGGTGAACGCGAACAGCGCCGCGCCAATCATCCAGTAGACGCGAACGTGCTTGCGAATCGATTCCCGGTCTGTGTGCATAACACTCCACGGTCCGGCTAAAGCCGGACCCTACGGAACCACGGTCCGGTTGAAGCCGGATTACGACGACAACGACTAGTAACGCGCATCGAGCGACCGTAGTGTCCGGCTTTAGCCGGACTTACCTCAAACGTAGTGTCCGGCTTTAGCCGGACCTACAGCAAGTACAGCACCGGGAACAGGAAGATCCACACCAGATCGACGAAGTGCCAGTACAACCCGGTGAATTCGATCCGGTTCGTGAACTGGTCCGGGTTCCGCTGCCAGAGCTTCGCGCCCGGCCCGATGAAATACGCCATCACGATCATGCCGCCGACGATGTGCAGGCCGTGCAGACCGGTGAGCGTGAAGTAGATCGCGAGGAACGTGCTGTGGCTGGGCACCTCGCCGCGCGTCCAGTGGCTCGCGTACTCGAAGTACTTGTTGACGAGGAACACGCCGGCCAGCACGAACGTGAGCATCAGGTACAGCCGATGCTTACCCCAGTCGTGCATCTTCAGCGACGCCCATGCCATCACCATCGTCACCGACGATCCGATGAGGATGAAGGTGTTCGCCATACCGAGCCAGACGTTCAGCTCGCCGTGCGGCCACTCGGGCGCGCCGACCCGCAGGATGATGTAGGTCGAGAACAGCGCGCCGAACAACATCACTTCCGACGCGAGGAACAGCCAGATCCCGAGCTTGCCGTTGGGCAACCCGGTGTCGGGTCGCTCCTCGACGGTATACGGAATATTCATCAGCCCTCTGTGCCCTTAGTTGGCCTTTGCGCCCTTGTCATGCCTTTTCAGGCTCGAACTGCGGAGTGAAGTCGCGGACGGAGCCGGGCATGCTGTACTCGTATGGCCCGCGGTAGACGATCGGCTCGGTGAGGAAGTTGCCGTGTCCAGGCGGCGACGGCGCCGACCACTCGAGCGTGGTTGCCTCCCACGGGTTGCGATCGACGAGCGCGCCCCACTTGAGGCTGCTGAAGAAGTTGTAGATGAACGGCAGCTGGAAGAGGCCGAGCCCCCAGGCCGCGAATCCGATCACCACGTTGTATTTCAGCAGCCCGGCGTTGTGCGCGTACTGCAGGCCGCCGTCGTACATCCGCCGGTTCATGCCGCCGAGCCCCTGGATGAACATCGGCATGAACACCAGGTTGATGCAGATGAACGAGCCCCAGAAATGGATCGCGCCGAGCATGTCGTTCATCTTCCGGCCGGTCGCCTTCGGGAACCAGTAGTAGATGCCGGCGAACAGCGCGAAGATCGTCCCCGGCGCGACCACGTAGTGGAAGTGGCCGATGACGTAATAGGTGTCGTGCAGGTGGATGTCGGACGGTGCGAGGCCGAGCGGGAGACCGGTGAGGCCGCCGATACCGAACATCGGCAGGAACGCCAGCGCGAACAGCATCGGCGTCGTGAAGCGGATCGACGCCCCCCACAACGACAGCAGCAGCGCAGTCAGGATGACGACCGACGGAATCGAGATGATCATCGTCGTCGTCTGGAAGAATGCGCTCATCGTCGTACCCATGCCGGTCATGAACATGTGGTGCGCCCACACGATGAACGACATGAAGCCGAGGAACACGACCGAGTAGACCAGCGCCTTGTAGCCCCACAGCGGCTTCCGCGTGTTGTTCGCGATGACTTCGCTGACGATGCCCATCGCCGGAAGGATGAGGACGTACACCTCGGGGTGCGCGAGGAACCAGAACAGGTGCTGCCACATCAGCGGATTGCCTTCACCGGCGATCGTCAGCGGCTTCCCCGAGACGACGAGTCCGCTTGGCATGAAGAAGCTGGTGCCGGCCAGGCGATCCATCAACTGCAGGATGCCGGCGGCCTCGAGCGGCGGGAACGCGAGCAGCAGCAGGAACGCCGTGACGAACTGCGCCCACACGAAGAACGGCAGGCGCATGTAGCTCAGACCCTTGGCGCGCAGCTGCACGATCGTCGTAATGAAGTTCACCGACCCCAGAAGAGACGAAGTGATCAGGAAGATCATGCCGACGAGCCACAGCGTCTGTCCGGGCGAGATCACCGCGAGGGGCGGATACGAGGTCCATCCCGACTGTGCGGCGCCGCCTCTCTGGAAGAAGCTGGCCAGCATCGTGACGCCGCCCAGGAAGTACACCCAGTAGCTCATCATGTTGAGCTTCGGGAACGCCATGTCGGGGGCGCCGATCTGCAGCGGCATGACGAAGTTGCCGAAGCCGCCGACGGCGAGCGGCACGACGCCGAGGAACACCATGATGGTGCCGTGCATCGCCCCGAGCTGGTTGTAGAACTCGGGCAGCATGATGCCCATCGGGGCGCGATCCTGTCCGAGCCACGCTCCGATCAGCGGAATCGGCTTGCCCGGGTAGGCCAGCTGCCACCGCATGATCATCATCAGCGTGAAGCCGAAGAGCAGGAACAGCAGGCCGGTGACCGCGTACTGGATGCCGATCACTTTGTGATCGAACGAGAACACGTACTTGCGCCAGAAGCCGAGCTCTTCCTCGTGGTGCTCGCCGGCGCCGTGCACGTGGACGTGGGCGTGCTCGCCGCCAGGATGAATGCCGGTTTTTTCCATAGAAGTGGCGATTGTATGCAAGAGGCACAAGCGGCGCAAGGTGGCGACGAGGCGTAAGATCGACCTATGAGTCCGCGCTCGTTCGTCTGCGCGTCGGCGTGGGCCGTGCTCGTCGCCGCCGATCCTCCGGCGGGCGCTAATCCCGCCTCGGAGGCGCTGCGTGCGAAGGCGTCTGCACACATTTACAACCTGGAACACGCCGAGGCGATGGCGGCGTTCAAGGAGGCAGTCGCTGCCGATCCGCGCGACGCCGCCGCATACCGCGGACTCGCAACTTCGTATTGGCTGAGCATCACCTTCACGCGCGGCAACATGACGGTGGACGACTATCTGGGCCGCGTCACCAAACCGAATCCGGCGCTCACCCCGCCGCCGCCCGAAACGGTCGCCGCCTTCCGCGACACCATCGAGACGGCGATCGCGATCGCGAAGCAGCGGCTCGCCCAGAATCCGAAGGACGCAGACGCCCACTATCAGCTCGGCGCGGCGGTCGGTCTGCGCGCCTCGTACACGGCCACCGTGGACGGCAGCGTCACGGGCGCCTTCCGCGCCGCACGCGAGGCCTACGACGAGCACGAAGCGGTGCTGAACCTCGATCCGCGCCGGAAAGATGCCGGCCTCATCGTCGGCACCTATCGCTACATCGTCGCGACGCTCGCGCTGCCGCTGCGGATGATGGCCTACATGGCCGGATTTGGCGGCAACCGCGAAAAAGGGCTGCGGCTGATCGAAGACGCGGCCGCGTACTCGGGCGAGAACCAGACCGACGCGCGCTTCGCCTTGATCCTGCTCTACAACCGCGAGAAGCGGTACGCCGACGCGCTTGCGCAACTCGCGATGCTGCGCGAGCGGTATCCGCGCAACCGTCTCGTGTGGCTCGAGAGCGGATCGACGGCGCTGCGCGGCGGCCGCTATTCGGAGGCCGAGCGGTTCCTGGACGAGGGGTTGGCGCGGTTTGCCGGCGACCAGCGCCCACGCATGTTCGGCGAGGACGCGCTTTGGTACTGCAAGCGAGGGACGGCGCACGCATGGAACGGCAGGCCGAAAGAGGCGGAACCGGACTTGCGGAAGGCACTCTCCGTGCCGGGACGCAAGTGGGTGCACGCCCGTGCCCACCTCGAGCTCGGACGCATCGCGATCAATGGCGGCAACAAGGCGGCGGCGAGAGCCGATCTGCAGCAGGCCGTCGCGCTCAGCGAAGGTGACAACGATCCTGGAACTGCGGAAGAAGCGCGTCGTCTGATGAAGTAGGACAGAGGGGTGTGTGGGACCGATCGGCCCATAGGGTGGGTTGGGTAGGACCGATAAGGGGGGACCGATGGGCCACGCTCGCGCCTTGCGCGAGCCCTTCCCCACCCAGCCCACGGGCCCATCGGTCCTACACTCCGGGTTTTCGATGAGCAACAGCCGTAAAACGTGGGTCTCGGTGATCATCGCCGCGGTGATCGTCGTGGGGATCCTTGCCGCCGCTGCCGTCGGTGGGACCGCGTTCTTCATCTACCATCATGTCCAGACCCAGGTCACGCCGAGTGAAACGGCCGAGCAGCGGTTCCATGAGGCGCGCGCGCGATTCACGGGTCAGCAGGCGCTGCTCGAGCTGCGCCGCAACGACGATCGGCCGGTCGTCAATCGCGATGCTCTGTCCGGGCCGCCAAGCACCGTGAAGCTCGAGGCGCTCCGCGTGCTCGCCTACGATCGGCACGAGAACAAGCTGGTGAACGTCTCGATCCCGTTCTGGCTGCTCCGCCTCGCACCCTCGAACAAGTTCTCGTTCCTGAACGACAACGGCATCGACTTCGACAGCGATCGGATCCACCTCACGCTGGAGGACCTCGAACGCCGCGGTCCGGGACTGATCCTGGATCAGACCGACCGGCGCGGCTCGCAGGTGCTGGTGTGGACGGAATAGGTCGGATCGGAGGGATGCCAGAACGATCACTCCGACAGCGGTACCAATCTTCATTTGTTCTGCCCGAATCAACCCGACCAACGGCGCCATCGTCTGCCTGATCTCGCGTTCGAGCTCCTCGGCGACAGCATCAGACAGATACCCGAGACGATTCGCGACGTGGACGCAATAGCCGACTTCCGCGAGCGACCCCTTCGAAATGTTCAAGAAATTCAAGCGCCCCTTTCCCGCCGGACGGGCAAAACCTTCAACGATATTCGCGGCCACCGAGTAGGCGGCGCGTCATGAGCTGAGCGCTGAGCGCGAAGCGTTCGATCACCGGAAATGCTGACAATGAAAGGCGATGGAGCTTGATGAGCAGGTCGTCAGCCCGCTGCCACGCGACCAGATTGTGATGGGACATCGACATGTGACACCTCCGTCTGACTCAAGCGGAATGCCATGCCCCGTCACGTCAGCGCGACGCGCAGCGTGCCTCGTGGTCGCGTCTCTAAGACTTGACCCGATCGCGTCCTCCTTCTTTCACTTTCAAGCGTTCCATCCGATCCGGCCGTCCCTCCTCTCTCCTCCTCGTCCCAATTCCTCCTGTCCTTCCGGTCTTTCCCATCCGTCGTCCCATCGCTCCCATCCGTCCCATCGCTCCCATCCGTCCCATCTCTCCCATCCGCTCAGCCCGTCCTCGCGCGTGGACAGCACGGCCGGCGGATTCCTCTGATCGCGCGTTTTATTCCAATAAACGCCACCCGCACGCGTGGCACGGTGGTTGATTTTTCAGGGTGAAGAGGTGGACCCATGACGAAACGATCCCTGGCAGTCGGCGCGCTCATCACATTGCTCGCGGCAAGTCCGGCGTGCGCGCAGACCTACGGCTACGGCGGGTACGGCCGCTATCCGGATCCCAGATACGGCCGGGAGATTCAGCGGCAGGCGTTCGATCGCGGATACCGCGAAGGACTCGAGCAGGGGCGCAAGGACGCGCGACACAACCGCGACTACGCGCCGATGCGTCACAGCGAGTATCGCGATGGCGACGATGGCTATCACCGCGGCGACGGCGATCGAGAGTTCTATCGGCGGCACTATCGTCAGGGCTTCGACGTCGGCTACCGCGAAGCGTTCGATCGCAGCGTCCGCTACTACCGCCGGTGATCGAGTCGGAGTGGAGTGTGGGTGTGCGGGCCGATGGGGTTGGTGCGGGCGGACGTCCCTCGCGACCCTGCCCCACCAACCCTACGGGCCTATCGGTCCCACACTCCACGGGCGGCGCACGTCCCGCGTCCCGCGCGGGCGTACAGAGAAAAGCCCCGGCCAACGGCCGGGGCTGGGATCAAGGGAAGATATATGAATCATGGTAGCGGTACGGGGATTCGAACCCCGGTCCCGTGGCTGAGAACCACGTGTCCTGACCCCTAGACGATACCGCCACTCGCCGCTACGAACTTCA
>DATFXR010000351.1:0-17998 GCA_035315685.1 Vicinamibacterales bacterium | reverse complement strand
TCGACCTCGCGCCAGACCTCGTCGCCGCCGTGGAACCCGCGCCAGCTGCGCCGGATCCGGCCGACCAGCTCGTAGCACGCGTCGATCGGCACGATGACGGCCGCGGCGCGATCGTCGGAGCGCAGGACGAGCAGCGCCTCGACGTCTGGCGCCAGTGTCGCGAGCGTCGGCATCGAACGCGCGAGCTCCGGCCAGGTCTCGATCGGAAGCTCCGACTCGGTGGCGCCAGCCGGACTCGGATAGAAGCCGGTCATCCGGCCGGTCGCACTGTTGCGAAAGAAAAAGACGAGGCCGATCGGGATCTGCAACGCGTCCCAGGCCGTGCAGGCGGGAGTGAAGTCGTGAACAAGGAGGTAGCGATCCGGCACGGCACGAAACCGGCCGCCGCCGGCACCGTCGTGCGTGAACAGCAGGTAACACGGCCGGCACACGCACAACAGCGCGCGTCGCGGAAGATCGACGAGATGCCCGTGCGTGCCGATCTCGACACCGCAGAACTCGCACCGTTCGGCGGCGGCCGGGCGGGCGCGCGTCGCGGCGTAGGCGCGCATGCGTTCCACGACCGCCGACCACTCGACGGCGGCCGGCCCACGGAAGCCCTGTGGCGCCGGCGCCGCTGGTGGCGTTCGCAGGATCTGCACGAGCGGCGAATGCCCGGCCACGGCGTCAACTCCCGAGGTCGAGCAGCGTCGGCGAGTGACGCGTCTCGATCGACTTCCCGTTGCCGAGGTACATGTGCACGCCGCACGGCAGACAGGGGTCGAAGCTGCGAACCGCGCGCATGATGTCGATCCCCTTGAATGTCTCGCGCGGGTTCTCTTCGAAGATCGGCGTGTGCTGGATCGCGTCCTCGTACGGGCCGGGCGTTCCGTAGACGTCGCGCGGACTCGCGTTCCACGGCGTCGGCGGATAGGGGTGGTAGTTGGCGATCTTGTGATCGCGAATCACCACATGGTGCGACAGCACGCCGCGCACCGCTTCGGTGAAGCCGCAGCCGATCGCCTCGTCCGGCACTTCGAACGGCTCCCAGGTCTTCGTGTGGCCGCGGCGAATCTGGTCGAGCGCCTTGTGGACGAAGTACAGCGCACAACCGGCTGCGTAGGCCTGGAAATAGGTGCGCGCGCGGTCGCGTTCGAGGGCATTGCTCCACTGCGGAATCTTCCACTCGAACCGCATCTCCGGCTTGAGCGCCGTCTTGGGCAGCGTGATCAGCACGCTCTGACCGGTGGCCTTCACGTAGCCGATGTCGACCAGTCCCGAGAGCGCCGTCGACCAGAGCCGCGCGAGCGGTCCCCCGCCGGTGTCGAGCGGCAGGTAGTCCCTGCCGTCGAACCAGCGCGGCGACATCACCCAGGTGTAGTTGCCGTCGAAATTGCGCTTCTGCGGATGCGGGATGGTGTGCTGGTTCCACGGGTGCCGTTGATCGACCGGGTTGCCCAGTTCGTCCTGCGTCACGTACAGCTTCTGATCCTGCCAATCGTCGTAGAACGAGCTGCCAAGGAGGATCCGGATGCCGAGGTTGATCTTCACGAGGTCGTTGGTCACCAGCGTGCCGTCGACCACGACACCCGGGGTCACGAACATCCGTCGCCCCCAGTCGGTCATGTCGCGATAGCGGAAGTTGCAGGCCTCGGGATCCTGGAACGCACCCCAGCAGCCGAGGAGCACGCGCCGCTGGCCGACCCTCTCGTATCCCGGCAGCGCCTCGTAGAAGAAGTCGAACAGATCGTCGTGCATCGGCACGACCCTTTTCATGAACTCGACGTACTTCATCAGCCGGACGAGATAGTCGGTGAACGTCTGAATCGTCGCCATCGTGCCGACGCCGCCGGGATACAGCGTCGACGGATGCACGTGCCGCCCTTCCATGAGGCAGAACATCTCGCGCGTCAGCCGGCTCATGACCAGCGCTTCGCGATAGAACTCGCCCTCGAACGGATTCAGCGAGCGCATGATGTCGGCGACGGTGCGATAGCCGTGGTGCCGCGCGTTCGGCGCCTCGGTTTTCTGCGCGCGCTCCCACACGCCGGGATTGGTTTCGCGCACCATCTTTTCGCAGAAGTCGACGCCGACCAGGTTCTCCTGGAAGATGTTGTGGTCGAACATGTATTCGGCGGCCTCGCCGAGGTTGACGATCCACTCGCCGAGCGCCGGCGGCCGGACGTTGTAGGCCATCTGCTGCGCGTAGCAGGAACAGGTCGCGTGGTTGTCGCCGCAAATCCCGCAGATGCGACTGGTGATGAAGTGCGCGTCGCGCGGATCCTTACCCTTCATGAAAATGCTGTAGCCGCGGAAGATGGACGAAGTGCTGAAGCACTCCGCCACTTCGCGCTTCTCGAAGTCGATTCGCGCGTAGAGCCCGAGGCGCCCGACAATGCGGGTGATCGGATCCCACACCATCTCGACTAAACGCGAACGCTCGCTCGCACTCTTCTGCTCGGTTGTCGTCACCGTCGCCATATCGGATCCCTCCGAATCGTTCGCGCCCCACCGGGAAAGCAACCGCAGAGAACGCAGAGCGCGCGGAACAGGTACTTATCTCTGCGTTCTCAGCGGTCTCGGTATCGCCCCCATGACGATGTCTTCGATGCTCGGCAGGGTCGCAGCGGTCAGCGACACCGAGTCGCCGTCGCAACTCAGTCCGGCATTGAGCCAGAGCAGGTGAACGGTCATCTCTGAAGGATTCGGAGCCCCGCTGCAGACATCTCATCTCCTCGACGTGAGGCGCACGACTTGCACGTGCGTCGAAACGCAGGTCGAGAAGAAAGAAACGTGCCCTCTCGATGTCGCGTCGGGCGCCGAGGGGGAATCTCGAATCGCACCGCACCGAATCGATGCACGAGTTGTCGATTGCGCTGAGCCTGGTTGATGCCGTCTGCGAAGAGCTGCCGCGTCTTGGAGAGAAGGTCTCGATTCGGCGCGTGCTGCTGCGCATCGGTCCGCTCGCCGGTGTGTCTGCTGATGCTCTGGCGTGCGCGTTCGAAATCGCGTCGAGTGACTCACCCATAGCCGGTGCGCGACTTGAAATCGAACAGGCGGATGGACGCGCCCTGGAAATCGCCGCGCTGAAGGTCGTCGATGCTGCCGCGGATTGTTGAGGTCCGGAAGAATGTACTGAAGAAGAACGATCTCGCGGCCGCGGCACTGCGCGATCGCTTCCGCGCGGCTGGCGTCTGCGTCGTCAGCGTGGTGTCGAGCCCCGGCTCGGGCAAGACGGCGTTCCTCGAGACCACGCTCGCACTGATGCGCTCGCGCTATCGGACCGCAGCGCTCGTCGGCGACCTCGCGACGGAGTGCGATGCCGAGCGCCTGCGCCGATCCGGCGCGCCGGTCCGGCAGATCACGACCGGCACCGTGTGCCATCTCGATGCGGAGATGATCGAGCGCGCCCTGGACGGACGGGCGCTCGCCGATCTCGATTGTCTGTTCATCGAGAACGGGGGCAACCTCGTCTGCCCCGCCAGCTACGGTCCCGGCGAACAGCTTCGAGTGGTGCTGCTGTCAGTGACCGAAGGAGAAGACAAGCCCCTGAAGTATCCGACCATCTTCAACAGCGCGGACATCGCCGTCGTCACCAAGATCGATCTCGCCGAGGCGGTCGGATTCGATCACGCGGCCCTGCTGCGCAATATCGAACGCGTGCGCCCGGGCATGCCGGTGCTGCCGGTGTCGTCACGAACGACCTACGGCTTTTCCTCCTGGATGGCCCTCATCGCCCGGCGCATCGGCGACGCGCAGCCGGAACCCACGCCCGTCCATATCGACGGCTGACCACCATTCGAAGGACAGTGCGGCTCAGCCGCCGCGCCTCATCCTCATCCTTTCCGATTTACCCGGCTGACTGCCGCCCCGCCCGCGCAGGTGAACATTACGGAATTCTTGGAAACCCGATACACCGTCGTCGAGCGAACGTTGCTGGACGCGCAAATCTGATCGGTATGGTGCTCCTCTTGCCCGCGCGATCGCGCGAGGCGCGAAGGAGGACCTCGATGACACGTCTGACTGCTCGAAGAGTGGGGCACGCCGCGAAGTGGATGTTGGTGGTGACCCTGGCGGCGACGCTCGCCACCCCGGTGGCGCTCCGTGCCCGGCCCGACCGACTCGATCGTGACCCCCAGGATCGCGATCGCATCGGCATGAACGATCAGGATCAGGATCGCGACGGCGACCGCGGGGACGGTGACGGCACCAGCACGCCGATTCGCCACCTGGTCGTGATCTTCCAGGAGAACGTGTCGTTCGATCACTACTTCGCGACCTACCCGCACGCCGCCAACACCGACGGCCCGGCATTCACGGCCAAGCCGGGCACGCCGCTCGTCAACGGCCTGTTTCCGGGCGGCCTGCTCGATCACAACCCGAACACCGTAACCGTGAATGGCGTCTCGAACCCCGCTCAGCCGTTCCGGTTGAGCCACGCGCAGGCGGTGACCTGCGATCAGGATCATGACTACGGCGACGAGCAGAAATCGTTCAACGCCGGCCTGATGAATCGGTTCCCGGACACGGTCGGCGTCGGTCCCTGCTCGCAGCCGGATTATGGTCACGGCAAGGCGCTGGTCATGGGGTACTACGATGGCAACACCGTGACGGCGTTCTGGAACTACGCGCAGCATTTCGCGATGAACGACAACTCATACAGCACGACGTTCGGTCCGTCGACGCCAGGCGCATTGAATCTGATCGCCGGACAGACCCACGGCGCGAAGCTCGAGCCCGATGTGGCGGGCCGCGTCGGCAACGCCGCAGGAAACGTCACGGCGATCGGCGCTGACGGCATCGGCACGGTGATCGGCGATCCTCGTCCCTCGCCGGTGCTCGACAACTGCACGCTGCCATCGCCCGCGGCGCCGGCCAATCCGCGCGCCTACATCAGCATGCATGGCGCCAACGTCGGCGATCTGCTCAACAAGCACGGTGTCACGTGGGGATGGTTTCAGGGTGGATTCCGGCCGGCGCCCGTGACGGTGAGCCCTGCACCGTCGAACACGCCTGGAGGCAGCGGACCGATCGTCTGCGGCAGCGCGCACGCAGCCCTGCCCGGCGCCGGCACGTCGTACGACTACATTCCGCATCACGAGCCGTTCCAGTACTACGCGCAGACCTCGAACCCGCGTCACCTGACGCCCTCGAGCCCATCGGCGATCGGCAAGACCGATCGCGCGAATCACCAGTACGATCTCGAGGATTTCTGGGCCGCCGTGCACACGGGTCATCTGCCAGCGGTGAGCTATCTGAAAGCGGCGGCGTTCCAGGACGGACACGCGGGGTATTCGGACCCGCTCGACGAGCAGGATTTCCTGATCGAGACGATCAACCGGTTGATGCAGACGCCCGAGTGGGAGCACATGGCGATCGTCGTGCTCTACGACGATTCCGACGGCTGGTACGATCACCAGATGGGTCCGATCGTCAACCAGTCGAAGACGCCGGACGATGCGCTGTTCGGGACGGGCAACTGCGGAACGCCGGCTGACGGCACGTTCAACGGACGGTGCGGCTACGGGCCGCGTCAGCCGTTCCTGGTGATTTCACCGTGGGCCAGGGCGAACTTCGTCGACCACACCTTGACGGATCAGTCGTCGGTCCTGCGCTTCATCGAAGACAACTGGGGCCTCGGGCGGCTCGGCAATCAATCGACCGACGCGATTGCGGGATCGCTGTTGAACCTGTTCGATTTCGACGAACGTCATCCACGCACGCCGCGGCTCGTCCTGAATCAGGACGGCACGCCGTAGTCGCGCTGCTTCCGAAACGTAGCGCCGTTTGACGTAGCGCGAAGGCTTTGACGTCGCGCGAAGGCTTCAGCCGAGCAACGGGCCTGCGCAGGCAGAAGCCTTCGCGCTACGGTCGGGTTCGAGGACCAGCAATCCGCGCCGCGCCGCGCTCTCAACGGCTTCCGCTTTACCCGACACTCCCATCCTGGCGAACAGGACGCCCAACTGCAGGTCGACCGCCGACGTGCTCACGCCGAGCGCCTGTGCCACTTCGGTGATGGGATTGTCTTGCGCCAGCAGCCGGAGCGCCTGTCGTTCCGATGGTGTGATGTGCAGCACAGCTCAATCTCGTTCTTTCTCATCCCTCGCCGGACCTCGTTCGCGAGGCGCCTCTTAGCAATGACGGCGAACCGGTGCGCGGTGTGACGCCATGAACTGCGGCACATTCCGCAGGAGGGCGCCGCACGCATCAGCTCAACCGACGTTGCCGGCGTCGCCCGACGGGCGAGCGCACACACTCGCCCCTGGAACTGAAAACGATCGGCCGGCCGGACACGAACAACCGAGAGCGGATCCCTGTTCGTCACGGATGAGCTTTTCGAATTCGGTCCCTGTTCGGAGTCGGCACGCTCATCGCCGCAGACCCACACCGCATCAGGCGCGCGCTCCGCTCGCGTGAGACGCTCCCGCCAGCTTGTCGATCGGCGCCCGCCGAAAAAGACAGCCGTCACGAAGCCCACGGCTGGCCGGTCTCGATCGTGAGCCGCCGGTATCGGCGGCGGGAGGCGAGGTTTGGAGATGATTCGCTCGGTCATCCTGTTTGCTCACGTCGTCGGTGTGCTGGGCCTGTTCGTTGGCCTGGCGTTCGAATGGCTCAGCCTCGACGCAGTGCGGAGTGCCATGACGCGGGACGAGGGTGTGCGGTGGGCACGCGTCAACGCGACGCTGCCACGCATCGCCGGGATCGCGGTGGCGGTGATTCTCGTGACCGGTATTTACCTTGGCGCTCGAATCGGCGTGCTTGCGGAGGCCTGGATGCGCGCATCATATGCGGCCATGGTCGTGATCGCCATCATCGGCGGGCCGGCGTCGCGCAGGCGGATGCGCGCGCTTCGTCGATCTGGGGAGGACCACGGCAATCGCGCGCTGGAGGGTCTCCGCGCGGCCGCATCGGACGCGATGCTGCGGCTGTCTGTTCGCGTGCGCGTCGCGTTCGGTCTTGCGATCGTCTATCTGATGATACGCAAGCCTGAAACCGGCGAAGCAGCAATCGTCTTCATCATCAGCGCCATCGTGGCGGTCGGCATGGCACTTTCGACGCGTCACGCGCTGTCGACGCCTGCGCCGCAGGACAAGGCCGCGGCCTGGCTCAAAACATCACTCTGAGTCCGACCTGCGCAACTCTCGGATCGAGCACCGCGATGACCCGTCCGTAGTCGTCGTTCAGCAGGTTGAAGTTCGTCACCGGGTTCGCGTTCAACGCGTTGTAGAGGTCGAACATCGTCGTCAATTTGGTCCGGCCGATCGAGAACGTCTTGTCGACGCGGAGGTTGACCAGCGCGACGTTGTCCGAACGATGGCGATCGAGGCTCTCGACGAAGAAAGGCGCCGGTGACAGGTTCGGCAGCTGACCGTCCGGGACGATGCGCGAGTAGGGGAATCCACTCTGGTAGCGCAGATTCGCCGCTGCGCCGATCTCGTGAGGGAACGCGTACCGTCCCGCCGCCTGCACGTGATAGGTCGTCGTGCGCTGCCGGTCGGGGATCGCCGGGTTCGGATTGAGGAAGAAGTTGACGCCGATCGGGTCGGTGCTCAGGGGATCGCTGGCGCCCCAATCCGGAATGTCCGGCGTCCGCAGTTCGTCACGCCACTGGTAATCGGCGCTGAGGTGCACGACGAAGCGTGTCGATGCGCGACCGGCGAAGGCGACCTCGGTCGTGGTGTAGTGAAAGTCGCTGTTGGCAATGTTGCCGAACAGCGCGTCCGATTGCCCGGCGAGAGAGTCCGGGATATCGAATACGTGGTAAGTTTCCGGACGCCCTGATGGGCCGGTGACCGTGACCGGTGTCGGAACGGTGAGTTGACCAACCCATGCGGGAATGTACGGCGAGTAATAAAAAGGCACGAAGTCGCGGCTGTTCTTTCGCACGATGGTGAAGCGCAGCGCGTTTTCCCCGCGCAACTGATGTTCGACGGATCCGCTGAATTCCTCGACGAACGGTGTCCGTAGATTCGGGTTCACCGATGCGCTCGCGCCGCCGATTCTGAACCGCAGCGCTCCGAGCTCCTGCGGCCCGTCGTAGCGCCCGTTGCGGTTCACATCGTCAAAGTTGTACTCGGCGAGATTTTCGCCTCCCGGATTCGCGGTCGAGAACGAGTCGGCCAGGTTGTGGTAATACCGCCCGTAGAAGGCTTTCAACACGGTGCCGCGCTTCCCGGTCAAGTCGTAGGCGAAGCCGAGACGGGCGGCGCCGTTCGTCGTTCGTACCAGGTCCTTCGGCGACACGGTACTCACCGACGGAAAGATCGGCTCGCTGATCAGCGGCCGCCGTACGCCGGATCCATAGCCGACTTCCTGGTAGTCGACGCGCACGCCGGCGGTGACGCTGAGACGGTTTCCCGGCGACCAGCGGTCCTGCGCATAGACGGTGTGATGGAGGTCAGTGTTGGGCGACGGTCCCCACGTCTTCCCATAGTCGCCGGGCGCGCCAACGTCCCGAAAGCGGATCCGGATCGGCACGCCGCCCTGCGTGCGGTACTGGATTGGCCCGCCGGCGCCGCTGACGCCATACCGGTGCCAGTCGTCGATCGCTTCGTACCCGAACTTGAAGTCGTGGCTGCCGCGACCATCGGGCAGGTAATAGGTGAGCTGCGCCTTGCCCTGAGGCTTGCGGCGGGCGGCCGTGCCGGCGAAGTACGCCACGCCCGTCACCTGGCCCGTGTCGATGGCCACCGTGGACGGATTCTCGGCGGCGCTCGTATTGATGGTGAACGGCCCGTCGATCGTCAAGCGTCCGACCGTGGCGTCGAGGAACGCGCGCGACGACAGCACGCGCTGCCACTCGCCTTTGTACATCCGCGAGTAGGTGTCCTGATTGGCGGTCGACTCCGGCGCGACGAGCACCGAGATATCGCGCCGTGGTTTTTGCTTTCGTCCCTGCTGGAAGTAGGCGACGAAGGTGTTGGCCGGCGATGGCCGCCAGGTCGCCTTGGCGGTGTGATTGTCGAACAGGCCCAGATCCGTTCCGAGTTCTCGCGGCACGCCCGAGACGACCTTGTCGATGGTGAAATGGTTGAACGCGTAGAAAAACCACAGGCGGTCCTTCTTGATCGGACCGCCGAGATCCGCGTGCGCTTCCCAGAAGCGCAGATTGGGATTGCCGGTGAATCCCTGTGCCTCGAGCTCCGGCGTCCGATTGTCGGCGACCCACCGGCCTGGTTCGTAGCTCAGATGTTCAAGCCCTCTGAACACGTTGCCGCCGCTCTTGACGGTGGTGACGATCGCGGCGCCGCCGCCGTTCATCTCCACGTCACTTCCGAGCGCGCTGACCGACACCTCTTCGTTCGCGTAGTAGTCCTCGTAGAATCCGGTGCCGCCGACGCCCTCGGTGTGATCGATGCCGTCCGAGATCACGCGCGTCTGGTTCTGGATGCCGAACACTTCGTACGCCGACTGCTGACTCTTATGGCTGCCGCCGACGTCGAATCCCTGCATACGGACACCGGGCGATTCGGCCAGCACGCCCCATACGTCGGTGGAGTTCGGCACGCTCGCAAGCGCCTCGCCCTTCAGGTTCACGCCCACTTTGGTGGTCGCGACATCCACGACCGGAGATGCCGCCGCAACCACGACGTTCTCGCGCACGGCGGCGAGCTGCAGCTCCGCATCGACCGTGATCGTCGTCGCCAACGACACGACGATGCCGTTGCGCTCGATCGTTTGAAAGTCGGCGAGCGCGAAGGTGACGGTGTAGATGCCGGGCGGCAGCGCGGGAAGGATGTAGCGGCCGTCGGACTGGGTGATCGCGGTCTGCTGTCCGATGAGCGCCGGAGAGGTGACGACAACGGTGGCGCCCGGCAGAACGGCGTGCTGAACGTCGGTGACGATGCCCGTCAGCCGGCCCTGTCCGGTCTGTCCTGACGCGCTCGTTCCGAGAACCGTCACGAGCAGAACGACCGCCGCCGTGAGCGGAGCCAAACGCATGACAGCCCTTTCGAAACGGTGGCCGAATCGCGGGAGAGAGTGCCGCTATTTTAGTCCGTCGACGAGAAACAGATCGGAGAGCACGCGGTTATACATGTAGGCGTACGCCTCTCCATCGTGTGTGATGAACAGGTCTCGTTCGCCGTCCATCCGCCCGACCCAGAAGAGCCCGGCGGGATCCGATGGCTGGAGCACTCGCCATGGCGTTTTCTTTCCGGTTCGATGTTGAATCGGAATACCGGCGCGGGGTAGCGGTCCCAGACGAGCGCCCGATGCCAGCGGCATACAGCGGAATCCTACGCGCTGATCATTGCAGCCCCGCAGCCCAGTTCAAGACGACGACGATCGGCTGCGAAGTGTCGCTCACGACCGAGTTCACGAGGAACCGCTGGCCATCCGCGCTCACGGCGTAGGGTGTAGTCCTCGCCGCCGCCGTGAAAGGCGAACAGCGGCTTCTGGACCGAGACATCGATTCCGTCCACTCCGGCAACGACCGTCGCGGCGATCACCTCGCCCGCGCGCGCCTCGCGGCGAAATCGCTCGCGGCGCTGCCCGTCGTCGGCCGCCGCGGCCGGGAGGATCTTGACTGCGACGCTGCGATCCAGCCGCGTGTCGCGCGCCTTGTAGACTTCGCCCATCCCTCCGGCGCCGAGTGCTGCGACGATTTCGTACGGGCCGAGTCGCGCGCCGTGTGGCAGGAACATCAGCGCAGCGTTTCGGTTGAACCGTTCCCGGTCAGGATTCGAAAGGTCAATTCAAACCCGCCCACTCGAATCCGGTCACCGTCTGCGAGCGGAGTGCGGACCGTCACCGCCTCGCCGCGGACGAATGTGCCGTTCTTGCTGCCGAGATCCTCGATGGTGGCGAGGTCGCCCGCGATCACGATCCGCGCGTGATGGCGTGAAATGGCGGGCGATCCCAGGACGATCGCCACGTCGATATCGCGGCCAATCAGGTGCTCGCCATCCACCAGCGGGTGTTCTTCTCCGTTGCAGACGACCCAGCTCCGCGCGACTGCGGCGGCGTGGGGTACGGTTTCGCGCGCGTCGGCGACGAACGAGTATCCGAAGCCGTGCACGGTCCTCACAAAACGGCCCTCGCGGCCGCGCTCGCCGAGGGCGTCGCGGAGCTCGGCGACCACGCTGGCAACCGTGGCCTCCGAGACGAACGTCGATGGCCACAGTCGCTCGCGCAGTTCCTGTTTCGAGAACGCGCGGGGACGCGCGTCGGCGAGAACCGTGAGGAGCTCGTAGGCCTTCGGCGACAGGTGGACGCGCTGGCGTTCGGCGCCGCGCAGGAGACAGCGCGCGTCGGGATCGAGTGTGAACGGCCCGAACAAGAGCTGTCGGCCCATCCCGGAAAAGATCCCCAAAAACTCCCAAGTCTCTTCCAAGACTCGAGAAGGGTGCACACGCAGATTGAGGTGCGAGAAGCGGCGTGCGCGCATGCGCCGCCTGGCGCTCCATGGTGTACACCAACGCCGTCCGCGGTCGCAAGCGCCTCACGCGCCTCCGGCTGCCGCTGCTGCTCGCCGGATATTTCGTCGTCTCTCCGGCAATCGCCCTCGGATTCCAGGCGGCCGGCGTCCGTCCTGCCAACAAGGTCATGACCGCGTTGTTCGAAGAAGGCACCAACCGCTCGGCGTCGTTTCGCGGGTTGCTCGAGCGGATTGCGGATGCGCACGGCATCGTGTACGTGGAATTCGGCCACTGTGCGTTCGGCCACCTGAATGGATGTCTGCTCCCGTATGTCGTGCCGACGACGGGCGGCCGTTATCTTCGGATAGTGGTGACGCCGGACGACACTCGTGTCAGTCACGACCGCCTCATCGCATTGATCGCCCACGAGCTCCAGCACGCGCTCGAGGTACTTGCCCATCCGGAAGTCGTCGACATCGACTCGATGCTGGCGATGTACGCCCGCATCGGGCGACCGCTGGAGGGTCGCGCGGGATATGAGACGAGCGAAGCCCACAGGGTTGAGGACGCCGTCCTCGATGAGCTGACGGCGCGGCGCCCGCGGCCGATCATCTGACGATCGGTGTGATCGTGAACTGCACCAATTTGTCATAAGGGCGCACGCGCTCGCCTTGTTTCCTCACCGACGGCTGCATAACATCCGTCCGGCGTTCTCCCTCCCCGCCTTTGTCGTTAATCACCGATGTGTCGTTGATCACAAAGAGTTGATCACGAAGAAATGAGGCGTGTGTCATGAAACGAACCGTCGTTCTCCGCAGCCGAGCCGGCTTCACACTGATCGAGCTCCTCGTCGTCATCGCGATCATCGCGATTCTCATCGGCCTGCTCCTCCCCGCGGTCCAGAAGGTCCGGGAGGCGGCCAGCGGACTGGCGCACGGAAGTCCCAGTCACGCGCGACTGGCCGCGGATCTCCGCGCGTTCGCCGACGGATCGGTGAAGATCCAGCAGGACGCGGCGAAGCTCGCCAGCAATGCCGCACTCGCCGGCGCAGATGGAACGTTCGCCCAGGGCGATTTGCTGACCCTGTGCGGTGACTTCAATGCGAGCCAGCGCGCCGCCGACGCGCTCCTCAAGGAGATCGACGCGCTGCTGCCAGCCGTAACACCGCAACCCGGAACCCCGCCGTCTGAGGGCCCCGAGGAGCGCGGCGGGCCTGCGCGCCAGCGACAATTCCTGCTCGACGCGAAGAGCGCGGTCACGGAATCGAGCGAGGCGCTGAGGCAACTGGAAACCACGGTGTCGCGGCTGCTTCCGCAGTGCCACAATTACTTCGCGTCGAATGGAGTCGGAGTGGTCCGCTTCCCGGCAGCTCATTAGACCGTTGCGGGCTGGCCTCGTCTGGACGCTGTTCTTCTTCCTGCAGGCCCTGTATGTCGCGACGTCGACCGGGCGCCTGCACGTCACAGACGAAGCCAGTGCCTTCTTCCAGGCTCGTGACCTGGTAGAGACCGGGTCACTTACCGTCCCCTCATCCACCAGCGGTTTCGCGTTCTACGGAGAGCGTGATCGTCAGGGACGACTGCGGGCCCCCAACGGCCCGCTGCATGCGGTCGCGCTCGTTCCGTACTATCTGCTCGGGAAGCTCATGGTCTTCGCACCGGGCGTCCCCGAGACCAGCCGCGATCTCGTCATCACCTTCGCCGTCGTGCTCAGTTCGACGACGTGCGCGGCGCTCGCCGCGGCGCTCTTTCTGACGCTACTCCTTCGGCTCGGAACGCCGCCGGCTGCTGCCGTTGCGGTCGCGCTCGCGTTCGCAGTTGGCACGCCGCTGTTCGGCTACTCCGCGTGGCTCTTCTCCGAACCGCTGACCACGATGCTTCTGATTGGATCCGCGCTGTGCATGTTCGGCAACACGCAGCCAGTCACGACTCGGCAGGCACTACTGGCTGGAGTTCTTCTCGGAGCATGCGTGCTGGTCCGACCGGGCCATGCGCTCGCGGCGCCTGTGTTCGTCGCCTCCCTTCTCGTACGCGACCGGCGCCGCGGCCTTCCGTCGGCGTTCGCTCTCGCGGCCGCGGCGGCGATCGGCGTCGCAATCGCTCTCGCGTGGAATACGCATCTGTTCGGAAACCCTTTCGATTTCGGCTATCCGGAGATCGCAGACGGCGGCAAGCGGATCAACGGCTTCGAAACACCGCTCCTCGTCGGCCTGGCAGGGTTCCTGGTCAGTCCAGGGAAGTCGATCTTCGTGTACGCACCGCTGGCACTCGTCGCCATCCCCGCGGTGCGCCGGCTGGCGCGCATCGACCGTGGTGTGGCGCTGCTGGCGGTCGCCATGCCGGTGAGCTATCTCCTGCTGTATGGACGCTACACGCAGTGGGAAGGCGGCTACTGCGTCGGTCCGCGGTATCTGCTGCCGACGCTTCCCTTCCTGCTGCTGGCACTCGGTCCCGACCTCGCCGACAGCCGTCCCGTGGCGTGGGCGCGATTCCTCGCATTGACTGCTGCAGGCGTGGTCGCTCAGTCGGTCTCGCTCGCAACCAGCTTCCTCGAGGATCAATACACCAGCGGTTATTACGACCAGGCCTTCAACTACCGCATGGCGTACGTGCCGCTCTATTCTCAGAGCGCGCTGTTCGTTCACTATCTGGTTTCATTGGTCCGCGGTCAGCCGTCACCTCCGCTCGGCACTGGCTTCGACCGCTGGTTCCTGTTCCTTCACAAAGCCGGCGTGTCGTGGTGGCCCATCGCCGGACTGCTCGTAACAGCTATCGTCGTCGCCGGATATGCTGCGCTTCACCTGGTGCGCCTGACGCGACTGGTCGGCAGCGAGCAATCCGCGCCGCACGTCGCCGGTTCGTCGCCGACCACGTGACCATCGGCCGCGGCGCAAACGCCCTTTCGCGTCATCAACGTCTTGTCGCCATATCGCGACTAGAATTGGATGCCGTGCGGCTCGCTCGAGCACGAGCGCCCGTCCGAGCGAAGGAAAAAATGAATCCGTTCGCGGAAGGAGGTTCCCATGGCTGACGTCGTGTACACGTCGCAGGTGACGATCGAACGGGTCAAGGGACCGCTGCGAAAGGCGCGACTGCCGGGTGAAGCGCACCCGGTCGTGTTCAGCGTGCACGGCGCCATCGCCGAGCACTACAAGGTCGATCCGTCAGCACTCGGCGAGCCGCACGCTGCGACCATCGACTATGTCGTCGCCGCCGCGGCCGGTTGAATGATGGGAACCTTTGGAGGCGCGCTGGAAGCGCGTCAGATCGATGCCAGCGGCGGAAGATTGACTGCCGACGTGAAGGGCGAGGTGGAGACCGAGGACGGCGTCCTGGTCGTGAAACGAATCCACGTGCACATGGCGCTCGCCGCGCCAGAGGCCGCGCGGGAGACGATCGAGCGCGTGCACGGCGTCTACGCGATGCGCTGCCCGCTCTATCGGACGCTTCGCGGGGCCATCCAACTCACCTCCAGCTACGCGATCGTCGAGCCGCTCTGAACGGGCGCGTCAGCGCTTGACGCGCTCGCGATCCAGCTGACGCACGGCGATGGTCCACTGCAGCGGCACGGCCTGCGGCGCAAAGCACACCTTGTCGTCGCACGCCTGATAGCTGAACACCCCGTGCAACGTGAGTGTCGAGACGTCCTTGAGCGCGTTCTGCGCGTCCGGCGACGCGTCCACGACGACGTCCAGGGCTACGCGGAATGGCCGCTGATACACCTGCACGTGCTCGTCGAGCGGCTTGAAATGATAGTCCTCCGATGGCGGGTAGCGCGCGGCCTTGAGGTCAATCCATGGATGTGCCTCAATCGTCAGATTCGTCCCTCTGTATCCGATCGCGCCTGGCGCGTACACATGCATGCCCTGGTTCGGCCGCACCTCGACCACGATTGAGAAGTGTGTTCCGGGGGCGACGGTCGAGTCAGTGGCGAACGAGGTGATCTCCACTTGAGGCGACGACACTCTGGTCGCCGGGATGTCGATCGTGGTGCCGAGCCTCGTGAGGATGCTCGACACGGTATTGCGTTCCTGGTACGCGGCTTCGAAGAACCGCGCTGTCACGATACCGCGCGTATCTAGCATGAAGGTGCCGGGGAACGGCACGCCGTAGGCCTGTGTGTTGGACTCCGGCACTGTCGTGTTGAAGATGCCGTACCGCATGATCGTCGGCGAGCCGGGATCCGACAGCAGCGGAAACCGGATGCCGCGTCTTGCCGAAAAGTCCGCGAGGACGGGCTCTGGATCGTAGCTGATCGCCGCGATGGAAATGCCCTGCTGCTTCAACGCGTCGAGCCGGCCTTGCAGCTCCACGAGCTGCGTCTTGCAGTAGGGTCACCAGTCGGCGGATCGGAAGAACACGAGCATCAGACCTTTCGGGCCGATGAGCGACGCCAGCGTCCGTGACTGCCCGTTCTGATCGCGCAGCGTGAACTCGGGCACACGGTCGCCGATCTGCGGCCCGAGCTTCTGCACGTCCGGCAACGCCGTGTCGCGGGCTGGCTGCCCGAATGCCGCAGCAGTCGCCAGAACGAACGCGAACGCCGCAGCGGCGCTGCGCAGCCATCGTGTGAGCTGAGGTTGAATGCCCACGGTGTCCAGTTCCGCTCGCGTCATTGTCACCTACTTCGAGGCCTGGCGTCGATCCTGAGCGCGAATCGCGTGTTCCGTTCTGCAACTGTGTCGATGGATGAGACACGTGCAGGAATCTTTACGCATTGCCGCGTCTTCGCAGAGGCCGCGTTTGATTTCTCGCCTGCGGCGTGCGTCGAAACGAGACACCGCCTCGACCTCGAGAGCGTGATCGGCCGAGCGTGTTGCCTGAGTTCCGTGCGCACACGACGGATCCGTATTTGCACTCTATGCGACTGTTCAAGTCATAAGAGCCGCTGCGCGGGTCGTCAGGGGCGCCCGCGCAGCTCCGGCAAGAGCACGACGCTCTACGCGGCGTTGATGACGTTGTCCCGGCCGGGGATTCGCATCCTCACCGCCGAGGATCCGATCGAGTACATCTTCGAGCACGTCAGCCAGGCGGAAGTGAACGAGCACATCGGCAACACGTTCGCGAACTACCTGCGTGCGTTCCTTCGCCACGATCCCGAAGTGATCATGCTCGGCGAGATCCGCGATCAGGAGACGGCCGAAATGGCGTTCCGCGCCTTGCAGACCGGGCACCTGCTGCTCAGCACGCTGCACACGAATACGGCGAGCGGCTCGATCGCCCGCTCGATGGATCTCAAGGTCGATCCGAATGCCGTCGCCTCGTCGCTCATCGGCGTCGTCGGCCAGCGACTGGTCCGTCAGATCTGCGACACGTGCAAGGCGCCGTACGAACCGTCGAGGCAGCTGCTGCGAGAGTTCTTCGGCGAGCGTCCGCCGCATCTCCGGTTCTACAAAGGCCTGGGCTGCCAGGCCTGCAATCTCACCGGCTACCGGGGCCGGCTGACGATCGTCGAGTTGTGGGTGCCGAGCGAGGACGACATCGTCCTGATCAACAAGTGCGCCCCGATCGAAGAGATCCGGGCAAGCGCGCGCAGGAACACGATCTCGATGGCCGAGAATGCGTGGCTGCGGATGCGCGACGGCAGCACCAGCCTCGAGGAGCTCGTGCGGATGCTCCCCTACGACGCGATCGCGGAGTTCCGGCAGCAGTGCCGGTGGCAGCAGGAGGCTGTCCCGGTCGCTGCCTGAGATTTGTGCCCGCGGCGGAACCGTCATAAGCTCCGTGCATCCGGGGGACGACCGCCATGAAGAACCGCAGCCGCAGGGAATTCATCGGCCTGACGAGCGCCGGCGTCGCCGGTGCGCTCGGCGCTCGAGGGATCGGAATCGGGACGCCGCCTGCCGCCGCGCAGGGGGCCGAACCGCGTGACGCCGATCTGATCGTCGTCAACGCGAAGGTCTACACGATGGATGCTGCCACACCGCGCGCGGAGGCGTTTGCAGTGAAGGCCGGCCGGATTATGGCCGTCGGCAGCAGCGCCGAAATCCGCGGCCTTGCCGGCAAGGCGACGCAGACCATCGACGCCCGGCAGATGACGATCGTCCCCGGCTTCATCGACTGCCACAACCACGCGCCCGGGACGACGCTCCTCGAGGAAGTGCTCGTCGGCAATCCGTTCGAGGTCGAGTTCGTCACCATCCGCAGCATCGTCGACAAGCTCCGCGCCCGCGCGAAGGAGACGCCGGCGGGGACGTGGGTGGAAGGCTACTTCTTCGACGACACGAAAGTGAAAGACCAACGGATGCTGAACGTCCACGATCTGGACGAGGTCTCGAAGGATCATCCGGTCGTCGTCCAGCACCGGGGCGGCCACACCTCCTTCTACAACAGCAAGGCGCTGGAGCTGGCGGGCGTCACGAAAGAGACCAAGGATCCGCCCGGCGGCACGTTCGACCGGGACGAGCTCGGCGATCTGAACGGCCGCGTCACCGATCGGGCGCGTGGTGTGTTCACCAGGGTGGGCACGCGGCGGACTTTCAGCGGCGACGAGACCGAACGGCGTAACCGCGACGGCCTCGCGCACATCTCGAAGCAATTCGTCCGCTACGGCCTCACGAGCGTCCATCACGAAGGCGGCGATCTGCTCGCGCTGCAGCAGGTGCGCGAGCGCGGAGACCTCCTCCATCGCGTGAGCTACGAGTCGAATGGCCGCGTGCT
>DATFXR010000350.1:0-2258 GCA_035315685.1 Vicinamibacterales bacterium | reverse complement strand
TGGAATCGGCTCTAACTCCGACCTAACCGCGGCATTTAGCGGCATCCGCCGCGACCGCCGCCTTCGATGAACTAGTTCTGCTGACGTGGCGGCGGCTTTGCACAAAGGTGGGGTATCCCGGCTTCGCCACGCGTCGGCCGTGCGGTCACACCACGTGATCCTCGGTACCGACTTGCGTTCGGAGCACCAACAGAGACGAAACAGCCTTATGCGATTTGACGGAGCTGCCCAACTGATCGGCGCCAGCGCACCGATTGAGGATCTTCGCCAGGAAATCGATCGGGTCGCGCGCACCGATGCAAAGGTGTTGATTACCGGTGAGAGCGGCGCCGGCAAGGAAGTGGTGGCGCGCCAGGTCTACGCGTTGAGCACGCGATCGAGCCGGCCGTTCGTCGCCGTGAACTGCGCGGGCCTGCCCGAGACGCTCCTCGAATCGGAGCTGTTCGGCCACGTCCGCGGCAGCTTCACCGGCGCCTACCGCGACAAGCCGGGCAAGCTCGAAATCGCCGACGAAGGCACGATCTTCCTCGACGAGATCGGCGAGATGACGCTGCGGATGCAGGGCCTGCTCCTGCGGTTCCTCGAGACCGGAGAAATCCAGAAGGTCGGCGCCGATCGCACCGGCACGCGCGTCGACGTCCGGACGATCGCCGCGACCAACCGCAATCTCCGCGACATGATCGCGCAGGGCCAGTTCCGCGAGGATCTGTTCTATCGTCTGAACGTCATCCATCTGATCGTGCCGGGGCTGCGCGAGCGCAAGGAAGACATCCCGTCGCTGGTCGACCATTTCATGACCCGGATGACGCGGACCAGTGGCCGGCCGGTGAAGACGCTCGCGCCGGCGGCGCTGCAGCTGCTCACCGAGTATCACTGGCCCGGCAACGTCCGCGAGCTGCAGAACGTCATCGAACGAATGATCGTGCGCGCGCGCGGCGACATGATCGGGCCCGAGGACATTCCACACGAAGTGCGCGTCAGTCAGCGGCCGGGCACTGCGCCGTTCCGCGAACGCCGCCGGACGATCGCCGACGAGCTCTACGAACGGATCACGATGCAGCGCCAGTCGTTCTGGACCACCGTCTATCCGCTCTTCATGCAGCGCGAGATTACCCGTTCCGCGGTCCGCGACGTGGTGCGCCGCGGACTCGTCGACGCGCGCGGCAACTACAAGATCGTCGCCCGCAAATTCAACATGGAGAGCGAGGACTACAAGCGCTTCCTCAATTTCCTGCGGAAGCACCACTGCCAGCCGTCTTTCAAGGAATTCCGCTGATGCGACACCAGCTTCTGTCCGCTGCCATCGTGTGTGCCACGGCGCTCGGCGCCGCCTCGACGTCCGTGATCGTGGACGCGCAAGCGCCCGCGCCGGCGCTTGCCGCGAACGCGGCGGCGCCGGCCCCGGTCGCTGCCGCAGCCGCGGCAGTGCCGACCAAGCCAGCGACGCCGACCGGCTACGTCATCGGCGTCGACGACGTGCTGTCGATCCTCTTCTGGCGCGACAAGGATCTGTCGGCGCCGGAGACCACCGTGCGTCCCGACGGCAAGGTCACCTTGCCGCTCCTCAACGACGTCCAGGCCGCCGGGCTCACGCCCGAGCAGCTCCGCGACGCGGTGGTCACTGCCGCGCGCCGCTACGTCGAGGACCCGCAGCCGACCGTGATCGTGAAGGAGATCAAGAGCCGCAAGGTGTTCATCACCGGCCAGGTGGAGAAGCCCGGACCGTATCCGCTGAACGGGTCGGTGACGGTGCTGCAACTGATCGCCACCGCCGGCGGCCTCAGGGACTTCGCCGACGGCAAGAACATCACCGTGATGCGCGTCCGGCAGGGCAAGCAGGCAATCTTCGAGTTCAACTACCAGGACCTGGTCAAGCGGAAGAACCTGTTTCAGAACATCGAGCTCGAGCCCGGCGACACGGTGGTCGTCCCGTAAACGATCGGGCGTGACGGCTTCAGCGCGTGACGCCGCTGGCTCAGTGAGGATCTACAGACGTGCTGCCTGTCCGCAATTACACGCCCGAAGACATCATCCGGATCCTGTGGTTCCGGAAATGGATTCTGCTCCTCGGCATGATCGTCACCGGGGCGATCGGCTTCGGGGTATCGCTGCGCATTCCGAATCTGTACCGCTCTGAGACGCTGATCCTCGTCATCCCGCAGCGCATCCCCGAGAGCTACGTCCACTCGACGGTCACGATGCGCATCGAGGATCGGCTGCGCTCGATCAGCCAGGAGATTCTGAGCCGCAGCCGGCTC
>DATFXR010000349.1:0-6455 GCA_035315685.1 Vicinamibacterales bacterium | reverse complement strand
CGCGAGGTTGACGAGAATCTGCTCGATTGACGCGGGGTCGACCCGGACGCTCAACAGATCCGGCGCCAGCGCGGTGACGAGCTCGACGTCTTCGCTGATCAGCCGCCTGAGCAGCTTCTCGAGCTGCTGCACGACGACGTTGAGGTCGACGATCTGCGGCTGGAGCATCTGCCGGCGGCTGAACGCCAGCAGTTGACGGGTCAACGACGCGGCGCGCTCGCCGGCGGAGTGAATCTCGTCGAGATCGGCGCGCAGCGGATCCTCAGCCGGCATGTCGTCGCGCATCAGGTTGCAGTAGCCGAGAATCGCGGTCAGCAGGTTGTTGAAGTCGTGGGCGATGCCGCCGGCAAGCTGGCCGACGGCTTCCATCTTCTGCGCCTGCCGCAGCTGTTCCTCGAGCTTGCGCCGATCGGTGATGTCGCGCGCGTTGACGACGATCGCCTCGACCGACGGATCCGACAGACGGTTGACGGCGACGCTCTCGATCTCGCGCCAGCTGCCATCCGCGTGCTGGAGCCGGATGTCCTGGTGGATCGGCTTCGCGGGACTGCGCAGCACGTCGATCATGCGCGTCGACATGTTGTCGCGATCGTCAGGATGCAGGAAGTCGAAGATCGATCCGCCGAGCATCTCGTCGGAGCCCCAGCCGAGATGGCGCGACGAGGAGGGCGAGACGTAGGTGACGCGGCCCTCGGCGTCGAGCAGCAGCAGCGCGTCCGAGCTGTTCTCGACGAGGGCGCGGAACCGCTCTTCGCTCGCGCGCAGCGCCGCCTCGGCCTGCCGCCGCTGGCGCTCGCCGATCCGCAGCGCCAGCGCGAACCGGACGGCGCGCTCGAGGCCCTCGATGGTGAGATTGCTCTTGCTCAGGTAGTCGGCCGCACCGGCCTTCATCGCCTCGACGGCGACGTCCTCGGCGCCGTGTCCGGTGAGGACGATGACCGAAGTGTCGATGCTGCGCTGCTTCAACTCCCGCAGCAGCTCGAGCCCGTCGCGCGACCCGAGCATGTAGTCGACGACCGCGAGATCGAACGGCGTCGGCGCGGTGAGCTTCGCGAGCGCCTCGTCGTACGACGCCGCAATCTTGATCTCCGCGTGCGGCCACGCGCCGCTCGCGCGCAGAAACTCCGTCACCATCTGCGCGTGCTCGATCGCGTCGTCGACGACGAGCAGGCGAATCATGACAGCGTGAGAGCCACTCGCCGGCAATTCGGAAACCGCGGAGAACGCCGAGGCCGCAGAGGAGCGGCGTGCGACCGCCGGCTGGCGAAGCCAGCCGTCACCCGCCACATCTCTTCGTGTCCTTCGTGAGTCTTCGTGACCTTCGTGGTTCCTCGGTTCTCCGCGGGCTCCGCGATCGTTGCGGTCTCTGCATTGATCGTGGCACGGGTGCAGCGGTTCATCGTGGTCACCGTCGCCGTCCGAACAGCCCTGCGATCCGGCCGCCGAGGCCGCGGAAGAACCCCTCGATGGCCCGTGTTGCGCGCTGCTTCAGCGTGCCGCGATGGATCGGACACAGCTGCGACGGGATCGCGTCGCCGTCCTTGAAGTATTCAGTGTATGTCGGGCAACCCTCGACCGGCTGCACGTACGAGACGTTGCACAGTTCTTCTGCGTGCACCTCGGACGGCACGGGAAACTCGCGCGCGGGGAGCTCCTTTGCCACGCGCTTCATGAAATCCGCCCAGATCGGCAGCGCCACGCGTGCGCCGTAGGCGTCGTGGCCGATCGACGCCGGCTGATCGAACCCCACCCAGACAGCGGCCACGACCGACGTCGAGTAGCCGACGAACCAGGCGTCGTGGTAGTCGTCGGTCGTCCCGGTTTTGCCAGCCACCGGACCGCGGACGCCGAGCGCCCGCGCGGGCGCACCGGTCCCACGTTCGATGACGTCGCGCAGCATGCTGGTCATCTGAAAGGCAACCGCCGGACTCAGGATGTCGTCCCGCTCCACGGGCCGATCGAGCACCTGTCGGCCGCCCGAATCGTACACGCTGACAATGCCGCGCGCCCTCGCGACGCTGCCGCCGCCTGGAAACACAGTGTAGGCGGTCGTCAGATCGAGTGGCGACACGACGCCGGTTCCAAGCGCCAGCGACGGCACGTCGGGCAGACCGCTCAGGCCGGCGTCGCTGGCGAGCCGCAGCACCGCGCGGGTGCCGACGCGCTGCTGCAGATCGGCCGCCGCCGGGTTGTTCGACTCGAGGAGCGCCGCGCGCAGCGTCAGCCTGTCGGGCTGATCGGCTTCGGCGCTGCGCGGATGCCATTCCGGATCATCCGGCGCCCGGACGTGCGTCAGGTTGTCGAGGACCGACACCGGCGAGTATCCCTTCGCCAGCGCCGCGGCGTACACGAACGGCTTGAAGGCCGATCCGGGCTGCCGGCGGCTGCGCACCGCGCGGTTGTACGTGCTGCGCGCGTAGCTCGCCCCACCGACCATCGCGAGAATGTCGCCGGTCGACGGATCGATGGCGACCAACGCCGCTTCGAGGCCGGGACGGCGCAGCCGCGCGAGGCCGATCGCGACGCTCTGCTCGGCCGCGTCCTGGATCGACGGCAGAAAGGCAGTATGCACCTGCCAGTCGGGCGGATTGTCGCCGCCGAATTCGTTGCGGAACTGCTGGCGCAGAAACTCCTTCGCAAAACCGGCGCGCGCGTCGCTGGGCTGGCGGTACGGCTGAATGCGCGGCCGGACCCGCCGCGCCGCCTCCTCCTGCTGAGAGCTGATCAAGCCCTGATCGCGCATCAGCGCCAGCACCACATGACTGCGATCGAGCGCGCCGTCGTAGTTGGTCCACGGCGACAGCGCCGACGGCGCACGGATCAGGCCCGCGACGAACGCCGCTTCCGCCAGCGTCACCTGATTCGCCGGCTTTCGAAACAGATGTTCGGTCATCGTCTCGACACCGTAGACCCCGGCACTGAGGTAGACCCGGTTCAGATAGAACTCGAGGATCTGCTTCTTGGTGAGCTGCGCTTCGATGAGGAACGCGAGCCCCGCTTCCTTCACCTTGCGGCCGTACGATTTCACGTTCGAGAGGAAGAGCGTCCGCGCGAGCTGCTGGGTCAGCGTGCTGCCGCCCTCCATCCGTCCGCCGTAGCGGATGTCGCGGACGATCGCGCGGGCGAGCCCGATCGGATCGATCCCCGGGTGGCGGTAGAAGCGGCGATCCTCGACGGCCACGACGGCATGCTGCAGATCGACCGAGATGTCGTCGAGCGACACGTCGTGCCGCTGCTCGTCGAGCCGGAACCACGGCTGCCCGTCGGCGCCGTAGAAGACCGTGTCGCCGATCCCGCGCGTCAGCCGGTGCACGGCGACGGCGTAGCGCGACAACCACACGGCCGAGACGGCGGTCGCCGCGATCAGCCCGAGGAGCAGCGCGAGCGCGATCCAGTCGGGAGCTCGACGCGGCCGAAAGAGATTCAGGAGCGCCCCCCCTTCTTATCGGCCATCACCTTCTTGTCGGCCAGCAGCGAGTACGCCAGCGCCACGCCGAAGATGACGACGATGAGCCCAAGCGAGAGCCATTTCGGGATCTCGAACGCGACATACCCCTCGGTATGCAGGTATTCGATCAGCAGCTTGACGCTGACCCACGCGATGATGACGAAGGCGCCGTCGACCAGCAGCGGATACCGTTCGACGAGCGTGAGCAGCTGGCCGATGACCAGGCGCATCATCAGGATGCCGAGAATGCCGCCGGACAGAATCACCCACGTCTTCGGCGACATCGCCACCGCGACGAGAATCGAGTCGATCGCGAAGACGATGTCGGTCAGCTCGACCTTCAGCACGGTGGCCCAGAACGCCGACATCCCGAGCCACGGCTGCGCCGGCGGCGCCGATCGGCGCTCTTCAGCGGTCTGGCCCCCGCCGAAGTGTCGCACGACGAGGTACATCAGGTAGCCGGCACCGACCAGCTTCACCCAGCCAAGCTGGATCAGATAGACGGCGAGCAGCGTCGCAATCGTCCGAAAGGTAAACGCGCCGATGATGCCGTAGCGGAGCGCCTTGCGCTGCTGTTTCTTGGGCAGGCCGAGGACGAGGACCGCGAGCACCATCGCGTTGTCGGCGCTCAGGAGCCCCTCGAGCGCCACCAGCAGCGCGATGGTGAGGAAATCCGATCCGTGAATCACAGGGCCTCAGAATACTACCTGGCAAGTTGACACGACTCGTATCAATGTCTACACTTGGATCGGCGCAAGGTGTGCGAGCGGAATGAGGGGCGTGGACCAGGAGCTCTTTTTCATCAGCGTGGCCGCACGGATGCTGGGCATGCACCCGCAGACGCTGCGCAAGTACGAACGCCTGGGACTGGTGCAGCCGTCGCGCACGATCGGCAGCATGCGGTTGTACTCGCGTGAGGAACTCGAACGACTGAAGCTCATCAAGCGTCTCGTCGACGATGGCGGCATCAACCTCGCCGGCGTGCAACGGCTGCTCGAGATCGCCGAGGTCGTGCAGCGGCTGCGGCCGCTGATGCGCGACGAGGCGTTGTCGGCGCGCGAATCGAAACGGCGCCTCACCCAGGAGCTGGACCAACTGAGCCGCATGCTGGGATTCGATTGATGGATTTCAAGGACTACTACTCCACGCTCGGCGTTTCGAAGACCGCCAGCGACAAGGAGATCAAACAGGCGTTCCGCAAACTGGCGCGCAAGCACCATCCGGACGTGAATCCCGGCGACAAGTCGGCCGAGGGGAAGTTCAAGGAGATCAACGAGGCCTACGAAGTCCTCGGCGATCCGACCAAGCGCAAGAAGTACGACGAGCTGGGCGCGAACTGGCGAGCCTACGAGCAGGCCGGAGCGCGCCCCGGTGGCCCCGGCTTCGATCCGAGTCAGTTCGGCGGCGGCTGGAACGCACAGTTCGGCGGCCGCGGGCCAGGCGGCGAAAGCGGATACCGCACGATGACGCCGGAAGAAATGAACGAGATGTTCGGCGATGACAACCCGTTCTCGGACTTCTTCCAGACGTTCTTCGGCGGCGCGGCCACAGGCGAGCGGACGCGCGGCAGCCGCGGCGGGCGCGGGTCGCGGGCGTCGCAGGCACGTCACGGGCGCGACATCGAGCAGGAGATCGAGCTGCCGCTCGAAGATGTCTACCACGGGACGACGCGCCGCTTCGCCATCCAGCACGATGGTCAGACGCGCACGGTCCACGTCCGGATCCCGGCCGGCGTCGGCGAGGGCTCGCGCGTGCGAGTCGCCGGCGAAGGCGAACAGGGAGCCGGCGGCGCGCAATCAGGCGATCTATACCTGCGGATTCGCACCACGCCGCATGCCCAGTTCGAACGAAAAGGACGCGACCTCTATACCCGGGTGCCGCTTCCGCTGACCACCGCGGTGCTCGGCGGCGAGGCCGACGTCAGGACACTCGGTGGCAAAACGCTGCGCCTGAAGATTCCCCAGGCGACGCAGCACGCGCAGGTGTTCCGGCTCAGGGGTCACGGGATGCCGTCGGCCGGCAAGTCAGACGAACCTGGCGACCTCTATGCCACCGTCGAGGTCCAGCTGCCGCGCGAGCTGACCGCGGAACAACGGAAACATTTCGAGGCCCTGCAGAAACTTGAGAAGGACGCGAAAAACTCAGCGGCATAGGGAGCGGCCACGATCTGAAGCTGCCACGATATGGAGCTGCCACGAAGGCACGAAGCCACGGAGTTGGATTCTGCACAAGGCATTTCTTCGTGTCTTCGTGTCTTCGTGGCTGATCGACATGAGGAGTTGCCACGACGCCACCGTGGCTGATCGACGACGATGAATATCAACAAGTACACCGAGAAAGCGCGCGAGGCGGTCGCTGCCGCGGTCGAGCTCGCGCAACAGGCCAACAACCCGCAACTCGAGCCTGAGCACCTGCTCGTCGCGCTCGTCGAGCAGCGCGAAGGCATCGTGCCGGAGCTGCTGCGCAAGATGAACGCGGATCCGGCAGCAATCGCGCGCGCTGGACGTGATCTGCTCAAGAAAATCCCGCAGGCGTACGGCGGCGCGCAACCTGGCCTGTCGCCGCGCAGCAAGACGGTCACCGACCAGGCGCAGGCCGAAGCCGATCGTTTGAAGGATGAGTTCGTCAGCACCGAGCACCTCTTCATCGCCATCGCCGACGAGGCCGGCCGATCGCCGTCCGCACAGCTGCTGAAGCAGGCGGGCATTACGCGCGACACCATCCTCAAGGCGCTGACCGGCGTCCGCGGCTCGCAACGGATCACCAGCGAGAACCCGGAAAGCACGTATCAGGCGCTCGAGCGATACGGCCGTGATCTCACCGAGCTGGCGCGCAAGGACAAGCTCGATCCCGTCATTGGCCGGGACGAGGAGATCCGGCGCGTCATCCAGGTGTTGTCCCGCCGTACGAAGAACAACCCGGTCCTCATCGGTGAGCCGGGCGTCGGCAAGACAGCGATCGTCGAGGGCCTTGCCGGCCGCATCGTCCGCGGCGACGTCCCCGAGGG
>DATFXR010000348.1:0-3197 GCA_035315685.1 Vicinamibacterales bacterium | reverse complement strand
CGTGGCGCCGCTCGTCCTCGGCGCCTGGACCGTGATCGTGCCGGGCTATCTGATTGCCGCGATTCTCCTGCTCGCCACCGCCGCGATGTACGCCGCGGTCGTCATCGAGCGGCGGATGATCGGCGCGGGGCTGACGGCGCTGGTGATGCTCGGCCTGGCGATCACGACCGTGACCTCCGCGGTCGCGCTGCCGCGGCTGCTCGCCGAGAACCTCGCCGCGTCACAGCTGTTCATGGTCAACGTGATGCTGGTGGTGCTCGCCGTGATCGGCATCCATCTGCTCGTGTTCGAGGACATGACCTACGAATTGCGGATGACCAATCGCCGGCTCGAAGCGGCGCGCGAGGATCTCGTGCAGCTGGCGATCACCGATCCGCTCACCGCCTGCTACAACCGCCGCTTTCTCGATCAGGTGCAGGCCAAGGAGCTGAAGCGGCATGCGCGCTTCAGCCTGCCGCTGTCGCTGCTGTTCGTGGACGTCGACAACTTCAAGGCGATCAACGATACGCTCGGGCATGACACCGGCGATCAAGTCCTGCAGTACGTCGCGCGATTCCTGAAGCGGCACATCCGGGAAGCCGACTATGTGTTCCGCTGGGGCGGCGACGAGTTCCTCGTCCTGATCACCTGCCCCGAGGAAGAAGCGCGGCAGAAGGCCGACGCTTTGAAGCTGGCCTTCGGCGAGGCCGCCGCAGACGGACAGTTGCCGTCGAACATCGGGTTGAGCGTCGGCGCCGTCGAAGTGCCGTCGGGCACGACTGACCTCCGTCCGCTGCTGACCGAGGCCGACGCGCGGATGTACAAGGACAAGGCCCGCTCCGCCAGCACGCGCGTCGCGATCCGCACCGCCGCGCGCCGCACCGAGGCCGTCAGCCGCAGGGCGACCGCCGAGCGCCAGAAGTAGGCCACGAAAGCACGAAGACACGAAGACCAATTTTTTTCTTCGTGACTTCGTGTCTTCGTGGCTGATCCGAACTCAGCCAACTACGCTGGATTCAAGATGCCTGCCCGCCGGTTCGCAGCCATCGCTACACTTCCGTCATGACGCTATCCGAATACGCGGCGCACGATGCCTGCGGCCTCGCCGAACTGGTCAGGACCCGGCAGGTGTCGCCGAAAGAGCTCGCCGACGCTGCGGCGCGCGCGATCGACGCGGTCAATCCCCGCGTGAACGCCGTCGTCGAAACCTACCCCGATCGCATCGCCGGACTCGATGAACGGACCCTCGGCAGCGGTCCCTTCCGCGGCGTGCCGTTCCTGATCAAGGACTTCTTCGGTCATGAGGCCGGGAGGCGCATCGAGTTCGGCAGCCGCCTGTGTCGCGGCATGGTGTCGCAGCAGGACACCTACCTCGTCGAGATGGTGCGCGCGGCCGGCGTGAACATCATCGGACGGTCGGCGGCGCCCGAGTACTCGATGTCCGGCACGACGGAGAACGCGTTGTACGGCAACACCTCGACGCCGTGGCGGGTCGGCTACTCCGCCGGCGGATCGAGCGGCGGTGCGATGGCCGCCGTGGCCGCCGGCATGGTGCCGATGGCGCACGGCTCGGACATCGCCGGCTCAATCCGCATTCCGGCGAGCTTCTGCGGCGGCGTCGGGCTGAAGCCGTCACGCGGCCGGGTGTCGCTCGGACCGCTGCAGGACGAGAACGGATACGGGCTCGGCCAGAATTTCGTCCAGACGAAAAGCGTGCGCGACGCCGCGGCGATGCTCGACTGCCTCTCGGTGCCGCAAGTCGGTGATCCGTTTTTCATTCCGAAGCCTTCAGAGAGCTACGCGGCGCTCACCAGCCGGCGCGCGGCCGGACTCCGAATCGGCTGGTCGACGACGCCGCTCATGGGCGTCGCGGTCGACGCCGAAGTGGCGCAGGCGGTGCGCGACACCGCACAGCTTCTCGAAACGATGGGCCATCACGTCGCCGAAGCCTCTCCCGCCTTCGACGGCAGCGCGGCGATGCGGGCAATGACCGATGTCTGGTTCTTCGGTTTCGATCTCCGGCTCGAAGGCTATGCGGCGCGCAGCGGTCACCGGATCGGCCGCGACACGATCGAGCCCGTCGTCTTCACGATCTACGAGCACGCGAGGCAGATGAAGTCGTCGCAGTTCGTCAGCGCGATGGCCGCCATCAACACCAGCCGCCGTCAGCTCGCGCGGTTCTTCACGCACTACGACGTATGGCTGTCGCCGACCACGCCGCGCGTCGCCGAGCGGTGGGGCATCTACAACCTCGGTCGCACCGACGTGACGATGGAGAACCTCGCCGACACGATCTATCGGGGTACGTGTCAGTTCACGCTGCCGCACAACATCATGGGGACGCCGGCGATCTCGCTGCCGCTGGCGATGCATTCGGCGCAGCTGCCGATCGGCATCCAGATCGGCGCGCCACACGCGCAGGAACACCTCGTGCTGCAACTGGCGAGCGCACTCGAGGAGGCGCGTCCATGGAGTGCGCGCCTCCCCGTGGCGCACGCGTCAAGGGCTGATGGCTAATGGCTGATGGCTATGGTTCATGGCTGATGGTATGAGCCCGTTAGCCATAGCCATCAGCCATGAGCCGTCAGCCATTGACGAGTATTCTGCGAAGACCGTTCACCAACCGGCCGATCCCCTCCGCCACCGTCTCCTTCTGCAGCGCGCCGTACGCGACGCGGAAATAGCAGCCGTCGGCGAGCCCAAATGCGGTGCCGGGAATCACCGCGACGCGGTGCTCGCGAATCAGCCGCTCGGCAAGGTGCATCGGATTCGCGTCAGTGTTCACGCGGACGAAGCAGTAGAACGCGCCGTCGGCCGGCGGCACCGTGCACAGCGGCTCGAGCGATCGCAGCTCGGCGGTGACGATGTCGTGGATCTCGGAGAGCGCCTCGAGCTGACCGCGGCAGTACGCGGGCCCCACGCCCATCGCCGCGACCGCGGCAATCTGCGAAATCACCGGCGGGCAGACCAGCACGGTGTCCTGGACTTTCATGATCGCGTCGGCCAGCGGCGCGGGAAACGCCATGTAGCCAATCCGCCAGCCGGCGAAGCCATACGCCTTCGACAACGAGAACAGCGAGATCGTGTACTGCTCGGCGCCGTCGAATGACGCCGGCGAGACGTGGCGAGCCGCGCCGTACGTGAAGTACTCGTACACCTCGTCGCTGATGTGATAGAGCCCGCGGTCCTGACACAAACGGCTGATCGCGCGCAGCGAC
>DATFXR010000347.1:0-25619 GCA_035315685.1 Vicinamibacterales bacterium | reverse complement strand
CGCGTTCAAGCAGACCGAGGCGGTGGTGGTCTTCC
Source organism: Vicinamibacterales bacterium (assembly GCA_035315685.1). Taxonomy (GTDB): domain Bacteria; phylum Acidobacteriota; class Vicinamibacteria; order Vicinamibacterales; family CAVVIG01; genus QHWK01. Next base: position 25,584 of record DATFXR010000347.1, on the reverse strand, counting down.
AGAGCGGATTTGCCGCGAACGCCGGCACGGTCGCCGCCGTATTAACCAAAGACGACGTCGTCGTGTCGGACGAGCTGAACCACGCCAGCATCATCGACGGCTCGCGCCTGAGCCGCGCGACGATCAAGGTGTTCCCGCACAAGGACGTCGATGGCGCGCGCAAAATCCTGAAGCAGCTGCCGGCCTCGCAGCGCAGGCTGTTGATCACGGACGGCGTCTTCAGCATGGACGGCGACCTTGGCGCCGTGCCCGATCTGTGCGCGGTCGCGGAGGAATTCGGCTGCATCATGATGGTCGACGATGCGCATGCGAGCGGGGTATTCGGCAGGAACGGCCGCGGCACGATCGATCATTTCGGCGTGCACGGCCGCGTCGACATCCAGGTCGGCACGCTGTCGAAGGCCATCGGCGCGCTCGGCGGCTACGTCGCCGGCAGCAGGTCGCTGATCGAATTCCTCTATCATCGCGCGAGGCCGTTCCTTTTCTCCACCTCTCATCCACCCGCCGTCGCCGCGGCGTGCATTGCGGCCATCGACGTCCTCGAACAGGAGCCGCAGATCATCGATCGACTCTGGGAGAACACCCGCTTCTTCAAGAGCGGACTGCAGGCACTCGGCTTCAATACCGGCCTCAGCGACAGCCCGATCACGCCGGTGATCGTCGGCGAAGGCGCGCTGGCGATGAAGCTCTCCGACCGGCTGTTCGAGGACGGCGTCTTCGCGCAGGGCATCGCGTACCCGACTGTCGCCCGCGACAAGGCGCGCGTGCGGACGATCGTCACCGCCACGCACACGCGCGACGAACTGCAGTTCGCGATCGACGTGTTCGAGAAGGTCGGCCGGGAGCTGGGGATTCTGAAGGAATCGGGGCTCGGCGCTAGGGGTTAGGGGCTAGCTGACTTTGAACTCGTCACGCACTTCCCGGCTCAGCGATTTCTTCGACAGTTATACGAAGGATCTCACCGCCGACGATCTGCAGCGCCTGTTCACGCGCGACACGCGCGACGCGTACCGGTTCTTCACGCGCGGCGCCGATGCCGAGGCGCTTGCGCGCATGCCGTGGCACCGCCGGTTTGCCACCGAAGTGCGGCTGCTGTTCATGGCGTTTTCCATGAAGCTGTCGCCGGCGCGGCGCGCCGTCTTCGGCGGTGCGCTGTTGCTGGCGGCCGTCGGCCTCGTGAACCTGTTTCGCGGCGTCGGCATCGTCGAGCTCGGACGGCTTCCGTTCGTGACGATCGGTGTGCCCGGGCCGCTGTTCGCCCGCGGCACGTGGTCGCTGCTGATCGCGTTCGGGCTGATGAACCTGCTGGTGCTGCTCGAGGTCGCCGACCGCCTGTCGCTGAAGAACGACCTCGAGATCGCGCGCGAGATCCAGCAGGCGATGCTGCCGAGCGGCGTGTACACGGGGCCGGGCGTCGAGACGGTCGGCATGAGCCGGCCGGCGAACACCGTTGGCGGCGACTTCTACGACATCCTGCCGCAAGCCGACGGCCGGCTCGTCGTCGCGGTCGGGGACGTGGCCGGCAAGGGCAGTCCCGCCGCGTTGCTGATGGCGCTGCTGCTCGCCATCCTGCGGACGCTCGTGGAGGAAAAGCTCGAGCCGGCCGATCTGACGACGCGGCTGAACGTACAGGTGTGCCGCCATGCACCCGGATCGCGGTTCATTACGTTGTTTTACGCGGTGTACGAGCCGGTGAGCGGTCTCCTCACCTACGTGAGCGCCGGGCACATGCCGCCGCTGGTGCTCCGACACGACGGCTCGTGCGAGCGACTGTCCGACGGTGGGATTGCGCTGGGCATGTTCGAACAGTCGACTTACACGACGGGCCGCGTGATGCTGGGGCCCGACGATCTGGTGGCCGTCTACAGCGACGGCATTACTGAAGCCGAAAACCCGCAGGGACGTCCGTTCGACGAAATCGGACTGGAAACTGCCCTGCGCGCCCACGCGCGCGACAGCCTGGCCGCAATCGGCGCCGGTGTGGTGCGCGCCGTCGAACGTCATACCGATGAGAAGCGATTTGCGGACGATCTGACGATCCTGTTGCTGCGAAGGACCAGTTAGGAATTTGGAATTCGGAATTTGGAATGCGTAATCTGGCTTCGACGCTTGCCGGGCTGCTCGGGGACCGCATGACACGAATTCCAAATTCCAAATTCCAAATTCTTAATTGCGAGGCGGCCGGGGTCTAAAATAGTAGACGGTAACCAATGAGATTACGCGGGGCGATTGCGCTCCTGGCGCTGACGCTCGGCGGCGGTGCCTACCCGCAGGCGCAGGAAACTGATGGAGTCCGTCTGCTCCTGGCACGCCTGGAGCGCGTGCTGCAGACGGGCGACGGTCCGGGGTTTCTCGCGGCGCTCGCCGATTCAGCGGATCGCGACCATGCTCTCTGGTTCATCGGATCCGAGCTGATTCCTGGCTCCACGCGCGCCGTCATTCAGGAGCGCGATCGTCAGCCGCTCGCCGGGACGCTGCCCGGCAACGGCTATCGCCTGATCGTCGACACCTTTGCCGAGTACGGATCGCGCGGGCGCGCGGCGACCTGGCGGCTCGACGTGAAGCGCACCGGCGACGCCGGCACCGATCGCGAGTGGACGATCGCCGACGAGGAGCGCGTATCGACGGTCGAGAACCTGTACCGGCTCGCCTTGAACACCTCGAAAGTGTTCGCTGCGCGCAATCTGACGATCGCCGCCGAGGATCTCGACCTGACGCTGCCGGAAGGTTCGGTGTTCATCGGCGACATCGATTCCGGCGTCACCGCCCTGGTGTTGCTCGGACGGGGCACGCTCGATTTCCATCCGCCGTCGACCACCGAGAAAGGGCAGGTGAAGATTTTCTGCGGCGCCGAGTCGCTCGACACGACCTTCGACGTCGCGTTCATCCGCCTGAACCCCTCCGACTTCGAGAGCGTGATCAACGCGGCGGCGCTTCAGCCGAAGTCGGTCGACGCCAAGGAACTGCGGCGGGCGCAGGAGATCTTCCGTGACGAGTCGCAGAAATCGTTCGTGATCGATCTCGGCGACCTGAGCCGGGACGCGTGGTCGCTGCTGCCCGGCGGCGGCGATTTCGTCGCCGAGATGCGCACGCGGAAATACGACACGCTCACCTACGCTCACTCGAGCGCCGAGGCCGAAGACATCACGCTGTTCGATCGCAAGCGGCATCACAACATCGCGCTCTATGCCTCGAAGCAGAAGCTCGCCACCCGCGGCCGCTTCTACAACGAAGACGACCTCGTCGACTACGACGTGCTGCACTACGACATCGACGTGGCAGCGTCGCCCGATCGCCAGTGGATCGACGGCAAGGCGACGCTGCGGATCAAGGTGCGGTCGTACGTACTCGGCACGCTGACGCTGCGGCTCGCCGACGCGCTGGTCGTGCAGTCGATCGTCAGCTACGAGTACGGCCGGCTCTTCGGCATCCGGGTCAAGAACCAGAACACGATCGTCGTCAACCTGCCGACGGCGCTGATTCGCGACGCCGAGTTGACGGTGACGATCGCGTACGCCGGCCGCCTCGAGCCGCAGACGCCTGATCGCGAAGCACTCGGGCTCGATCAGAATCGTCCGGTTGCCGATGACATCCCGCTGCTCGCGCCAGAGGCGAGTTATCTCTACAGCAGTCGCAGCTTCTGGTATCCGCAGGCGCCGGTGAGCGACTACGCGACCGCGCGAATCCGGCTGTCGGTCCCGCCGACGATCGACTGTGTCGCGAGCGGCGAGCTCGAGCCCGGCTTCCCGACGCTCGTCACCCCTCAGGGATCAGCGCAACAGAGAAAGCTGTACGTGTTCAGCGCGACGCAGCCGCTGCGGTATCTCGCGTTCGTCATGAGCCGTTTCGCGCGGGCGGAGACGGCGACCGTGGCGTTCCCGACCAACGGGAACGGACGTCCGCCGGGACCGGACGCGGAAGACATCCGCGTGCTGGGATCGACCTACCGCAGCATGAACCTCTCGATCGAGGCGAACCCGCGCCAGCTGCAGCGCGGCCGCGATCTCGCCGATCGCGCCGCCGCCATCGCGCTCTTCTATGAGTCGCTCGTCGGCGACTCCCCCTATTCGAGCTTCACCGTCGCGCTCATCGAGAGCGATCTCCCGGGCGGCCACAGCCCCGGGTACTTCGCCGCGCTGAATCAACCGCTGCCCACCTCGCAGCTGCAGTGGCGGAACGATCCGGCGGCCTTCAACGGCTTCCCCGATTTCTTCATTGCGCACGAGCTCGCGCATCAATGGTGGGGACAGGCGGTCGGGTGGCGCAACTACCACGAGCAGTGGATCAGCGAAGGCTTCGCGCAGTACTTCGCCGCGCTCTACGCGCAGCGCCAGCGCGGAGACGAGGTCTTCGCGTCGGTGATGCGCCAGATGCGGAAGTGGGCCATCGATCAGAGCGATCAGGGTCCCGTCTATCTCGGCTATCGTCTCGGCCACATCCGCGGCGAGAGCCGCGTGTTCCGCGCGCTGGTCTACAACAAGGGCGCCACCGTCCTCCACATGCTGCGGCGTCTCGTCGGCGACGAGGCCTTTTTCCGGGGCCTGCGCCGCTTCTACTGGACATCGCGCTTCCACAAGGCCGGCACCGACGATTTCCGGGAGGCGATGGAGCAGGAAACCGGCCAGTCGCTCGAGCGGTTCTTCGAACGCTGGATCTACAGCGCGACCCTGCCGCGGCTGAAGGTCGGTTACCGCGTGGAGGGCGCCGAGGTCGTGCTGCGCGTGGAGCAGCTGCGCGAGACCTTCGACGTGCCGGTGACGATTACGCTGCAGTACGGCGACCACAAGGCGGCCGACGTACTGGTGCGCGTCCGGGACCAGGTGGTCGAGCAGCGCGTGCCGCTTGCCGGCGTGCTGCGCGGCATCGACGTCAGCAAGGACGATGGCACGCTGGCCGAGGTGGTCAAGAACTGAGAGGGATTCGGGATTCGGGATTCGGGATTCGGGATTCGGGATTCGGGATTCGGGATAGGGATTCGACCGAAAATCCCGCGTCTCTTCGCGCGCGATTGCGGCGAGCGTGCGCGACGTTCACTGCACGTAGATCGCGGCCACGCGTTGCTCGTCGGCCCGCGCCAGCGGCTCGAACACGAGGGTAAACCCCGCGTAGGCACGGACTTCCCGCAGGCCGAACGGTCCGCGCTCCTCCGTCTGCTTCACGAGCGTCTGCGACAGCAGGCGCGCGATGGTGTCGGGCTTGCGATCGCCGACGCGAATCTGCCGGTCCGGTGCCAGGACGAGGGTTGCCACTGAGACAACCTCGAAGGGCACGCCGGTCCCCACCGCCGCGCTGCTGGCGAACGCCTGCGGAGCAACCCGAATCTCACGAATCAGCAGCAAGCCCATGACGAGCGCGAGCGTCATGGCGGCGCCGACCACCACGAGGTGCACGCGGTCAGCCACATCATCTTGATCGAAGCTGAGCCGTCGCGTGCTGGTCGCGTCCATGGGGAGAGGTCGAAAAATCTAGGCACCAGCGAATGCGTTGTCAAGCCACGGAAGTACTCGAAACGACGATGCCGACGTAAAACGCTGCACCCGTGGCCATGTGCGTGTCCTTGGTATGATCGAACTCTTATGAACACCGTGTCGCTGACGATTGACGGCAAGCCAGTGACTGTCGAAAAGGGCAAGACAGTCCTGCAGGCCGCGATCGAGAGCGGAATCCAGGTTCCCTACTACTGCTATCACCCTGGCATCGGCATCGACGGCTCCTGTCGCGTGTGCATCGTGAAAATCGAAAAAATGCCGAAACTGCAGACGTCCTGCTCCACGGTCTGCGCCGACGGCATGATCGTCTCCACACACACGCCGGAGGTCGCGGCGGCACGCGCCGGGGTGTTCGAGTTCCTGCTCGTCAACCACCCGCTCGACTGCCCGGTCTGCGACAAGGGCGGCGAATGCCCCCTTCAGGACTTTTCCTACAGCTTCGGACCAGAGCAGAGCCGAATGGAGTTTCCGCGCCGCGTCTTCGACGGCGAGGGCGTGAGGGCAGACGTCGACTTCGGGCCGACGCTGATGCTCAACCGCAACCGCTGCATCCTCTGCACGCGATGCGTCCGCTTCATGCGCGAAGTCGACGGCGATGCGCAGATCAACATCCTCGACCGCGGCTACGGCAGCGAGATCGCGACGTTCCAGGAAGAAGGCGTCCATTCGCTGCTCTCCGGCAACCTGATGGACGTCTGCCCGGTTGGCGCGATCACCACCCGCGACTACCGCTTCAAGTCGCGGCCGTGGGACAACCCGTTCGCCGTCGACACGATCTGCACGCAGTGCTCGAAGGGATGCAACGTCACCGCGTGGATCAAGGCCAAACCGGAATGGGCGAAAGGATCGCGCCTGATCCGCTTCACGCCTCGATTCAACCCCGAGGTCAACGACTACTGGATGTGCGACATCGGCCGCTTCGAGTACCACTGGATCGAGGGCGACGATCGGCTGCGCAAGCCGCTCGTGAAGGACGGCAGCGGCCTGCAGCAGCCGGTGCCCTGGCGCGATGCGACGGCGAAGCTCGCCGACCGGCTCGCTGCCGCGGGCACCGCGAATCCCGATGGCGTCCGCTTTCTGTTGTCGGCACACGCGTCGCACGAGGAATTTTTCCTGTTCAGACGCCTCACCGAGGAACTGATCGGCGACGCGGGCCCGGACACGATCACCGTCAGCTGGCGGCACACCGAAAAGCCGCAGCCGGCGAGCACGAAGTTCACGGTTCCGGCCGTGGACGCGCCGAACGTGAACGGAGCCCGCATTTTCGGCCTGGTTCCCGGCGCGCCCGGAGACGAGGTGGGCGACGCGAACATCGGCGCGCTCCGCCAGGCCCTCGAAGCCGGCAAGGTCAGCGCGCTGTACGTGTTCGATCCCGGGCCGGACGGCTCGCTCGGCGACCTGAAGTGGATTGTCGAGGCGCGCACCAGCGGCAAGCTGGGCCTGCTGGTCGTTCAGGGCGTGCTCTTTACGAGCCTCGCGCGCGCAGCCGATTTCGTCCTGCCCGGCGCATCGTACGTCGAGAAGGAAGCGTCCTACACCAACGAGCGCGGCCGCCTGCAGGGGACGTCGCGCGCGATCGCGCCGCCCGGCGACGCAATGGAAGACTGGCAGATCGTCGTCAACGTCGGCGTGGCGCTCGGCGTGAGGTTCGATTACGCCGACGCCACGCACATCCGGGGTGACATCGCTGCGCGCTTCCCGAACGTCCCCGCACTCGACGGCGTGACGCTGCTCGCGTTCAGCCGGCCGGTCGAGGCGCGCCACTGGCTGCAGGCATCGAATCCGTCGGAGCGGTGGAAATGGGACTTCATGTACCAGGATCTGCCTCCGGTGAAAGGCGCGGTCGATCCCGTGGCGCTGCCGGTGATTCCGTTGAGAGAAGTAAAGTGATCCAGACAAGGGCGCGAGCTTTCCTCTTTTTCCTTTGTTCTTTCCTTTGCATCCTTGTCACCGGCACGGCCGCGCAGATGCGCCGCCCCAGGGCCGAAGTGGCGCCATTGGTTGAGAGGGCCGTGCACTCTGGCGAGACGGCGCGCGTCGCGCTCAAGGTCTCGCTCCCTGAAGGTCTCCACACACAGTCGAACAAGCCGCGCGACGAGAATCTGATTCCGACCGAGCTGTCCATCACGGCGCCACCCGGCGTCGCCGTGAAGGAGATCGTCTGGCCGACACCGACCGATTTGAATCAGGTCGGCGCTGACAAGCCGCTGGCGGTGTTCGAGCAGACGTTCGCGATCGGCGTCCAGCTCGCCATCGAGGCAACCGTGCCCGCCGGCGATCTCGTCGTACCTGCCGGACTGCGTTATCAGGCGTGTGACGCGAATCTCTGCTACCCGCCAGCGAGTGCCGTCGTTCAATGGACGATTCCCGTCGTGGCCGCCGGCCAGGCCGTGAACGCCGCGGCCGATCCGGTGTTCGCCACGGTCAAATTCGGGAGCGGCGAAGCGCCGGCCGCAGCGGCCGTTCCGACCGGGCCGGTGGTACGCGGTGGCGGGTCGTCCGGCAACGACGCGTCGAAGCTCGACGCCTTCGACGTGCTCGGCACGACCGGCGGCTATCAGGGCACGAGCGACTTCCTGAAATTCATCCACGATGCCGAAACCGGCGTGAAGCAGCGCGGCCTCTTCGAGGGGCGCGGGCCGCTGATGATCCTGCTCATCGTGCTGGTCGGCGGCCTGGCGTTGAACCTGACACCCTGCGTGCTCCCGATGATCCCGATCAACCTCGCCATCATCGGCGCCGGCGCGCAGGCGTCCTCGCGGGCGCGCGGCTTCCTGCTCGGCTCGGCGTACGGCGGCGCGATGGCGATCGTCTACGGCGTGCTCGGCCTGATCGTCATCCTCACCGCCGGCACGTTCGGCACGATCAACGCCTCGCCGTGGTTCAACCTGGCCATCGCGATCCTCTTCGTCGTCCTCGGTCTCGCGATGTTCGATGTGCTGTTGATCGACTTCTCGAAGTACTCGAACAACATCGGCACCGGCTCGGGGCGCGGCACGTTCGCGCTCGCGTTCACGATGGGCGCCGTCGCCGCGCTGCTCGCGGGCGCATGCGTCGCACCGGTGGTCATTCAGGTGGTGCTGTTCTCCAGCAACCTCTACGCGACCGGCACGAAGATCGCGCTGGTACTGCCGTTCTGTCTCGGACTCGGCATGGCGATTCCATGGCCGGTCGCCGGCGCAGGCCTCTCGGCGCTGCCGAAACCGGGGATGTGGATGGTGCGGGTCAAGCAGGCGTTCGGGGTCTTCATCTTCGCGACCGCCGCCTACTACGGCTACGAGGCGTACTCGATTTTCTCGAACCGTTGGGTCGATCCGTCAGCGGTGAGGTCGAGCGTGCAGGAGCAGTTGAAGGCGGGGTGGCACGCGTCGCTTGCCGAGGGACTCGAGGCTGCCCGGCGCGAGAACAAGCCGGTGCTGATCGACATGTGGGCAACCTGGTGCAAGAACTGCCTCACGATGGACAAGACGACGCTCGCCGCGAGCGACGTGAAGCAGGCGCTGACCGGCTACGTCAAGGTCAAGTATCAGGCAGAGGATCCGGACGCGGAACCGGCGAAGAGCGTGCTGCAACGCCTCTCGTCACCCGGCTTGCCGGCCTATGCCATTCTGAGGCCGAAAGCAGGCGCGTCATTCAATTAAGAATTAGGAAGTAAGAATTAAGGATTCGTGATTCGCGTCGCAACATCTCGACTGATTCACCCGTGGCCGATTACGCGAGGAGCCACGACAGTTTGTACGAATTCTCAATTCTTAATTTCGCAGCGACGCCTAATTCTCAATTGCATGAGCCACATCATGTGGATGAACGGCGCATTCGATCACAATTTGTGACCGCGGCGGCGCTCCAGCGCGATCTCGAGCGCGAAATCGCGGGCGAAGTGCGCTTCGATCCCGTCTCCCGCGCGCTCTACGCCACCGACGCAAGCGTCTACCAGATCGAGCCGCTCGGCGTCGTCGTCCCCCGTACAGCCCAAGACATGGTGAAGACGGTCGCCATTGCGCGCCGGCACGGCGTGTCGATCACCGCACGCGGCGGCGGGACGTCGCAGGCCGGCCAGGCCATCGGCGCCGGCCTCCAGCTCGATACCTCGAAATACCTCAATCACATCCTCGAGGTGAACGTCGCGGAGCGCTGGGCCTGGGTCGAACCGGGCGTCGTGCTCGACGAACTGAACGCGGCGCTCCGGCCGCACGGCCTGCGGTTCGCGCCCGACATCTCGACCGCGAGCCGCGCCACCATCGGCGGCATGATCGCCAACAACTCGAGCGGTGCGCGATCGGTGCTGTACGGCAAGACGATCGATCACGTCCTCGAGCTGAAGGTCGTCCTCGCTGACGCGACGACCGCGCATTTCCGCCCCATCGCCGGCGCCGATCTCGACGCGGCCTCCGCGGAAGACACGCTCGCCGGCGCCTGTCATCGGACGGTGCGCGAGACGGCAGCGCGCTGCCGCGAGGAAATCGATCGCCGCTTTCCGAAAGTGCTGCGGCGCGTCGGCGGCTACAACCTCGACCTGTTCGTCGACCCGGCGAAGCCGGTCAACCTCGCGAAGATCGTCGTCGGTTCGGAAGGGACGCTGGCGCTCGTCACGTCGGCGAAGGTGAACCTGGTGCCGCTCCCGGCGGCCAGGGCGGTGCTCGCGATCGAGTTCGCGGTCCTGCTCGACGCGCTCGCCGCGACGCCGCTGGTCCTCCGCCATCAGCCGTCGGCCGTCGAGGTGATGGATCGCTTCATCCTCGACCACGCCAGAGAGAGCGCGGCGCTCGACGCGCTGCGGCGCAGCATCCTCCGGACCGAGCCGGGCGCGCTGTTGTGCGTCGAGATGTACGGCGACCGCGCCGCGGATCTCACGCCGCGGCTCGACGCGCTCGAGCGCGATCTTGCGACGTCGGGGCTCCGCTGTCAGTGGCGCCGGTTCGTCGAGCCGGCCGAGCAGGCTCGGGTGTGGAGCTTGCGCGAGTCGGCGCTCGGTCTCTCGATGGCGATGAAGGGCGACGCGAAATCGCTGTCGTTCGTCGAAGACACGGCGGTTGCCCCCGAGAAGCTGCGCGACTACATCGACCGCTTCCTCCAGATCATCCGCGGGCACGGCACGTCGGCCGGCGTTTATGCTCATGCGTCGGTCGGCTGTCTGCACGTCCGGCCGGTCGTCAACATGAAGACCGCGGAAGGCGTCGCGAAGTTCGCCGCGATCGCCAACGACATCGCGGATCTCGTGCTCGAGTTCGGCGGCGCGCTGTCCGGCGAGCACGGCGACGGCATGGTGCGCGGCCCGTTCACCGAGAAGATGTTCGGCTCCGTCCTCTACGGCGCGTTCCGCGAGGTCAAGCGAGCGTTCGATCCCGACGGCGTCTTCAATCCCGGGAAGATCATCGACACACCGCCGCTGACGGCGAATCTCCGCTACGGTGCGGGCTATCGCACGCCCGACCCGCCGACCTTCTTCGACTACTCGGATCACGGCGGCCTGGGACGTGCCGTCGAGATGTGCAGCGGGCTCGGCGTCTGCCGCAAAACGCTCGACGGCACGATGTGTCCCTCCTACATGGCGACGCGCGAGGAAAAGCACTCGACGCGCGGGCGCGCGAACACGCTGCGGCTGACGATGGCCGGACGGCTCGGCGAGGCCGGCCTTGGCGACGCCGGCATCCACGACGTGCTGGATCTCTGCCTCGAGTGCCGAGCGTGCAAGGCCGAGTGTCCGGTCGGCGTCGACGTCGCCCGCTTCAAGAGCGAATTCCTCGCCGGCTACTGGCGGCGACACGGGACGCCACTGTCCGCGCGGGCGATGGCGCACATTCACACGCTCTCGTCGTGGGCCAGTCCGATCGCGCCGCTCGCGAACCTCGTGTCGCAGAGCGGCGTCGGGCGATGGATCAACGAGCAACTGCTCGGCATCGATCGCCGCCGCACGCCGCCGGCATTCGTGCGCAAGACGTTCCGGGCTCAGTTCGCTGAGCGACAGCGAGCCCCGGGCCCCGAGCCCCCGGCCCCGACCAGGGGCGCGCGATCCGCGAGCCCCCAGTCCCAACTCCCGCCGGTCGTCCTGTTCGCCGACACGTTCACGAACTTCAACCATCCGCACATCGGACTGGCTGCGGCAGACGTCCTCGCCGCCGCCAGCGTGCACGTCCGCCTGCTGCCGCACGGCTGCTGCGGCCGGCCGATGATCTCCAAGGGACTGCTCGACGCCGCGCGTGCGGCCGCATCAGCGAACACGAACGCGTTGCACGACGCGGCCGCGCGCGGCGAGCGAATCGTGTTCCTCGAGCCGAGCTGTCTGTCGGCGGTCAGGGAAGATGCGCCGGCGCTGCTGCGCGGTGACGCCCAGCGCAGGGCGCGCACCGTCGCCGGCGCCTGTGTACTGTTCGAGGAATATCTGGATCACGCGTCACAGGCGGGACAGGCGTCGCCCGACCTGCGTCCCGGTCCGGCGCGCGTTCTGGTGCACGGCCACTGCCACCAGAAGGCGATGGGACTGCTGTCCCCTGCGAAGGCGCTGCTCGCGCGCATTCCCTCCGCCACCATCGTCGATCTCGATGCCGGTTGTTGCGGCATGGCGGGATCGTTCGGCTACGCGCGCGAGCATTACGACGTCTCGCGCGCGATTGGCGAGCGCAAGCTGCTCCCTGCCGCGCGCGCGATGACCGAGGGCACGGTCCTCGTCGCGGCGGGAACGTCGTGTCGCGAGCAGGTGAGGCACTTCACCGGCGTCCGCGCGCTGCACCCTGCGGAATTGCTCGCCGCGCTAATTAGGAATTAGGAATTTCACGAATTCCAAATTCCTAATTCCAAATTCCTAATTCTCAGTATCTCCGCTCCCCCGGTTTGCGATCCGTTCCGAGCGAATCCATCCACTCCGGGTAGGCGAGCGGGAGCCTGCTGACTTCGTCGAGCGCCTTCATGTCGTCGGCCGTCAGCGTGACGTCAACCGACTCGAGGTTGTCGTCGAGTTGAGCAGTCCTGCGCGCGCCGATGATCACGCTCGTGACGGCCGGATTGGCCAGAATCCACGCCAGCGCGATCTGCGGCGCGGTCGCGCCGTGCGCCTGGGCGATCGTCGTGAGCACGTCGAGGATCGCGTAGCCCTTCTCCTTGTCGACCGGCGGAAAGTCGAACTTGGCCCGCCGCGCGGCCTCGTCTCCGCCTGTGCGCGTGAACTTGCCCGACAGGAAACCGCCGGCGAGCGGACTCCACACCAGCAGGCCGAGGCCCTGATCCCTGATGAGCGGAATGGTGTCGCGCTCGAGATCGCGACCCGCGAGCGAGTAGAACGACTGCGTGCAACGGAACCGCTCGAGGTGCTGCTCGCGCGAGACGGCGAGCGCTTTCATCAAATACCACGCCGGCAGGTTCGAGCAGCCGATGTAGCGCACCTTGCCGGCGCGAACCAGATCGTCCAGCGCACGCAGCGTATCCTCGACGCTCGTGAACCAGTCGGGGCGGTGAATTTGATACAGGTCGATGTAATCGGTGCCGAGCCGCCGGAGGCTGTCTTCGACGGCCTTCATGATGTGCAGCCGCGACAGCCCGACGTCGTTCGGTCCCTGGTTGACCCGGCCGCGCACTTTCGTAGCGAGCACGACTGCGTGACGCCGCCCGGCGAGCGCCTTCCCCAACAGCGTCTCCGATTCGCCAGCTGAATAGACGTTGGCGGTGTCGACAAAGTTGATGCCCTGGTCGAGTGCCCGGTGGACCAGCGTGTCGACCTCCGATTGACCGAGGCCACCGATCACCTCCCAGATCTGACCAACGCCGCCGAAGGTCATCGCGCCAAGGCACAGCTCGGAGACGAACACACCGGTATCTGCCAGTTGCCGATACTTCATTGAGGTAGTCTATAGCGTCCTTCCCGATGCCACAGAGGCGGTTCCGACCCACCGACATCGTCCTCGCGTTGCTCTGCCTGATGTACATGATCACCTACATCGATCGGGTGAACATCGCGACGGCGCTCGACGCGATCAAGCGGGAGCTGCACCTCTCGAACACGCAGCTCGGATTTCTCCAATCTGCCTTCGGCTATCCGTACCTGCTGTTCCAGATTTTCGGCGGCTGGGTGGGCGATCGGTTCGGCCCGCGGCGAACGTTGTTCCTCTGCGGCGTCGTGTGGGCGTCGGCCACCATCCTGACCGGGCTGGCCGGTGGCTTCGCGACGCTGTTCCTCTGCCGCGTGCTCGTCGGCTTCGGAGAAGGCGCGACGTTCCCGGTGGCGACGCGGGCGATGCAGAACTGGACGCCGGTCGGCCGCCGCGGATTCGCGCAGGGCCTGACCCACTCGTTCGCGCGTTTCGGCAACGCCGTCACGCCGCCGATCGTCGCCTGGCTGATCATCGCCGTGTCGTGGCGCGGATCGTTTGTGACACTCGGCGGCGCCTCGCTGATCTGGGTGGTCGTCTGGCTCTGGTATTTCCGCGACAACCCCACCGATCACCGCTCGATCTCGCGCGAGGAGCTGGCCGCGCTCCCCAACCGCGGTGTCCCCGAACACCGGGAGCGTCCCCGCGTCCCCTGGCTCCCGCTCGCGCGGCGGATGGCGCCGGTCACAATCGTGTACTTCTGCTACGGGTGGACGCTGTGGCTGTACCTCACGTGGCTGCCCTCGTACTTTCTCAACGTCTACAAGTACGATCTGAGGAAGTCAGCGCTCTTCACATCCGCAGTCTTCTTCGCCGGCGTCGTCGGCGATTATCTGGGCGGCGTGGTCAGCGACCGCATCCTCCATCACACCAACGATCTTCAGCGGGCCCGGCGCAACGTCGTGATGGCCGGCTTCCTCGCGTCGTTCGTCTGCATGGTGCCGGTGTTCCTCACACACGATCTCGTCCTGATCATCCTGTCGCTCGGCGCCGCGTTCTTCTTTGCCGAGCTCGTGATCGGGCCGATGTGGTCGATCCCGATGGACATCGCGGGGAAGTTCTCCGGTACGGCGGCAGGGATGATGAACACCGGTTCCGCGCTTGCGGCGATCCTGTCGCCGATCGCGTTCGGCTTCATCACCGACCTGACCGGTAACTGGCAGCTCCCGTTCGCCGGCTCGCTCGGCTTCCTGCTGCTCGGCGCGCTCCTCGCCCCGACGATGCATCCTGAGCGCGCGTTCGAAACCGACGCGCGCGTGGTCACGTAGAGCGCTTTTCGCGGCTCGCCACTGTCACGCTGCGATCGAGATCTGAACCGCAGAGACCGCGGAGCCCGCAGAGTTGCGGCGCGCGCCGCGTAATTTCCGCGACGCCGGATCGTCTTCTCCGTGTCTCTGTGATCTCTGTGGTTCCGTCTTTCTTCGTGTCTTCGTGGCTTCGTGGCTTCGTGGCTTCGTGGCAGACCGGGTGCTACTGCTGGCTAGTGGTTCCGCGGCCGCGCTGCGGGGCGGGCAGCGCCTTGCGCGGCAGCTTCTCGTCGCGCATCGCCGCGTCGTAGGCGAACACCGCGACGACGGTCGCCTGCTGCACCATGTCGTCACGCTGGACGCGATCGAACGTGTCCATGTTCGAGTGGTGCGTGCGCGAGTTGTACTCGAGGCGATCGACGACGAACTGGAACGCGGGCAGGCCGGCCTTGTCGAACGACAGGTGATCGGTCTGCGACACCGACCGCGGCGCCAGGATCGTCACCCCGAGATCGCGCAGCGGCGCGATCCACTGCTCGAAGATCGGCCGCGCCGCCATGTTGCCCTGCATCCAGATGCCACGCACCTTGCCGGTCCCGTTGTCGGAGTTGAAGTACGCCGCCAGCTTCGCGTGCTCGGCCTTGAGCGTCATCGTCTCGACATCCGCGAAATGATCGCGGATGTAGGCGCGCGATCCGAGCAGACCCTGCTCTTCGCCGCCCCACAGCCCGATCCGGATCGTGCGGCGCGGCCTGGCGCCGACCGCCTTCAGGATCCGCATCGCTTCAATCATGGCCGCGCTGCCTGTCGCGTTGTCGGTCGCGCCGGTCGCGTACGCATGCGAGTCGAAATGCGCGCCGACCATCACCACTTCCGAGGCGAGATCGGTACCCGGAATCTCGGCGATCGTGTTGAACCCGTTCGGCGTCGTCTCGTCGTGGAACCTGGCGTCGACGTTGAGCTCCATCTTCACCGGGATCCTCTTGTCGAGGATGCGGACCATGCGGTTGTAGTGCTCGACCGCCAGCGTCACCTCGGGTGGATTCTTCCCGGCGTTGGCGTCACGTGGGCCGCTGCCGGTCGGGAAAATCGTGCCGCCGTCGGGATGCTGCTGCTGCCACGACAGGTCGCTGCCGCCGGCCGCCATGTCGCTGTCGCTGCCGCGATCCAGCACGGCGACGACGCCCTCGGCCGCGTAGAAGTCGGCGATCTTCTGCCGCAGCGAGGCGGCAGTGTTGCCGCGGCCCCCGCCTGCGGCCGGGTCCGGCACCGGCGTCGTCTGAGCCTCGGCCGTCCATTTGTCGTCCATGCGCAGGACGATCGGCCCTTCGAGCATTCGAACGCGTCGCGCCGGCTGGGTGAGCACGATCTTGCCGGCGAGCTTCCCGTGATACGTCGCGAAGTCCGCCTCGCTCGCAATCCGCACGCGCACGACGTCGGCGACGACGGCGCCCTTGGTCGGCGAGGACCATTCGTGCGGAAGGCCGATGATCGGCTGGACCTGCGGCTCGATGAGGTGGGCGCTGAAACGCTGCAGCGACCAGCCCTGGCCGAACGCCCATCGTTCCTGATGCACGTTGGCGAGTCCCCATTCGTTGAACGTCTTCATCACCCATTCGCTCGCCTGCTGAATTGCCGGCGAGCCGGTCAGGCGCGGACCGTACACGTCGCTGAGCCACGACACGTGATCCATCACCTGCGAATGCGAGAGCCCTTCGTCGCGGATCTTGCCGAGCATCGGGTAGTCGAGCTTTTCGGTCTGCGCGCCGACGAACGGCGCGACCGCTGCGGCGAGCACGAGTACGAGGAATGCGCGCTTCATTGTGTCTCCCTACGCTCGATCACGGTCCGGCTGAAGCCGGACACTACGGCCACAAGCCGGACACCGCCTGGAATGACGATTGCGCGTGGGCCCGTTCCCGTAGTGTCCGGCTTTAGCCGGACGGGGCCCCCGCGCGGCAACGTTCCTCATCGTCCCGACCATCGCGGCTTCCGTTTGGCGAGGAACGCCTCCACGCCTTCGTGGAAGTCGTCGCTCGTGTAGCACAGTTCGACCAGATCCGCATCGTCGCCAGGCGCAAGGCGCCGCTTCGCGAGCACGCGGCGGATCATTTCCTTCGTCGCGCGCAGCGTCAACGGCGCGTTCGCGGCGATGTCGAGCGCGAGTCGCAGGACGGCGGCGGCGATGGCCGCGGACGACTCGATACGATTCACGAGCCCGAGCGCGTGCGCCTCGGCGCCGTCGACGAGCCTTCCGGTGAACAGCAGATCCTTCACCGCTGACGGGCCGACGAGGTCGACGAGCCGGCTGTAGGTCGCGCCTGACAGACAGTTGCCCAGTGTGCGTGCGATGGGAATGCCGAAGCTCGACTCCGGCGTCGCGACGCGCAGGTCGCATACCAGCGCGATCGCACAGCCGCCGCCGACCGCGACGCCTTCGACCTGCGCGATGGTCGGTTTCGTCACACGCTCGAGACGGTCGAGCACGTGGTCCAGCCGCTCCTCGTACTTCAGGCCGTCCTGGCGATCCGTGAAAGTCTGAAACTGCGAGATATCGGTGCCGGCGACGAACGCCTTGCCGCCGGCGCCGCGCAGGACCAGGACGCGGATCGCGTCGTCTCGGTCGACCTTCTCGCACGCGTCGACGAGCGCCTGGTACATCGCCCAGGTCATCGCGTTGCGCGCCTCGGGACGGTTGAAGGTGAGCGTCGCGACGGGTCCTGCGGTCTCGAAGATCGTGTGCATTAGAATTCCCGGGACTCCGATGCCCGCGCGCGCCCTCGACGGTCTTCGCGTCCTCGACGTCACGCAGGTGATGGCGGGACCGTACTGCGCGATGGTGCTCGCCGACCTCGGCGCCGACGTGATCAAGGTGGAACCGCCCGCCGGCGACTCGACGCGCGTCATGCCTGGCGCCGTCGGCCTCGACAGCCCGAGCTTCAACGCGGTCAACCGCGGCAAGCGCGGGATCGTGGTCAACCTCAAGACGCCGCCGGGCCGCGAGGTGCTGCTGCGCCTCGCGCGCGAGACAGACATCCTAATCGAGAACTACCGTCCGGGCGTCATGGCAGCGCTGGGCGCCGGGTACGAGGCGCTGGCCGCCGTCAATCCGCGCATCATCTACGCGTCGATTTCCGGATACGGCCAGACCGGACCGCAGCGGAGCAAGGGCGGCTTCGACCTGGTCGCGCAGGGCGTGTCGGGCATCATGTCCGTCACCGGCGAACCGGGCGGCGCGCCCGCAAAGGCCGGCGTGCCGCTGACCGACCTCGGCGCCGGCCTCTTCGCGCTCGTCGGCATTCTCGCAGCTCTCGAGCATCGTCATCGCACCGGCGCCGGCCAGCACATCGACACGGCGCTCGTCGATGCCGGCGTCGCGCTGTCGGTGTGGGAGGCGACCGAATACTTTGCCGGCGCCGGCGTGCCCGCCGCGCTCGGCTCCGCGCATCGGATGAACGCACCGTACCAGGCGATTCGCTGCGCCGACGGCTACATCACGCTTGGCGCCGCGAACGATCGCCTGTTCGCCCGCTTCTGCGATCTCGTCGGACATCCCGAGTGGCGCGAGCGGCCCGCATTCGCAACCAATGCGACCCGGGTCGCGAATCGGCACGTGCTCGCCGATGAAATCGAGGCGATCACCAGAGATCAGCCGTGCGCGCACTGGCTCACGCTGTTCGAAGCGAACGATATCCCGTGCGGGCCGATCAACGACTACGCGCAGGTCTTCGCCGACCCGCAGGTCCGCGCGCGCGAGATGATGGTGGAGACCGAACACCCGACGCTCGGCGGTATCCGGGCGCTCGGATCGCCAATCAAGATGAGCGGAACGCCACCCGACGTCACCCGCCGCGCGCCGCTGCTCGGCGAGCACACCGATGAGATCCTCAGCGCCGCCGGATACAGTGACCTGGAGATCGCGGCGCTTCGCGTCGCGGGCGCCATTAGGTGACGTTGCGCGGCACAAATTAAGAATTTGGAATTAAGAATCAAGAATTCGTGCGCGCAGTCGCGAGGTTCGGACAAGCACAAGCCCTTCTGATCCTCCGGAGCTTGCGAACGGGTGGACGAATTCTTTGATTCTTACTTCCTAATTCTTAATTGTCCGAGCTCGCGCTCGAAGGCGTGCGCGAGCTGAAGTACGCCCCAGTCATCCTGGTGACGGCCGACAATCTGCAAACCGATCGGCAGCCCGTCCTCGGTGAATCCACACGGCACCGAGATCGCTGGGTTGCTGACGACTGAGATGAAGTAGCACGACTTCATCCAGTCGATGTAGGTCTCCATCGGCTCACCGGCAATCTCGGTCGGATACGGCTGGTGGACGTCGAACGGCGGCACCTGCGCGGTGGGCAGGACGAAGAATTCGTGGCGCGCCATGAACTGCCGCATGCGGTGAAACAACTCCGTCCGCTTCGTCAGCGCCCGGGAAATCTCCGCCGACGTGAGCCGCTCGCCCCGTTCCAATTCCCAGCGGATCGTGTCCTTCACTTCAGCGCACCGGCCGGCGACCCGCGGCGCGACGCTCGTCAGAAACGCGACCGCCCTGACGGCCTTGAACACCGCATCGAAATCGGAAAAGTCCGGCTCCGCTTCGGCGACACAGCAGCCGAGCGACTCGAAGACACGGCGCTGATCGTTGACGACCGTGCGGACGCGCGGCTCGACCGGGGCACCACCGAGGTTCGTCCACCAGGCCACGCGCACGCCGCGGAAGTCGCGCTCGAGCGCCGCATCCGAACCGGCCAGCGGCGCGGCGATTGAGATCGGCGACCGCGGATCGGGACCCGCGATCGCGCTGAGCATCAGCGCGACGTCGGCGACCGTCCGCCCCATCGGGCCGTCGACGCTGAGCGTCGACCAGGCGTCAGCGGCTGGCCACGGAGGCACACGGCCGGGTGATGGCCGCAACCCGACGACGGAGCAGAAGCTCGCCGGATTGCGCAGCGATCCGCCCATATCGGTGCCGTCGGCAATCGGCAGCATGCCGGCTGCGAGCGCGACGGCCGCCCCACCGCTGCTGCCGCCGCAGGTCTTCGTCTCGTCGTACGGGTTCAGCGTCGCGCCGAAGAGCGGATTGAACGTCTGCGATCCGGCGCCGAACTCCGGCGTGTTCGTCTTGCCGACCGCGATCGCGCCCGCAGCGCGGAGACGTTCGACGATCAGCGCATCCTGATCCGGCACGAAGTCGCGGAACAGCGGCGACCCGAAGGTCGTTCGCATGCCGTTGGTGAGGAGAAGATCCTTGTGGGCGACCGGCAGCCCGTGCAGCGGGCCGACAGTCGCGCCGTCCGCCAGCGATTCATCGGCGCGCCGTGCTCGCTCCATGGCGCGGTCGGCGGCGAGCGTCACGATCGCGTTCAGCCGCGGATTACGCTCGGCGATTCGACCGAGGTGCGCCGCCATGACCTCGCGCGCGGAGAGATCGCGTGTCCGGAGCCGCCGCGCCATCTCGACAGCGGTCAGTTCGCAAATGGTCACGGGCGAGCGAGAAACTCGAGCGCGGCACTGACGCCGCGGCGCGTGAAGGGCACGGCGGCGGCCGCCAGCCCCATCTCGACCCCGCTCAAGGTCGCCGCGAGCATCAGGTCGTTGAAGTCGCCGAGATGGCCGATGCGGAAGATACGGCCTTTGAGTTTGCCGAGGCCGGTGCCGATTGAGATGTCGAAGCGCTCCAGCGCCGTCTTCCTGAACGCTTCGGCGTCGTGCCCTTTTGGCATCACGACAGCCGTCACCGTGCTGCTGTACTCGCACGCCTCGGCGCACAGCAGCTCGAGGCCCCAGGCGCGAACCGCGCACCGCGTCGCTTCCGCGAATCGCATGTGCCGCGCGAAGACGTTCGGCAACCCCTCGTCGAGCAGCATCCGCAGCGCCTCGCGCAGGCCGAACAGCAGGTTGATCGACGGCGTGTAGGGAAAGTACCCGGTGGGATTGTCGCGGATCATCGGCTGCCAGTCCCAGTACGACCGCGGCATGCGCGCGGTCCTGGAGGCTTCCAGCGCCTTCTCGCTCACCGCGTTGAAGCCGAGGCCCGGCGGCAACATCAGCCCTTTCTGCGATGCCGCGATCGCGACGTCCACCTTCCACTCGTCATGCCGATAGTCGATCGATCCCAGCGACGAAATCGTGTCCACGAGCAGCAGCGCCGAATGTTCGGTTTCGTCGAGCGTCGTCCGGATCGATCCGATACGGCTGGTCGCGCCGGTTGACGTTTCATTGTGAACCACCGCGACGGCCTTGATGGCGTGCTCCTGATCGGCTTTCAGCTTTTCGCGCACGGTCCGCGGATCGGCGCCGTGCCGCCAGTCGCCAGGGACGAAATCCACCTCGAGGCCCAGCCGCACGGCCATATCGCGCCACAACGTCGCGAAATGGCCGGTCTCGAGCATCAGCACGCGATCGCCTGGCGACAGTGTGTTGACGAGAGCCGCCTCCCACGCGCCGGTTCCAGACGAGGGATAGATGACGACGGCCCCCGACGTCTGGAAAATGCGCTGCAGCCCGTCGAGGACCTCACGGCCGAGCTCGGCGAACTCGGGCCCGCGGTGATCGATGGTCGGCTGAGCAATCGCACGCAACACGCGGTCCGGCACGTTGGTCGGACCAGGTATCTGCAGAAAGTGACGTCCGCTCTTCACGCCCGCATGTTAACCACGAAGCCCCTGCGCACGAAAGCCGCAATCGGCTGAGGCCACGAAGGCACGAAGACACGAAGAAAATAACCACGGAGGCACAGAGACACGGAGAAGGCGCTGAGACGACTGCACGCGGCGGCTCTGACGATCCTGCGCCGCAAGACGATGCGCGCGACCGCCGGCTGGCGAAGCCAGCCGGCACGTGGACCGCGTTGCGGGCCGCTCGCGCGCCTCGGCTCTGCGGTCTCCGCGGTTCAGATCTCGATCGCAGCGTGACAGCACGGACTCGATCGCAGCGTGACAGCCGGACTGTGTAGGATGAAGGGATGCCTGTGATTGCCGGACGGTCGCGAGTCGCCACAACGTACGGGATCGTCGCTGCGAGTCAGCCGCTGGCGGCGCGTGCCGGCGTGCAGATCCTCGAGCGCGGCGGAAACGCGGTCGATGCGGCGATCGCCGCGAACGCCGTGCTTGGCGTCACCGAGCCGCAGTCGAACGGCATCGGCGGCGACCTGTTCGCGATGGTCTACGAGGCGAAAACCGGCAGGCTCCACGGGCTGAACGCGTCGGGCTGGGCGCCGCGTGCGCTGACACCACGGCTGCTCGCCTCCCGCGGCATTACGAGCATGCCGCAAAACGGCGTGCACTCGGTGACGGTACCAGGCGCGGTGGCCGGCTGGGAGGCGCTGCGCGCACGGCTCGGCCGCCTTCCGCTCGCGGTGCTGCTGGCGCCGGCGATCCGCTACGCGGACGAAGGGTTCCCGCTCACCGACGTGATTGCCGCGCACTGGGCGGCACTGACCGACAAGCTGGCCGCGGAATCGTCTGCCGCCGCGGTCTATCTCCCGAACGGACGCGCGCCGCGTGGCGGCGAGCTGTTTCGCAATCGCGATCTCGCCGCCGCGCTGACGGCGATTGCGACCGGCGGTCCAGCCGCCTTCTACGACGGACCGATCGCGAGCGCGATCGTGACGGCCGTACGTGCCCGAGACGGCGTGCTCGATCTCGACGATCTCCGCGAGTTCGAACCGGAGTGGGTCGAGCCGATCTCGACGAGCTACCGCGGGTGGACCGTGTACGAGCTGCCGCCGAACACGCAGGGCATCGCGGCGCTGCTGATGCTGAACCTCATGGAGCAGTTTCCGCTCGGCGAGTACGGGTTCCACAGCACTCGTGCGCTGCACGTGATGATCGAGGCGAAGAAGCTCGCCTACGCCGACATGCTGCGCTACGTCGGCGACCAGCGGTTCGCGACGACCGACGTTGCGGCGCTGCTCAGCAAAGGCGCGGCGCACGCGCGCGCGACGAAGATCGACGCGGCCCGCGCCGCCACCGACGTGCAACCCTCAGCCCTCGCCGGCGTCACCACGTCTGTCGGCACCGACACCATCTACCTGTGCGCGATCGACAGGGACGGTAACATCGCGTCGCTGATCCAGAGCATCTACGAAGGCTTCGGCACCGCGATCGTGCCCGGCGGCACCGGCTTCTCGCTCCACAGCCGCGGCGGCCTGTTCACGCTGCAGCCGGATCACGCCAACACGCTCGCGCCGCGCAAGCGGCCGCTGCACACGATCATCCCGGCCTTCATGGAGAAGGACGAGGTCCGGATCGGCTTCGGCATCATGGGCGCGTTCAACCAGGCGCAGGCGCACGCCCAGTTCGTCGCCAACGTGGCGGACTACGGGATGGACATCCAGCAGGCGCTCGAGGCCGGGCGCTTCACGAAGCCCACCTTCGCAGGCGCCGACGTCTACGTCGAGGCGCTCGTGCCGGAGGAGGCGCGCGCCGGGCTCGCGGCGCTCGGTCACGATGTAACGACCGTTCCGCCGCGAACTGGCATCTTCGGGCATGGCCAGGCGGTGATGAGCGACAGACACGGCGTCCACTTCGGCGCATCCGAACCGCGTCACGACGGCGCGGCGATCCCGGAAGCCCCGTCGCTGGTTGACATCTAACCGCAGAGCACGCAGAGAACGCAGAGTTTTTCTTTGGCGGATGACCCGCGTGGACAGCGCCGCTCTTTCGGGGCAGACACGTTTCTCCGATCTCCGCGTTCTCCGCGGTTAAGTACGGAGTGTCAATGGCGCGAGGTCGAGGCCTTCGACTTCCGCGCGCCAGGTTTCGCCGGCGGCGATCGGCAGCGAATTGGTGAGCGTGCCCGAACTGATCAGCTCGCCGGCGGCGAGCGGATCGGCGTCGAGTTGACGGGAGATGGCGGCAGCAAGCTCCGCGAGGCAGAGCGCGGGGCTGCGCAGCGAATTCTTTCCTGATCCCTCCTCCACCACCATCCCGTCCTTCGATAACCGGACTTTGAACGAGGGGAGCTTTTCAGCCAGCGCCTGGATCGTCGACGGCTCGACCGCCGCCGGCTCGCCGACCACGAGCGCTGCGTGCAGACCGTACGCGGCAACGAAATCCGCCGGCTGAAACTTCCAGTCGGGATAGACGGCGTCGATGATCTCGAAGCCGAGTGCGAGCCATTCGACCGAGGCCAGTGCCGCCGCTGCGTCACCGCCGACATCGGCAAGTGGCGCCCGCAGTTTGAAGACGATCTCCGGTTCGATCTTCGGCGAGTACATCGCCGCGATCGACAGCGTCGCCGCGCCACCCTCCGCGTCGTGCACGGTGTCGTCGTAGATGTGCGCCCACACGAGCGTGTCGAGCTTCAGCACGCGCCACAGCGCTTTGTTCGCGTAGCCGACCTTCCGGCCGATGCTGTGATGCCCACTCTCGCGGCGCATCCGCACGAGCTCGCGCTCCACCGCGTAGGCGGAGGCGAGATCGAATGCGGGATCCTCGGAGGATGGCGCCGCTACTGACCGCCGCGTCGCGTAGGCGTCGCGCAGCCGGGCGGCTGCAGCCCGGGCGTCCATCACTCGGTGACGGGTGCCATCGAAACCGCCGGCTGCGCCGCGCGCTGCGCCGCTTCGCGCAGCGGCTTGACCACGAAGAGCGCAGTCACGCCGACGGCGACGTTCGCGATCGCTGCCGCGGTGAACACCACATGCCAGCTGCCGGTGCTCGCCTGCAGCAGGCTCGCTACTGGCACGAGAAACGATGCGGTGCCTTTCGCCGTGTAGAGCAGACCGGCGTTGGTCGCGGCGTATTTCGAGCCGTAGACATCGGTGCAGAGCGCGGGGAACAGGCTGTAGATCTCCCCCCACGTGAAGTAGACGAGGCCAGCAGTGATGATGAACGCCCACGGCGTCGTCCCGATGGTGCCGAGCGCCCAGTACGCGCACGCGCCGGCCGTGAACACGAGCGCCATGGTGTTCTCGCGTCCGATGTGATCGGACACCCAGCCGAACGTTGGCCGTGCGAGGCCGTTCAGGATGTTGTCGACGATGCCGGCCATCACCAGCACGGTGGAGCTGATGAAGAGAAAGCTCACCGGAAGATTCGCGATCTTGTAGTCGCGCGCAATCGGCGCCACCTGCGCCGTGACGACCAGCCCGCTCGCCGCCACCAGCACGAACATCACGTAGAGGACCCAGAACAGCGGGGTTGCCAGCATCTCCATCGGCATGGCGTCGCGACCGGTCTGGTTGACTTTGCGCGTCGCCTTCGGCGCCTCGCCCGGTCCAGGTGCCTTGAGAAACTGCGACAGCACGAGGATCACCAGCCCCTGGCCGAGGCCGAACCACAGGAACGCCCGCTCGTAGCCGTAATGCGAAATCACCGAGATGATCGGCACGACCGTCGCCGCAGCACCCGCGCCGAAGCCGGCGGCCGTCAGCCCCGCCGCAAGGCCACGCCGATCCGCGAACCACTTCAGCGCGTTGCCGACGCAGGTGCCGTAGACGGCGCCGGCACCGATTCCCGAAATCGTCGCGCCCAGATACAGCATCGGCAGCGAGCTCGCGAACGAGTTGAGCGTCCACGCCAGCGCGACCACGATGCCGCCGAACATGACGACAATGCGCGGGCCGAACTTGTCGACGAACCATCCTTCGACCGGCACCAGCCACGTCTCGGTGGCCACGAAGATCGTGAACGCCACCTGGATCGCCGGCCGTCCCCAGTTGAACTTCGCGTTGATCGGATCGACAAAATAAGTCCAGCCGTACTGCAGGTTGGCAATCATCACCATGCAGATGACGCCCGCCACCAGTTGGACCACGCGATTGACGGGTGCTACGGGCGTTGCTTCCGATGTCGCCATATGGGTAATCCTCGCCTGGTGGACACCTGCAATTAAAAATTAAGCGTGCGTTGCAAAATTAGCTCGAGGCGGGTCCTGTCCGCGAACAGCCCCACCGGGTGCTCGCCAGAAGAGCACTTGTCACGGCCCACGGCTCCGCGCCCGGCGGGGCGGCCCCGTTCGCGGCCACCCGCGAGCGAGCTAATT
>DATFXR010000346.1:0-7065 GCA_035315685.1 Vicinamibacterales bacterium | reverse complement strand
CCGCTGGCCGGGGTCCCGACCACCGTAGGCGTCACCGGCGTCGGTACCGATCGCTGGAACTTCGCAGCGATCGAGATCCGTCAGCCGTAGCGCATGTCAGTCCTGGGCCGGGCGTCCACGAGGGCGCCCGGCCCTTTTTTCGCCACGAGTCACGCGCACGTCGAGAGGGACATCACGTGGACCACATCGAACTCGTCGCCGAGGACGTTCACCGGTTCGTATCACACTGTGTCGCCAATTCCGCCGACGCCGCCGACATCTCGCAGGAAGTGCTGGCGATCGCCTGCGCGAACGTCGAGACATTCACCGACGAGCTGTTCGCGATCGCGCGCAGATTGATCGTCGACTACCACCGTTCGCGCAAGCAGATAGACTTCGTCGCGATCGACGCCGGTGTGAGCAACGATCGGGAGTCCGCGTTGCGGATTCCGCCCGATAGCGTCGTTGCCAGGTGCGACGTCCAGCGCCGCGTCACCGACTGGCTGCGCCGGTGTGATCAAGTGCTGGATTCCGGACAGCAGGTCGCGGTTCTCCTCGCCGACATCTACGGCTACGCCGACAAGGACTCGGCGGCATTGCTCGGCATGAGTCTGCCCAGCTTCAAGATGCTGCTGCACACCTCGCGTGCCCGCCTGGACATGTTCGAAGGTCGTGCCGGGCGATCGCGAGTCGCAGTTCGACGGTCGCGCATTGGCGTCGCGTGTCATATCCACGCGACCAAGCTTCGCCAGTTGCGGGAAAATCTGGTGAGCGGCCTGCAGCTCGCCATGCTGTCCGTCTGAATCCCGTCGGTTGCTTCGTCGTCGGGTCAGAGCTGCGCTCTGCGCGACGACACGGCGGTCGCGTCCGGGATTGTCCACTACCTCAGCATTTGATGGTAGTGACAATGCATCGCGACTTCGCTACCATCCGCGGGCGTTGGCCAGTCGTCGCACGTCCACAGTTTCACGCACTCGTTACTCGGCCTCGGATACCGGCGCAGCTCTCAAGACCATCGAGCTGGAGACCCGCGTCGCCCGCGTCGAACTCGCGCTGACGCAGCTCGAGGACGCAGTCAATCTCCTCACCAGACGTTTCGTCGCGCTGCAGGCGCACCTTGACCACCTCGCGGCACGTGTCGGCCGCGGCTAGAGAACACTCCTCGTTTGGACGTGGCGTCCGGCTTCAGCCGGACCAGCGGCGGGAACGCAACCGCAGAGAACGCTGAGCACGCAGAGAAGTTTCAAACCGCGGAGGCCCCCCTTTCGGGGCGGCCAGCGACCGGCCGAACCTCGCACGGGTTTCGAGCCGTCTCCCCAATGCAGATCACAAGGTGTTGTAGAGATCTTTCGCCGACGCCCGCGTTGTGGCCAGCCAGATTTCGCGGGGTGCGTACGACCGCGTCGCGCTCTTTCGGTCACGCCGATGAAGAGGGGGCGCGTTATGATCGCGGCCTCGCAACTCCACGTCGCCTGCGCGTCCTGCTGCGAAGGAGACCGACATGCCGTGCGTCACGACCCTGCTCGCCATCTCACTGACGCTGACTGCAGGACAACCGTCCGGGGCCGCCGCCGAGCGGCGTCAACAGATCCTCGACTATCAGCTGACGATGCCGCGCGCCAATCAGCTGCTCACGGCGATGGACGCAATGACGAAGTACGTCGCGTCGCTGCCGGACTACACCGAGCGGATCCGCAAATCGATGACGATGACGCCCGCCGAGCAGCTTGCCCAGGTCGAGAACGATCCCAGGGCGATGGCGATCCTGAAGCAGAACAACCTGACCGCGAAGGAGTACCTCGTCGGCGTGCCGACGCTGCGAATGGCACTGATGGTGGCGCAGGGGCTGCCGCAGAGCGATCGCATCGTGGCCTCGCCGGCGAACGTCACGTTCGCGAAGGCCCACCTCTCCGAGCTGAAACCACGAA
The DNA here is from genome assembly GCA_035315685.1 of Vicinamibacterales bacterium. Lineage (GTDB taxonomy): Bacteria > Acidobacteriota > Vicinamibacteria > Vicinamibacterales > CAVVIG01 > QHWK01. The sequence continues at coordinate 5,158 of DATFXR010000346.1, read as the reverse complement.
TGGACGCAGCCGACGGCGCAAGAGGGCGCGAATAGAGGGGTTTAGCCGGCATCCACCCGTTCGTGACCCGGAGGTCCGCGAGCTCGCTCCGCCCGGCATTTGGGAGCCTCCCTCCGCTCGGATGGAGTGGCGGCCTGCCGCGGAACGGCACCCTCGTGCCTGAAATCGCCAAAAACCTCACGATTCGACGAGTTGCTGACTGCCCGAACGCCTGAAGCGTGCGGGCATGGCACCTGCTCTGTCCGTGTTGGCCTCGTGCATCCCTGGGTCAACGAAGAGAGGCAGACATGACATCCGTGAAACAGGATCAGATAGTCGACGTGCCCGGCTTGGACGCAGCGGAGGTTCCGCAGGGCATCGATCGCCGCGCCTTCATGATGCGCAGCGCGCTCGTCGGCGCCATGGCTGTCATCACCGGTTGTTCGGCGCCCACCGAGCAACAGACGGCCGCCGCCGCGCCCCCGCCTGCGCCCCCCAAGCCCGCCGTGCCGCTGTCCGAGGATCTGAACGTCGTGAAGAAGGCCAAGGGGCCTGTGATGACCACGCTCGAGGAGTTCTACAAGGTCGGGCCGGGTCCATCGAGCTCGCACACCATCGGCCCGATGCGGATTACGTATGACTTCTACCAACGCTGCGCGAAGCTGCCAGCGGATCAACTCGCCAGGGCGACGGGAATCAAGGTCCACCTGTACGGCAGCCTCAGCGCCACCGGCAAAGGTCATGGCACCGAACGCGCCGCGCTGGCCGGCGTGATCGGCAAAGAGCCGGCGACCGTCGAACCGGAGTTCCTCGACAGCCTGGTGTCGAATCCGGATCAGACGTTCCCCGTGAAGCTCGGCGAGAAGACCTTCAACGTCGCACTGAAGGACATCATCTACGACGCGCCGAAGGGGGACTTCAAGCATCCCAACACGATGACGTGCAGGCTGATGGGGGGCGGCGACGTCCTGTACGAGCTCGAGTACTACTCGGTCGGCGGCGGCTTCATCGAGTGGAAAGGATACGAGCCGCCGAAGAAAGGGCAGCCGAAGTACCCGTACTCCACGATGAAGGAGCTGCAGGCGCACGCGGCGAACAACAAGCTGGCTGTCTCGCAGGTCGTCATGGCCAACGAGGTCGCGGTCTCCGGCAAGAGCGAGGCGGAAATCAACGCGTTCATCGACAAGATCACGACGGCGATGGTCAACATCGTCAAGTCGGGGCTGAAGGCACCGTCCGCGACCTTGCCTGGCCCGATCAAGCTGAAGACGAAAGCGGGCGACGTGTATGCCCGCGCGATGGACGACAAGTACGAGAGGCAGCGCGGGCTCGGCGTCGTGTCCGCGTACGCGCTGGCGGGATCGGAAGAGAACGCGCGAGGCCATCTGGTGGTGACCGCGCCCACCGGCGGCTCCGCCGGCGTCATGCCGGCGCTGGTGTACGCCGTCGGCGAAGGCGGCCGCAAGCTGCCGCAGGAAAAAATCCGTGAAGGGATGCTCGCCGCCGCGGCGGTCGGCTACCTGTGCAAGCACAACGCCACGCTGTCCGGAGCGGAGGGCGGCTGCCAGGCGGAGATCGGCGTCGCGTCGGCGATGGGCGCGGCGTTCCTCGCGCAGGCGCACGACTTCAACCACCAGGTCGTGGCGAACGCCGCCGAGTCGTCGCTGGAGCATCACCTCGGCATGACCTGCGATCCGGTCGCCGGCTACGTGCAGATCCCCTGCATCGAGCGGTGCGCGTTCGGCGCCGTGAAGTCCTGGACGGGCTTCATGATCGCGAGCAACGAGATCCCGGCGAACCGCCGCGTGGACTTCGACACGACGGTGGACGCGATGGCCCTCACCGCGAAGGAGATGAACGCCAAGTACAAGGAAACCTCGGAAGGCGGCCTGGCGGTGTCTGTCGTGCTCTGTTAGGGCTCTGCCGCGCGGAGACCAGGAGACCGGATGCGTCGCGACACCAGCACAGCGGTCATCGCGTGGCTGATCACCGCCGTGTACTACTTCTACCAGTACACGCTGCGATCGGCGCCTGCGGTGATGATGCCTCAGCTGTCGACGGCGTTCGGGCTCGGCGCCGCCGGCGTCGCGTCGATGGCGGGCCTGTTCTACTACGGCTACTCGCCGTTCAGTCTCGTGGCGGGCGTGGCGATGGATCGGTTCGGGCCTGGCCGCGTCGTGCCGATCGGCGCGGCCACAGTCGGTGTCGGCGCGCTGCTCTTTGCGTCGGGCAACACGAACGCGGCGAGCCTGGGACGGCTGCTGCAGGGTGCGGGCGGCGTCTTCGCGCTCGTCGGCGCTGCGTATATCGCGACGACGAACTTCCCGGCGTCGCGCGCGGCGACCCTGATCGGTGCGACGCAGATGTTCGGGATGGCGGGCGGGTCGGCAGGGCAGTTCGCCGTCGGCCCGATGATTGCCGCCGGCGTCGCCTGGAGCGCGTTCTGGCTCGGCATGGGAATTCTCGGCCTTGCGATCAGCGCGCTCCTGTTCTTCATGCTGCCCGGCTCGCAGCAGGCCGATTCCCGCGAGAACTGGCTGCAGGAAGCCGTAGCGGCGCTGGGCCAGGTGTTTCGCAACCCGCAGTCGATTCTGTGCGGCATCATCGCGGGACTCCTCTTCATCCCCACGACCATCTTCGACATGACGTGGGGCGTGCGGTACCTGCAGGAGGCGCGCGGCGTGGACTACGCGTCTGCGGTCCTGCGGTCGGCGTCGGTTCCGCTCGGCTGGATCATCGGCTGTCCGCTGCTCGGGCTCGTGTCGGATCGCCTCGGCCGGCGCAAGCCGGTGATCATGGCCGGCGCCGTCGTCCTGCTCGCGTGCCTGGCGTGGATGCTCTACGGCCGACCGGCCGTGTTCCCACCGTACGTCGTCGGCATGATCGCGGGGCTCGCCAGCGGCGCCGCGATGCTGCCATACACGGTGATCAAGGAGGCCAATCCGCCGCATCTGAGCGGCACGGCGACCGGCGTCGTCAACTTCCTGAATTTCACGTTCAGCGCGCTGCTCGGTCCGGTGTTCGGCTGGCTGCTGACGACGGTGAGCGGCGGCGCAACAGCGATGTCGCTCGAGCACTACCAGACAGCATTTGAACCCCTCTTGTACGGCGTCGGAATCGCGATCGTGCTGACCCTCGTCCTGCGCGAGACCGGGCCGTCTGCGCGATCACGGGTTGCGGCGTTCGAGAGCGTGTCATGACCAGAGAAACCGGAACCGGAAAGTACGAACAGCTGCTGGCGCGGTGCCAGAGCTTCGAGCCGACCCGGACCGCGGTGGCGCATCCGTGCGAAGAGACCGCGCTGGCGGCGGCGATCGACGCGGGCAAACAGGGACTGATCATCCCGATCCTCGTCGGCCCGACGGCCCGCATTCAGGAGGTCGCGGCGCAGGGCGGGATCGATCTGGGACGCACGCGAATCGTCGATGCGCCGCACAGCCATGGGTCGGCCGCGAAGGCCGTCGAGCTGGTGCGTCAGGGCGAGGCGGAAATCCTCATGAAGGGCAGCCTCCACAGCGACGAGCTCCTCGGCGCGGTCGTCGCGAAGGAGACCGGTCTGCGCACGGGGCGCCGCGTCAGCCATGTGTTCATCATGGATGTGCCGACCTATCACAAGGTGCTCGTCGTGACCGACGCGGCGATCAACATCGCGCCGACGCTCGAGGACAAGGTCGACATCTGCCAGAACGCGATCGACCTGGTCGTGTCGCTCGGGATGAAGCGTCCGAAGGTGGCGATCCTCGCCGCGGTCGAGACGATCAACTCCAAGATGCCGGCGACGATCGACGCCGCCTGCCTGTGCAAGATGGCGGAACGCGGACAGATCAAGGGCGCGATCGTCGACGGCCCGCTGGCGTTCGACAATGCGATCAGCAGCGAGGCGGCCCGAATCAAGGGCATCACGTCAGAGGTAGCCGGCGATCCCGATATCCTGCTCGTTCCGGATCTCGAAGCGGGAAACATTCTCGCGAAGCAGCTCAGCTTCCTGGCCAACGCCGACAGCGCCGGGCTGGTGGTCGGCGCACGCGTTCCAGTCATTCTGACGAGCCGCGCCGACAGCGTTCGATCGCGAATCGCCAGTTGCGCGGTCGCGGTGATGGCGGCGCGCGCCCGGCGGCAATCCCTTCAAGTGGTCACGTAGGCATTCGCCATGGCTGATCACGGCGTCGTACTCGTGCTCAATGCCGGCTCGTCGAGCCTGAAGTTCTGTGTCTACCGGTGCGTGGACCGCGGGGCGTGGCAGCCGGATGTCCGAGGCCAGATCGAAGGCATCGGCACGTCCCCGCGGTTTTCGGCGAAGGACGAGGGCGGCGAGAAGGTGGACGATCGGCAACTGGACGTGGCGGTGCGCGACGGGCCCTCTGCGCTCGAGGCGCTGGCGAACTGGTTGCGCGGCCGCTTCGAAGGCGCGCGCGTGCTGGGGGTCGGGCACCGCGTCGTGCATGGAGGCGCCCGCTACGCTGCGCCTGCCGTCGTCACGCCGACGGTGATGGAGGAATTGCGGCAGCTGGTGCCGCTCGCGCCTCTTCATCAGCCGCACAACCTCGCGGCGATTGAGGCGGTGTCACACCGGCTTCCGGGCGTGCCCCAGGTCGCCTGCTTCGACACGAGCTTTCATCGCGGCCATCACGCGGTGGCCGATGTGATCCCGCTGCCGGCAGACATCCGCAATACCGGCGTGCAGCGTTACGGCTTTCACGGTCTCTCCTACGAGTATGTCGCCTCGGTTCTGCCGCAGGTCGCGCCCGAGATCGCCAGGGGGCGTGTGATCGTCGCGCATCTCGGCAGCGGCGCGAGCCTGTGCGCGCTCAACGACGGCGCGAGCATCGACAGCAGCTTCGGATTCACGGCGCTCGACGGCCTCTGCATGGGAACCAGGCCCGGCGCGGTCGATCCCGGCGTCATTCTCTACCTCTTCCAGAACCTCGGCCTGTCTGCCACGGACGTCGAGACCGTGCTCTACAAGAAATCGGGTCTGCTCGGGATTTCCGGTATCAGCAACGACATGCGCGTGCTGCTCGCGAGCAGTGAGCCGCAGGCGCGGCTGGCGGTCGACTACTTCGTCTATCGCGCGGCCAAGGAGATCGGCGCGCTCGCGAGCACGCTGCACGGGATCGACGGCCTCGTGTTCACGGCGGGCATCGGCGAGAACTCCGCCGACATCCGCGCCCGGATCTGC
>DATFXR010000345.1:0-5886 GCA_035315685.1 Vicinamibacterales bacterium | reverse complement strand
AGGGACCAACCGGCTGGTGTGCTACGACCGGTCGGGCGATCCCGGGCAGCAGCCGTTCTCGGTGCAGTGCACCAGCATCGCGAACCTCGACCGCGTCGCGCAGAATCGCAAGTTCGAAGCGATTGCCGACAAGACCGCGCGGCAGGCGGCGATCGACGCCGCCGAGAAAGACGGCACGCGCGCGAAGCCGGAATTCGGATCAGTGTGGCTCACGATGAACGCTCCCGACAAAGAGCATGCGACTCGGGTTCACACGACGGTCGCCGTGCCCGGCGCGACCGCGCAGTCGATGGGGCTGCCTGCCGACAACAAGCAGGGCGGCATCTGGATCATGAACGCCGGCACGTCGACGGCGCATCTCATGATCCCCGGGAGCTAAGCGTGTAGGACCGATAGGCCCATAGGCTGGGTGGGGAACGGGCTCGCGCTTCGCGCGAGCTGGACCTATCGGTCCTACCCCGCCCACCCCACGGGCCAATCGGTCCCACACTCCCCGGGCCCATCGCGCCCGCACTCCCCGCTACGCCTTCTCCCACTTCACGATCTTGAGGTCCTTCACGAAAATCGCGTAGATCACCGGCACGACCAGCAGCGTGACGAAGGTGGCGACGCTCAGGCCGCCGATCTGCGTGTAACACATCGGCTCCCACAGCGGGCCGCCGTGTGCCGCCAGCGGAAACAGCGCGATGACCGTCGCCGCGACGGTGATGAGTACCGGCCGCAGCCGCATGATGCCGGCGTCCAGCAGCGCGTCCTCGAGCGACTCGCCTTCGACCCGCTTCTCCTCGATGAAGTCGAAGAGCACGATGATGTGGCTGACGATGACGCCGATCAGGCTGGCGACGCCGAGGAACGCCATGAAGCCGAACGGCGCGCCCATGACCCACAGCGCGATCAGCGCGCCGATGATGCCGAACGGAATCGCCGCGAACACGATCAGCGGCTTGATCGCGTGGCGGAACTGGAGCACCAGCGCCAGGAAGATCATCGCGATCGAGGTCAGCATCACCACCGCGAGGTTGCCGAAGCCCTTCACCTGTTCGCCGTACTCGCCGCCGATCTCCATCGTGTAGCCGGGCGGCATCGACCGCTCGAGCGCCTCGAGGCCCGGCATCGCGGCGTTCAGTACCTCGGACGGCAGCACGCCGTCCACGGGAAACGCCGAGATCGTGATCGTGCGGAACTGGTTGCGACGCTGCAGCTTTTCGGTCTGCATGCCGTACTCGACGGTCGTCACCGATTCGAGCGGCACCTTCTGCTGCCCCTTCGCCGAGTAGACATAGAGGCTGCGGATGTCGGAGAGCGCCGCCCGCTCCTCCACGCGCATCCGCGCGACGATCGGAATCTGCTTGTCGCCTTCGCGCAGCACCGACACCGCCGTGCCGTTCATGGCCGTCGCCGAGGCACCGGCGACCTCGCGATTGGTCAGGCCGGCAAGGTTCGCGCGGTCCGGATCCGTCTTCAGGTGCACGGCGAAGCTCTCCGGACCCCAGTTGTCGCGGACGCGCGCCGCCGTCGGCACACGGCGCAGCACGTCGTTGACCGATGCGGCGAGGCCGCGCAGCGTCGGGATGTCCTCGCCGGCGACGCGGATCTGCACCGGGATGCCGACCGCCGCGCCGACTTCGAGCAATCGCACGTCGATACGCGCGCCGGCGATGCGCTCGCTGAGCGCGTGCTGCAGCGATTCGGCCAGGTGCAGCGTGGCGTGCTTGTCGTTGACCTCGATCAGGATTTGCGCGTAGTTCAGCTGCGACTGCTCTGGCGACGCCGAGAGCCAGAAGCGCGGCCCGCCCCCGCCGACGAACGTCGTCAACGAGTGCAGGCGGTCGCCGGCGACCTCGCGGATGATCGCTTCCGCTTCGCCGGTCGCCTGTTGCGTCGCCGAGAGCGGCGCGTCTTCGGGCAGCCACACGTCCACGTACGACAGGTACTGCAGGTCCTTCGGGAAATACTGCGTCTTCAGTTGCGACGCGATTCCGCCGCCGAGGACGAGAAACGCCATGGCGCCGGCGAGAAACACCCAGCGATGCGCGATCGCCATCCGGCCGACGCGGTAGTAGGCGGCCGCGAATCCCGACCGGCGGCGCTCCTCGATGGTCGGCTCCGCCTTCGGCCGCAGCAGGTAGTAGCCGAGCAGCGGGATGAACGTCATCGAGACGAGGCGAGACGCCACCAGTGAACTTCCAATCACCACCGGCAGGCTGTAGAGAAACGTGCCCGTGTCGCCCGGCATCATCAGGAACGGCAGATAAGCGACGATGTTGGTGATCGTCGCGAAGAGAATCGCGGTCGCCAGCTTCGTCGGTCCGAGCCAGGCGGCGACGATCGGCGGATGGCCGGCGGCGAGATCGCGCTTGATGGCATCGCCCGCGACGACCGGGTCGTCGACGAGCAGCCCGAGCGCGATGATCAGCGAGGCGATCGACACCTGCTGGAGATCGATGCCGAGCGCGTACATCATGCCGAAGGTCATCGCCAGGGTGACCGGGATCGACAGCGCCATGAGCAGCGCCGAGCGCCACTCCCAGAAGCCGATCAGCGAGACCAGCACGACGAGGGCGATCGCCTCGTAGAGGCTGTTCATGAACAGCGACACGTTCTCGGCGACCTGGCGCGGCTGATCGGAGGTCCGCGCCAGCTCGAGATCCTCGGGGAGCCGCGACTTCAGCTCCGCGAGACGCGCGTCCACCGCCTTCGCAAAGCCGTCGATCTTCTGGCCGCTGCGCATCTGAATCGCCAGCGTGACCGCGCGGCTGCGTCGCCACTGGCCGTCGGCCATCCGCGCGCCGTAGAAGTTGAGGTACGACGGCGGGCTGGCGTAGCCGCGGCCGACCTCGACCAGATCGCGCAGGTACACGGCACGGCCGTTCCCCGTCGGCACCAGCACGTCGCCGATGTCGTGCTCGCTCTTGAACTCGCCCGACGGATCGATGGTCAGGTTCTTGCCGCCCACTTCGAGCACACCACCGGTCGCCGTGATGTTGCGCCCGGCGAGCACGTCCCGCAGCGTGGCGGGACTGACCCCGTACGAGGCGAGCCGCTCCTGCGAATACTCCAGGAACACGCGCTCGTCGAGCAGGCCTGACCGCGCGATCTTCGACACCATCGGCAGCGTCTTCAGCGTCCGCGTGATCAGGTCGGTGTAGTCGTCCAGCTCGCGGTAGGTGTACTTGTCCCCGGCAACGGCCGCAAGCTTCCTCTCTGCTTCCGCCGGATCGCGGACGACGATCGCGGTCCACGCATCGGGATGCATCTCCGATGCGCGCAGGCGATCGCGCAGGAATTTCCGCGTGTATGCCTCAATCGCCTCATCGTCCGCATCGGTCGCTGCGTCCACCGCGACGAAGCCGGTCCCCTGCAGGACACGCGCGTCGCGCAGGATGCCGTCGGCCGTCGCTGCCTCGACGAAGAGGTCGACCGGTGGCCGCACGGCGTCCGGCTCGATCGATTCAGGCAGGCCGTGGGCAATCGTCACGCGCGACGGGGAACCACCGGCAGCATCCGCGCGCGCGTCTTCGATTGCCGTGCGCAGCGCCTTCGCGCGCAGCCCGATCTCGAGCGCGCCGGTCTTCGGGCTGGCCACGGTGAGCATCAGCGCCGCGGTATCGCCGAAGTCCTTCACGAACTGAATCGGGCCGGCGCCGTCCGGCAGGTTGGTAATCGAATCGAGCTTCATCTTGATGTCGTCGAACTCTTTCGGCACGTCGAAGGAGCCTTCGACCAGCGTGATGAAGATCGCGGTCAGACCGGTGCGCGTGTTCGACTCGATCTTGTCGACACGGGCGTTCTCGGCGACCTTTTCTTCGACGCGGCGTGTCACCAGCTGCTCGATCTTCTCGGCGTTCGCTCCCGGCCAGGGCACGAGTGCGAGCGCCTGCCTGATCGGGATGTCCGGATCCTTGCGCTGCGGCATGTTCCGGTATCCGAAGATGCCCCAGGCCACGGTGCCGAGGAGCAGCACCCATGAGATGTGGCGCCACTCGGTGAAGAAGCGGGCCGTGTTGTGCGTGTGCGCGACGATGTCCTGGTCGGTGCGTCCGTGGCTCATGGAATCACCCGTACTTCTTCGCCGTCCTTCAGCAGGCTCGCGCCCATCACTACCACGCGCTCGCCGTTGTGCACCGCGCCGCCAACCGCGACGAAATTGCCGGTGACGCGGCCGAGCTCGACGGCGCGCGAATGGACCAACGCCTTGTCGCCGCGGCCCTCCGCCACGAACACGGCATAGTGATCGCCGCCGCCGGCGGCGCGAACGATCGCCGCCAGCGGGACGGCGACATTGCCGGCGTCGGCCGGCGTCTCGTGTGCGGCATCCGCGACGATCTCCACGCCGCCGATCATTCCCGGCCGGAGGCGTCCGTCGGCGTTGGCGATGCTGATCTCGACGTCGAAGACGCGCGTCTGCTGATCGGCGGCCGGCGACACGGCGGTGACGCGGCCGGTGAACCGTTTGCCGGGGAACGCGTCGGTGGTCACGTCGAGCGCCTGACCGGGCGCGATGCGGCTGACCAGCGCGTCGGGCACGCCGAAGACCGCTTTCACCACGCGAATGTCGCCGAGCACGAAACCGGTCGTGCCCGATCCGACCAGGCTCCCCGTTTCGATCTTCCGGTCGAGGATCACGCCGCCGGCCGGCGCCACGAGCGCGGTGTCGCGCAGCGCGATGTCCGCGAGCTCGATCTGCGCGCGCGCTGACGCCAGGCGCGCCACGTTGGCGTCGTGCGCCGCTTCGGCCGCGTCGAGATCCGGCCTGGTCAGCGCTTCGGCGGCGAACAATGCTCGTGCCCGCTCGCGATCGTGGTCGGCCTTGATCTGCGCCGCTTCGAGCTCGCTCAACGACGCGGTCGCCTGTTTGAAGCGCTCGCGATAATCAGCGTCGCGGACCCGCGCCAGCCGGGCGCCGGACGTCACCATGTCGCCGGCCTGAATCGCGCGCAGCCGTCCGTCGGCGCCGCGTCGCTGCAGCACCTCGTCTACGTAGCCGCCGGATTTGAACGCCAGCACAATCTGCTGCGACGGCTGAATCGTCACCGCGTAGCGCGTGCCGCTCGGGCGGCCCGCAGGCTGCGGCTCGATGACTTTGACGGCGCGGGTCGGCGGCTTCGCTTCGCCGTGCACCTCGCGGCACGCGGGCAGCGCGAGAGCGGCGCCGGCCAGTACGATTCCTGCGATCACGGTTCTCATCGCGTCACTTCCTCTCCGAGCGCTCGCTCGAAATCTGCGCGCGCCGTCCAGAAGGAGGACAGCGCCTGTTGATACTGGTTGTCCATGTCCGCAAGCGACGACTCGGCCTGCAGGACGTCGGAGAAAAGCGCCGCCTGCGTCGAGTACTGCGCCACGCGAATGCGCGCCTGCTCGCGCGCCGCGTCCTGGCCAACGCGCGCCGCGCGCAGCTCCGCCCGCGCGCGCTCGAGCCGCCGGAACCGGCTGTTGATGTCGAGGAGGGCGCGATCCTCGGTCTCGCGGACCGCGTTCTGCGCCTGCTTGATCGTCAGGTCCTTCGTCGCCAGCGCGCGGCTCTTCCGTCCCCAGTCGAACGGTTCCCACTTCAGCTGCAGCGCAGCGCTGGCAATCTGGCGCGGCGCGCCCTCGATGTTCATCGGCGAGAGGTACGAGACGGTGAGCTGCGCGTCAGGCAGGTAGTCGGTCTTCGCCATCTTGCGCGCGATCTCCGCCTGCTGCAGCTTGACCCGCGCCTGCCGCACGTCGGGCCGCGCGTCGAGCGCACGCGCCTGCGCGGTTTCGAGCGACACCTGCTCGACGGTCGCTTCCGGCAGATCGACGACGTCGAATGGCGTCCGCAGATCGCGCCCCAGCATCTGATTGAGCTGCTCTTTCTGCGAGGCGATGGTGTGCTCGATGCCGAGGCGCTGCAGCTCGGCC
>DATFXR010000344.1:0-8410 GCA_035315685.1 Vicinamibacterales bacterium | reverse complement strand
TGCCGTGGCGTCCCGACCTCACCGCGTCGAACTGCGAGCCCGGCCGCTACTACATGATCAACAACACGCGGCCCGGCTTCCTCTCGAACGGCGCGATCAATGCGGCCGCCATCACCGCCGGCACGGCGGTTCCCCCGTCGTCGCTCCGGACGATCGGCGACGCGCTCACCGAGCGACACATCAGCTGGGCGTATTACGGCGGTGGCTATGACGCGGCGAAGCGCTTCGACAACGGATCCACCGATCCGGTCGACGTCTTGATCGGCACCGGCGGCGATTGGTACTGCGACATCTGCAACTCGTTTCAATACGCGGCGTCGATCATGGGCGATCCGGTCCAGCGCGCCGCCCACATCAAGGATGCCGTCGACTTCTTCACCGACGTCGACGCAGGCCGCCTGCCAGCGGTGTCGTACGTGAAGCCGGACAGCTTCGACGATGGCCATCCGGCGAGCTCGAAGCTCGACATCCTGGAAGCGCTGATCGATCGCGTGATCGACGCGGTCAAGTCGCAGCCCGGCCTCTTCGACGACACGGCGATCTTCGTCACGTTCGACGAAGGTGGCGGCTACTGGGACTCAGGGTTCTTTCAGCCGATCGATTTCTTCGGTGACGGCCCGCGCATTCCGTTCATCGCGGTGTCGAAATTCTCGCGTGGCGGACGGATCGTGCACAGCTACGGCGACCATGCGTCGGTCCTGAAATTCATCGAGCGGAACTGGTTCCTTCAGCCGCTGACCGGTCGCAGCCGCGACAATCTTCCGAATCCGATCGTGAGCGATGGCAATCCGTACGTGCCGCTCAACATGCCGGCGGTGGGCGATCTGTTCGACATGTTCGATTTCGATCGAGACCACGACCAGGACGGTCAGTAGCACGAGTGGAGGCGGCGCCGGCGATCCCTGGCGCCGCCTCGGAGGTCCGCTGCACTCCGGTCGCGCTGGCCTCCACAAATCTCCACCTCGCGACTTGACGGTCGGCCGGGATCGCTGCCGATCGAGCGCCTCGAGAAAGACTCGATGAACGGAAGCCGTGACGCGCAGCTGTTGTCGACGACAACCGTCCGAGCGTGCGTAACCTTACTCATGAACTCGCCAGTTACAAACAGCGCTACGATCGTCTTATGGCCGACGATGAGAAGTCCGACCGCAACGACAAGGCCGATGACGTGCCGTGTTGAATCGGCTGTCCCGGTCCAATCCGCCCGGGAGACTCGTCGAGCTGCTTGCCTGCATCTCGCAGCGTTGGTGGCTGGCGGCATCGCTGGTAGCCGCAGCGTACGGCGTCCGCACGACCGATCTGGATGAGTTTCGCAAGCTGTCCGCGGCGCCGTTCGTGATGAACCTCGCGCCCCAGTACCAGTTCCTCTACGGCTCGCCGCTCACCTTCTTCCTCGGGTCGTACTATCGCCATCACGGCATCGACGAACTGACTGCATTCTTCCTCGTCCATGGGCTCGGCGTCGTGCTCTTCTTCGTCGCGCTCCGGGCCGCACTTCACAGGGTCTACCGCGAGGAGGATCGAAGTCTTGCCGCAATCGTGATGCTGTCGTCTCCGCTTCTGCTCGTGGTGCTGTTCTGGTTCGGCAAGGCGGATCCGTACTTACTGGCGGCGTTCTTCCTCCTGAAGACCACCGACGCACCGTTCACACGCGTGATCCTGTCGGCGATCATGGTTGCCGCCCACCGGGAGTTGGCCGCGGCGGTGTTGCTTGCGGATCTGTGTCTCGACGCGAGGCCATGGCGCGCGGTGGCACTGGGCGTCGCGCTCGGCGAAAGCGCACTCTTCGTCTACACGAATTTCATGTTGTCGTCGGCGCCGGCGTCTCGAGGTGCGTACGCGGCGGGCAATGCCGTCGGGCTGTGGCAGATCTTCCGGGCGCATCCCCTCCTGCACTTGATCGCGACGTTCGGTCCGTTTTGGATATACGTCCTGACCAGGCGATCCTTCCGACTGTCACAAGCCGGCGTGTTCGCCGCGGCGCTCGTGTTGGCCGCGGGCACGTACGATTTCACGCGCGTGTTCACGATCGTCAGCATCCCGGTGGTGTTTGGCATCACACGCGACGCCGTCGAGGACATCAACAGGACTGGCGGCATCATGGTCGCGAGGCGCCGCTTCCCGGCGGAGGCGCTGTGGGTGCTGATGCTCATCCAGGTTCATCTCGTCGGAACCAAGCTGCTGTGGGCGCACGGTCTCGACCTGACGGTGGGATTGTGACCGACGCCGCACGAGAGTGGGTCACGCGAAACCTGCCGTGGGCGGTTGTTGTCCTGCTGGCTCTTTGGATGCCTCCGGTCCTCTATGCATTGGCCGTCGACGTCGGCGTCGTGAAGGGCACCGGCTATCCAGCGCTCATCGATCCCATGATGGTGACCGCGGTGTCAGAGCTGTCGCTGATGATTGCGGCCCTGCCGCGACTGCTGAACCGCGAGGCCGCGGGCTGGCATCTGCTCCTCTGGTCGCGCGTCGTCGTCCTCGCTCAGACGGTGTGGCTGATTTTCGTTTACACCCGGCTCGATGGTCTCGCCGCGACGCTGCGGAGCCGCGCGGTCGTCGAGGCGGCGATCGGCCTCGCAGTCGCCGCCTACGTCCTGATGCAGATTCGTCCTCTTTATCAGCGAGACCGCGCCTGAACAATCTCGATTGCCGAATGCCATCAAGGCTGGTACTCACACATCTGCTCGTACAGCGGCGTGAGCGTGGCAATTTCGCACCTTCCGTCGGTCAGCCTGTAGGTCGTCTCGAAGTCTTCATAGCTGCGGGCTCGCCAGAGGCGGCCATCCGGGTCGATGACCAGTGAATGGCCGATACCGCCACGGAATATGCGTGAGCCATCTGTCCCGTTGTAGATCTGGCAGGTCCAAGGACGTTCGGTTGGAAGACTAGCCAGACAGCTCTCGATTTCGCGGACAAATTGCTCGAAGAGTGGAGCCCGGTCACTTGCACGTGCTCTGAGTGTTTCGGAGATCGCGTGGCCTAGCATTGCGTCGGCGGGCGAGGAGAGGACGCCCGACTGGAGATTGGAGTTCTGAGTCATCTGCTTCGCACGCTGCTGCTCTCGACGATGTGTCGCGTTAGTAGCCAACCGTGCGGCACCCCGTTAGAACTCGCAGGAACTCGAGAATCCGATACGCCAGCGCCCGCTGCAGTGTAGCGCCACCACTGGGCCGGATCAACGCAGGAACCCGATGGTGTCGAGTGCAATTCGGAAATCCGATGCCAGGCTGGCAGCCGACCTCGAACCGCGCGCTCGACGAGTCGCACACGGCAGGCATAGTAGCATCGGCGCGATGACCGACTGGTTCGCCCAGCCCCTGCTTCACGTCTCGAGCGGCGAGGCCTCAGTAACGGTGCTGACGCGACTCTGTCGTTTGACGCACCTGCTCGCCGTCGCCACGACGACGACTGCCTGTCGATCGGCCAGCGGGCCAGTGCCGGATACATCGACGCGAGGAACGCTTCACAGACGGAGGACCGGCGTGACGCAAACGTGGAACGTGGGCCTGATGAAACACCTTGGCATGCGGTTCATCGAGACCGGGCCGGAGCGCGTGGTCGCAGAGATCGAAGTGGGCGAGCACCTCACCACGCTCGGCGGTGCGGTGCACGGCGGCACGCTCATGGCGCTCGCAGACACCGTGGGCGCGGCGGGCACCGTGGCAAACGGCGTCAAAACCGCGACACTCGAGTCCAAGACCAATTTCTTCGCCGCCGGCCGCGCCGGCGTGATCCGCGCGGAGGCAACAGCCCTTCACAAGGGCCGGCGCACGCACGTATGGCAGACGCGCGTCACGGATGCGTCCGGCAAGCTCCTATCGCTCACCATCCAGACACAGATGGTTCTCGATTGAGATTTGCCGTTGTTGACGCCTGACCGCTCACTGACACATCCCACAATGCGACAGTGAGTTGGCTGCGCGCGTGCGAATGCCGCCGCCGTGTTCAGATGGGGCGGCGCACTGTGCCGCCCGTTGCTCTGGCGCTCGAGATCGGCATAGGTCACGCGTTCGCCACTGCGTGCCATGACAACGGCTCGCCGCTCGGGATGGTTGACCCACCGGTCTCCAGCATACATGGCGGCTCCTCCTCGCTATCGAACGCGCAGCGGTTCAATCGCAGGCACGATCTCCGACACGAAGCGTTGTCACGGTTGGCCGATGGTATCCCGGTCCACGAGCTGCAGCGGCTCGCAGGCCACGCGAACCTCACGACGACGCAGGCTACATGAATGCTCGGGCGAACTCGCTCGCCGAATCGATGCGGCACGCGCGCGAGCGCCGCGCCGATCGACTCACGAACGCGAAAGTCGAAAAACGCGCGGGTGGGCTGAAGAGCGAGTTCGAGGCGTTCCGGGTTGTCACCCGTTTGTCATCCAACGACGGTCGGGCGACGGGCGACTCTCGAAATCTTCCACATCGTTCGGGAAGATGGTGGCGAGGGACAGAATCGAACTGTCGACACTACGATTTTCAGTCGTATGCTCTACCAACTGAGCTACCTCGCCCTGAGGTGTGAATTCCGATGATAGCGGCTACTCGGCGCGCAGCGCAAGCATCGGGTCGGCGCGCGTCGCGCGCAGCGCGGGGACCAGCGACGCGGCCAGCGCGACCGACGTGAGCAGCAGCGCCACTGCGGCGAACGTGTCCGGATCGGTCGCGCTGATCTCGAACAGCAGCGATTCGAGCGACCCGGCGACGAGCCGTGCGCCGACGATTCCCGCCGCGACGCCGGCGATCGACCAGCGGACTCCTTCGCGCACGACGAGCACGACGATGTCGCGCGACGAGGCGCCGAGGGCGACGCGGACGGCGATCTCGCGCCTGCGACGCGCTGCCGAGTACGCCGCGACGCCGTACACGCCGACGACCGTGAGCGCGAGCGCGAGCGCCGCGAAGACGCCGAGGACGGAGAGCGCGAACCGTGTGTCGGCCGAAGCAGCCGACACGATCGCCTCGAGCGTCTGCATGTCGGTGACCGGCCGGCGCGGACCGAGCCGCTCGATTGTCCGCCGGATCGACGGTGCCAGGGCGCGCGGATCGCCGGCAGTGCGCACGGCGAGCCCCATCTGGAAGAAGAGGCGCGCGGGATGCGTCACCCAGATCTGCGGCTCGGCGCCGCTGCGCAAGGTCGTTGCCTGCACGTGCGCGACGACCCCGATCACCTCGGCCCACGTGCGCGCGCCGGTGCTGGGGCCGAGCAGCAGCCGCTGACCGACGGCGCGACGACCCGGCCACACCGCGGCCGCGAGTCGCTCGTCGACGACGATTCCCGGGTCTGACCGCCTGTTGTCGTCAGCGGTGAACGTGCGTCCATCGCGCAGCGGCACCTGGAGCGCCTCCGCGTAGCCGGGCAGCGCAATGAACTGCGCCGCCACCTGTTCGGGCGCATCGGCCGCCGTCGCGAAGCGCTGGCTGATTCGTGTCGCGGTGAGCGGAATCGGCAACCCGAATGCCGCTGCTTCGACGCCAGGCAGCCGTCGTACGGCCTCCGCCACGGCGTTGTAGGACTGGAGCCGCTGCTCCGCCGTGGTGTTCGACGAGAACGCGCGGGCGTCAACGGTCATCGTCACGACGTCGACGCGTGACGCGCCGATCGCGCGCCGCACCGCGAGCTCACGCTGGCGCACCGTCGCGCGAGCGAGCAACAGGTTCGTGAGGTTGGCGCAGGCGACGAGCAGTACGAACGCCACGGCGCCGGCGAGCGCGACCAGCGCCGGCTTCACGTCGCTCACGACGTCCTCCTCGAGCGGCACCAGCATCATCGACACCGGACCGAGCCGGTAGCTCGATGGATGGCCGGCGACGAATTGCGAGATCCAGGTGTCGATGGCGCGTTGCGCGGCGGCGCGCGAGACCCCGTGATGGAGGCGCGCCACGACCGGCGCGCTGCGCGAGAGCGGGCCGGAATCGGGTGCGCCCGGAAACCACACGTCGATCTGCTCCGGCAGTGGCGTGCCGGGGCCGAGATAGGCGCGGAAGCCTCGTGGCATCACGCCGGCGACGACGACATCGATATTGTTGACTTCGATGTGACGTCCGACGAGGGCAGGATCGCCGTGCCAGCGCCGCTGCCAGAACTCGTAGCTGACGTCGATCGCTCTGACGTACGGCTCGCCCATGTCTTCGCGGGCGTTCACCTGCCGGCCGATCACGGGCGCGGCTCCGACGAGCGACAGGTAGTTGTCGCTGATCATCGCGGCCGGCAGGATTCCATGTCATCCACACCGGTGAGGCTCGCCTGCGCGGCGTTCACCGTCGCCACCTCGTCGAAGATGTCGGTGCGCTGCCGCAACGCCAGGAATTCTTCAGGCGTCAGCGCGGGCGCGCGCACGACCGCCGGTCCCGAGACGCGGAAAACGACGAGCCGATCGATGTCGCGGTAGGGAAGCGATCGCAGCAGGACCGCACCAACGAGAGGGTGAAGACCGCGGTGGTTGCGCCGACGCCGAGCGCAACCACGATGAGGGCGGCGGCTGCGAACGCCTTGTTGCGCCCGAGGATGCGAAGCGCGTAGCGAACGTCGCGGTACGTGGACATCGGCCGCTCGGACGGCCGCATCGTAGCAGCAGTTAGTCGCGCAGGCCGCGACTCTTGAGCTGCACCAGCTCGTCGGCGTCCGCCGGCTTGTAACCGCGCGCCCGGACGTGGTTGACGAAACCAGGCGTGATGCCGTGATCGCGGAGCCGGACGATCTGTGACAGCGTCAGGTCCTTCAGGCCGAGCTCCTTCATGTCAGCGATGTAGTCGGCGCTCACGCCGTGATCCTTGGCGCGAACGACCTCTTCGAGCGGCAGGTTCTTGAAGCCCTGCGCACTGAGGTCGCGAACAAACGCCCCGGTCACGCCGTGGTCCTTTACGCGAATGAGGTCCTCCGGTCCGAGCTTGTCGTAGCCGGCGGCCTTGAGCTCCTGCGCCAGGGCGGCACGCACGCCGTGATCGCGCAGCCGCACGTACTGGTCGAGTCCGGCGACGTTGAACCCGAGGGCGCGAATTTCACTCACGAACTCCGGCGTCACGCCATGATCGCGGGCGCGCACCAGATCCTCGATCGGCACGTTCGCGAAGCCGGCCTTTTTCATCTCCTGCACGTACTGTTGCGTGACGCCGTGATCGCGCAGTCGGACCAGCTCGTCGAGCGTGGCGGTTGTCTGGATGCCCTCGGCGCGCATCGCCTTGATGTAATCGGCGGTGACGCCGTGGTCGCGCGTGCGAACGAGGTTTTCGAGAGTGGCCGAGCGGTAGCCGAGGCCTTTGAGATCCTGGACGTACTCGATGGTGACGCCGTGGGTTTTCGCGCGCTGGACGTCGTCGAGCGTGAGCTTGTCGAAGCCTTCCGATTTCAGCCCACGGATGTATTTCGGGCCGACGTCGTGAACCGCGAGCTGGAACCGCCGCCAGATCGGCAGATCGTCGGTGTAGCCGAGCGACCGCATCTCGGCCGCATACTCGGCTCGCGGCGCAAACGTAAAGAGGCCGGCGCCCCGCCCGTCGCGGAACGCGCCGTCGAAGGACAGCGTACCGGCCTCGCGGCGCAGCTCGAACTTGACGTTCGAGACGGTGAACTGATTGTCGTTGCGGGGCAGACCGCCGATCTCGTCAATCGGGATGGTCTGCCCCATGTTCCAGTCGCCGCGCCACCTGTCGCCGTTCCAATCGGCGGGCGGGGAGGTGCGGACCTGGAGAAACACCTTGCCGTCTCTAAGCTCAGCGGTCCACGTTCCGTGGACGTCATTCTGCGCCGCTACTGCGGCCGGGGCCAGAAGGAGCGCAGCTGCAAGGAGATATCGCATGCTCCCTTGGACAGAACAGCGCTGCGGAAGGTTGTCGCTGACACCGACGCCGTCGCCGAGGTTCTGGAGTTCTAAAGTTCTTAAGGTTCTTGAGTTCCCGGGTTCTTGGGACCCGGTTCTGGTTCGCAGCTCCTTCCTGGTTCGGCGAGAACCAGGAACCACGAACCTTGAACTGAGACCCTAGCCTAGAACCCGTTGTCTCAGACCCCGACCGGTTCTTCTCGCGTCATGCCGAGCTCGCGGCGGACGCGGTCCTCGATCGCCTTGTACGTGTCCGGATTGTCCTTGAGGAACTGCTTGGCGTTTTCCCGACCCTGGCCGAGCCGTTCGCCGCCGTAGGCGAACCACGCACCGCTCTTCTCGATGATCCGCTTGTCGACCGCCAGGTCGAGCAAGTCGCCCGTGCGCGAGATGCCCTCGCCGTACATCACGTCGAACTCGGCCTCGCGGAATGGCGGCGCAACCTTGTTCTTCACGACTTTCACGCGCGTGCGCCCGCCGACGACGGCATCGCCGTCCTTGATGCTCGCGATGCGGCGGATGTCCATCCGGACCGATGCGTAGAACTTCAGCGCCCGGCCACCGGTGGTGGTTTCCGGATTGCCGAACATCACGCCG
>DATFXR010000343.1:0-2157 GCA_035315685.1 Vicinamibacterales bacterium | reverse complement strand
CCCTCCACGAGATGAGATCTCCCGAGCCGTAAGGCTCCTGAAGGCTCCTGGAAGATGACCAGGTAATAGGTCGGGTGTGTAAGCGCAGTGATGCGTTGAGCTTACCGATACTAATCAGCCGTGAGGCTTGACCATATATTCCGCTTTTGCCCGGAGCGCTGCTCCGGGTGAATGCAATGCACGCAGAAACGCTGCGTGGCGTGGGTCGGGCAAAACTGCCGTTTGCAGAATATTCAGTTGTCGCGGTCGTCGCGCCAAGGCTTCAGCCGGGCCTCACGACGCTCTTTGAAATTGCTTGGGACGATCAACGCCGAGCGCTACGCGTCGCTTGCGAGTGGCGCCGCTCGACGGAGAACCCCAGGCAGCCAAGTTTGCCGGTGGTCATAGGATCAGGGTCACACCCGTTCCCATTCCGAACACGGAAGTTAAGCCTGATACCGCCGATGGTACTGTATGGGAAACTGTATGGGAGAGTAGGTCGCTGCCGGCATTATCGCTGAAACGTGAAAGCCCGCGAGTCTCACGACTCGCGGGCTTTTGTGTGTACAGCAATCAAGAATTTGGAATCAAGAATTCGTGGCTCTGACGAGAAATCACGAATTCTCACTTCTCACTTCTTAATTGCACGGTCACGCCACCACCCGCTCCCGCTCGCGTCGCCGCGACGCCCGGTAGCGCTCGAACACATCCCGCGCGCTCTCCAGGCCGATCAGCGACTTCAACGTCGTGCCGGCGAACGTGTGGCCGAGCATGTCGCGCCAGTGGCGCAGCACGAACGCCGGGCTGTGCATCAGCGCAGCCGGAAAGTGGCGCAGCTTGATCCAGCGCTCGACGCGCCAGCGCATGAACTCCAGATCGTCGGCATTGAGATGCTCGGTGCGCACCACCGCGGTCGTGCCGTCGTAGTGGTTCGGATCCTCGTCGACGATCAGCCCGCGCGCACGGAACTCCGCCGTCATCGGCGTCGCCGGGTACGGCGTCGGATGCTGGATGTACGGCCAGTCGATGTACTCGCGCGCGAACGCGAGATTGGCTTCGATCGACTCCCGGGTGTCGTCCGGGTTGCCGACGATCAGCCCGCCGACCACGAACATGCCGTTGCGGTGCAGGTGCTCGATCGCCGCGATGCTCGCATTCCCGATCGTCCTGCCGCCCTCGCGTCGCGCGTTCTTTGCCGCCGCGCGCAGAAACTTCAGATCCTCCTCGACGATGTTCTCGATGCCGAGGAACACGTAGCGGAACCCGGCGCGCCGCATCAGCGGCGCGAGCGTCGCGCCGTGCTGCGCGAGCGGCGCGGTCATCGCCTGCACGATGAAGTCGAGGTCGGAAAAACCCGCGTCGACGATCGCGCGGCACAGTTCCTCGAAACGCGTGATGTTCAGCGTGATGTTGTCGTCGACGAGAAAGATCGCCTCGGCGCCGTGCGCCCGTGCGTCGGCGATATCGGCGATGACGCGGTCGAGCGCATACGGGTGGAAGTTGCGGCCCCGCATCTCGATGATCGAGCAGAAGCTGCAGTCGTAGGTGCAGCCGCGGGACGTCTCGACGACGTCGACCGCCCGGCCGAGCAGTGTGTAGCCGCGCAGAATCCGCGCGGCGCGGTTCGGCAGCCGCGGCGGCGCCGTCCGCAGCGCGGCAATCGGACGCGGCGCGGTGCCATACAGTCCGGCGACCGCCGAAGGATCCCCGCCGCTCTCGAGCACGCGCAACAGCTGGCAGAAGGTCTGCTCGCCTTCGCCGCGCACGATGAAGTCCACCTCCGGCAGTCCCGCGTAGGCCTCCGGCGCCAGGCTGGGGTCATAGCCGCCGACGACGATGCGGGCGTGCGGCCGTACCTGCTTCACCAGCCGCGCCAGCTTCAGCGCCGTCGCGCGCTGGAAAGTCATCACGGACAGGCCGACGACGTCGGGTTCGATCTCGCGGACCAGGTGCGACACGGTCGCCCGCACGGATCCCTGGACGAGAATCAGGTCGGCGACAAAAACGCGGTGATGCGGATCGACGTTGCCGGCAAGCGACGCGAGCGCGCCGTTCGGGATGCGGATCGCGACCGCCGGCATGTGCTCGAACGAGTCCGGCATCGAAAGCAGCAGGACATTCATCGCACGCCTCGGTGTCGCGAAGCATAACATCGTGGCGGCGAAAACGCGCGCTCGG
>DATFXR010000342.1:0-2713 GCA_035315685.1 Vicinamibacterales bacterium | reverse complement strand
TGGAGGCGCCGCCCGGATTTGAACCGGGGGTGGAGGTTTTGCAGACCTCTGCCTTACCTCTTGGCGACGGCGCCGGCGAGACTGTGTGGTCGGCGCGCCGTGGGTCCGCCTTCGCGCCCGGAGCGCTACGGCCTGACAACCTTCCTGGCTCGCCAACCGCAGCTCACGCTCCCGGTTGGCACGCGTGAGCGAAGGTTTGGAGCGGGAAACGGGATTCGAACCCGCGACTTCGACCTTGGCAAGGTCGCACTCTACCACTGAGTTATTCCCGCTCGAACGTTCAACGTACCATCACAGCCGCACCGAGCGCAAGACCTTGGCGGCCTCTTCGGGCGCCGTTGGGTTGATGTAGAAGCCGGTCCCCCACTCGAACCCGGCGACGCGCGTCAGCCGCGGCATGATCTCGACGTGCCAGTGATACGACTCCGCCTCCTCCGACGCCGGCGCCGTGTGCACCACGAGATTCCACGGCGGCGACTCGAGCGCGCGGTCGAGCCGCTGCAGCACCCCCTTCAGCAGCCGCGCGAGGCTCTCGCTCACATGTCGCGGCGTCTGCTCGAACCGCGAGCCATGCGCCTTCGGCAGCAGCCACGTCTCGAACGCAAACCGCGGCGCGTACGGCGTGATCGCGACGATGTCGGCATTCTCCTGCACGATGCGGCGGCCGTCCTGCAGCTCCTGCCGGACGATGTCGCAGAAGACGCAGCGGTCCTTCAGCTCGAAATGCCGCCGCGCGCCCTCGAGCTCCACGCGCACGTACTCGGGCACGACCGGCAGCGCAATCAGCTGCGAATGCGGATGATCGAGCGTCGCGCCGGCGGCGCCGCCGTGATTCTTGAAGACGAGAATGTGCTTCAGCCGGACGTCGCGCTGCAGGTCGAGCGTTCGCTCGCGGTAGGCCGAGAGCACGCGCTCGATCTCCGGCTCCGCCATCGCCGCGAACGGCCGATCGTGATCCGGCGTCTCGATGATCACCTCGTGCGCGCCGATGCCGTTCATCCGATCGAACATCCCCTCGCCCTCGCGATCGAGCGTGCCCTCGACCTGCAGCGCCGGAAACTTGTTCGGCACCACGCGGACGTCCCAGCCCGGCGTGTTCGGCGCGCTGCCGTTCTGCCGGTACGACAGCACCTCGGGCGGCGTCATCGATTCGCGTCCCGGACAGAACGGGCACTGATCGCGGCCGATCGTCGACACGCGCTCGATGCGGAAATCGTTGGGGCGCTTCTGACGATCGGTGGAAATGATCACCCAGCGGCCGGTGACAGGATCGCGACGGAGCTCAGGCATCGAAAGCGTTCTGAAACAGCTCGACGACGGGACGGCCGGTGTCGAACTGAATCGACACGACGTCGAAGCGGCACCGACAGCCGGCAGGATGATGGCGCACGAGATAGTCGCGCGCGATCAGCGCGAGGCGCCGGCGCTTGAACGCGGTGATCGCGTCGGCGCCCGCGCCGTAGGCGTGATCCTCGCGGGCCTTCACCTCCACGAACACGACGGTCTCGCCATCGCGCGCGATGATGTCGATTTCGCCACCACGCCGCCGGTAGCGCCTGGCAACAATTGCGTAGCCGCGGCGCTCGAGCTCGCGACACGCGAGATCTTCCCCATGTTTTCCGAGCACCTGGTGAGCGTGCGACACGATGTCACACGATGCAAGCAATCCACGAGCCACGGCGGGCGCGACCGGCAGCATGCCGTACGCGCCGCGGCCGCCGATCGCACCGCGACTTCGTTCTGCGGTTTGGCGCGCGCTGCGCGGATTGGCGTTTAGCGGCGCGATCGCTCGACCTCGGTGAGGGCCTGATCGAAGATCTCGATCGCCGTATCGGCCTGCTCCCGTGTGACCACGAGCGGCGGCGAGAACCGGACGGCGTTCTTGCCGGCGCCCAGCAACAGCAGGCCGCGGGCAAAGCAGCTGGAAACCACGGCATCGCGCTCCTCGGCCGCGCGCTCTTTCGTCAGACGATCGCGCACGAGCTCGACGCCGATCATCAGGCCGCGGCCGCGCACGTCGCCGATGATCGGATGAGTGACGGCGAGCGCCTTCAGGCCGGCCATCAGGTACGCGCCCACGTCCGCGGCGTTCTCCACCAGGCCCTCGCGCAGCAGCGCGATCGTCGCGAGCGCTGCCGCGCACGACACCGGGTTGCCGCCGAACGTGCTCGCGTGTGAACCGGGAGGCCACGCCATCAGCCCGGCGCGCGCCACGGCCACGCCGAGTGGCAGCCCCGACGCGATCCCTTTCGCGACCGCGATCATGTCGGGCTCGACGCCGCTGAACTCCATCGCGAACATCCTGCCCGAACGGCCCATCCCCGACTGCACTTCGTCCGCGACGAGCAGAATCCCGTGCTTCGTCGTCAATGCGCGCAGGCGCTGCAGAAACGCGTCGGGCGGCACGACGTAACCGCCTTCGCCCTGAATCGGCTCGACGACGATCGCCGCGACTTCGTCAGGTGAGACCAGGTGCGTGAACAGCTGGTGCTCGATGTAGTCGACGCAGGCGTCGGCGCAGGTGTCGGGCGTCGATCCCAGCGGACAGCGATACGGATCCGGGTACGGCGCGTGGTACACGCCCGGCAGCAGCGGACCGAATCCGCGCCGCTGAATCGCCTTGCTCGCGGTGAGCGCCAGCGATCCCATGCTGCGGCCGTGAAAGCCGCCGAGGAACGCGATGATGTTCTGGCGGCCGGTCGTGTGGCGCGAC
>DATFXR010000341.1:0-7722 GCA_035315685.1 Vicinamibacterales bacterium | reverse complement strand
GCGGTGTTGCGGGCGGCATCGAGATCGTAGCGCCAGGAGGTCTCGGGAAAATCCGCGCCGAGCATCGCCGTGCGATCGGTGCCGACCAGCGCGCCGAAGCCGGGGCCGAACGACGACACGGCATAACTGCGCGCCGGCTCGAGCTTCAGGAGGTGGACGGCAATCGTATCGCCCGGCTCGGCGCCTTCGACATGGAAGGGGCCAGTCTGAGGATTGTCGTGTCCCGGAGGCATCACCTTCGACGGCAGGTCGTCGGCCGTCTTGACGAAGCCGTCGAAGCAGTCTTCGGTCCAGGAAACAATGCGCGTTCCGGGTGCGATGCGATGC
The DNA here is from genome assembly GCA_035315685.1 of Vicinamibacterales bacterium. Taxonomy (GTDB): domain Bacteria; phylum Acidobacteriota; class Vicinamibacteria; order Vicinamibacterales; family CAVVIG01; genus QHWK01. The sequence continues at coordinate 7,395 of DATFXR010000341.1, read as the reverse complement.
TTCGGCGCGGCGCCGCCGAAGGTGTAGACCAGATCGCGATGCTCGGGGGTCCACTTCAATGTCGGCGCCGTCGCCGGAATCTCCCGCAGGAGCGGCGCGGGCCGAGGAGCGCCGCCGGTGTCACCCGTCGATCCAGCAGGCGCGGCCGCTGGCGTGGCCGTGCCCGCGGATGGGGCCGCTTCGTTGCCGGTCGCGCGGCACGCCGCCGCGAAACCGGCCAGGCCGAGCGGAAGCCGGGTCAGAAACGCCCGGCGTCTGGTGACGGTTGTGATGCCTGTCGCGGCGCTGTTATCTGGATGCAATGACATGCGCGCGTCATTCATCGCTTCGCGCTGACGCGCTCGATGACCGCGAAACGCGACATGGCTGATGGCCGATGGCTGATGGCATAAATGGTCGATGGTTCATTATCCATCTGCCATGGCCATCTGCCATCAGCGATCAGCCATCAGCCATGACGGGGCACTTTCACCCCAACTCGACACGTTGAGCAACGGCCGCGCGCGCATCACCATCCGAGCCAGTAGACCGGAAACACGGCGCCGCACGCCGCGGCGATCTGCACGGCGAGGACCTGGAGCGCTGCCCGCGGGGCTCGCGGCAGCCAGGTAATCGCGTAGTAGGCGATCACCGGAATCTGGCCGGCCATCAGGATCTGCCAGATGTGCGCGGCTGCCCCTTCGTCCGGCTGCGGCGCGGTGCCGAACCGGGCGATGTGAATGAGGACCGCGCCGAGCGCGGCGAGAGACATCGCCACCGGCACGAACGCGCTCGGCTGCCTGGTCGGTGAATCGGTCATGTGCCAGTCCCTCCGCGTACCCGCGCGATTGTAGCAGATTCGCAAATAACTTTACATAACAAAGTCAGCAACCCGCGATCGCCGCGCAACGCCGATGAGGCCCGTCCGGGGTCACTGCGCCTCGCGCAGCGCTCCGGGCCCGGCGTCGACGAGCGCCCGCCTCGAGCCGGAGTCGCGCCGCGGCAGGATGGCGAGGCCGCCGAGAAACAATGCGAGCGTCACGAACGCGACGTAGCCGGTGCCGAGCCCGAACGGTTCCTGCGCCACCGTACCGAGCGTCACCCCCTCGAGCGCGCCGAGCAGCACCCGCTTCAGCCACCCGCCGGCCGGATCCGAGAGCGCAGCAAGCACGATGTACTTGAGCACGAACATCGAGCCGAGGATCACCGCGGTGCTGCGCAGCACGTGCGTCCGGTCGGTCGACGCCGCCAGCGTGTTCAGGAGCAGGACGAACAGGAACACGACGATGATGAGCCGCGGAAGTCCCGATTCCGGGATGACGCTGTTGAACGCCTGCACCGTCGCCGCGAACATCGTCGCCAGTACGGTGACGCCGCTCAGGTTCTGGAGCGCGGACCGTGCCGGGTTCATCAGCCGCTGCGGCGCGAAGGCGCCGCACCGCACCAGCGCTGCCAGCAGCAGCACGGCGAGCACGAGCGCCGACAGCGGCGGCCGGAGGAACACGAGGCGATCGGCGATCCGCACGCCACCGAGCAGCGTCACCGCGAGAAAGACGAGCGGGAGCCAGAACACCTCGACCGCGCGGCTCATGTCATCGCCCGGCCTACTTCCGGTGACGTCGAACGACGGTCAACGGGTTGACCTCGGTGCTCGCCTGCACGCCGGTTTCGAGCTCCGCTTTCAACTCGTCACCGCTGTGCATCTGCAGGTCCGCGTCGTCTACGACGATGCGGCCGCGCGGCGCGGCTGCAATCGCGCGATCGACGGCCGCGAGTCCACGCGCGTACAACTCCTTGTCGACGTAGACGCGGCCCCAGCCTTCGCGGTAGTAGCTGTAGGCGATGTAGAACTGCGTGCGCGGATCCTGATGCGCCTGGTCGGCGCGGTCGAACGCGAGCCGGGCCGCCGCAAACTGATCGGCGCGGAAGAAGCGAAGGCCGTCCGCGAAGGCCTGTTCATCGATGCGATAGACGCCGATCGTGGCAGAGAGCGCGCCGCTCGCTTCAGCAAGCGTCTGCGGCTGCCGCGAGTAGACCCAGACGATCGCGCCGAAGCAGCTTCCCGCAACCGCCAGCCCGATCGCCCGGACGACATCGTCGCGCATCCGAACGCCATCTTACGGCAACCACGACGGGCGGCCCTACGGCCGGTCGTCCGGATGCTGGCGGAACGTCGTGTGTCAGGACACGAACCGGCCGAAGTGTTCGCGCTTGACCTGTTTGCCCGCTGCCTGGCCAATCCGCCACAACAGGTCGATGTGCGCGGGCGTGGCCAGGTCCATCTTCTGGGCCTGCTTCTGATCCGCTTCGGCGCCAGTGAATCCCAGCGCCGTGAGACTGGCCGTGCTCAGATCGATGTTGTAGCGCGCGTACAGAAACGAGCGGCCGCAGTCGCGCGTGAGCGGAATGACGGTCCCGGTCGCGTCGCGCGGAATCATGTCGCCCAGCTCCGAGTCGATCGGTTCGCCGTAGGTGCAGCGGCCGATCGCGCGGCAGTTGATGTCCTGGTCGACTAACGCGGCGTACATCAGCGCCGAGGGAAGGGTGACGCCAGTAGACAGCATGTTGCTTTCGGGATCGTCCGCCGTCGCGCCGAGCGTCGCCGCGGCGCCGGTGCCGACGGAAACGAGCAGCATCTTGTCTTCACCGGTTTCCCAATTCAGGTTGTAGGCGGGGGCCGTCGCGAAGCGATAGAGCAGGAACGCCGGGTTGTTGTACGGCGTCATGCCGCCGTCGACGAACACGAACGTCTTCTTCTCGTTGCCGGGCACGAGCTCGACGACTTCCGGCGGGAAGTAGATCGGCGCGGCGGTGCTCGCGCGCACCAGTTGCCACAGCGGGAGGCGCAGGTTGCAGTCGTCGAGCGAGTCCGCGTTGTACTTGGCTTCAGGGTTACTGCTGATCGGCCACGGCGAATCGGTCGTCACGTTGCGCGTCACGACGAGGAGCAACGTCTTCAGGCCGCCAGGCTTGAGGTCCGTGGTCGCGCCGAACACTTCCTTGAGCTTGTTCTCGAGCGGGCCATTCTGGTACAGGCTCTTCAGCCGCGCCAGGAAGCGCGTCCGAGCGAACATCTCGGGACCGGCGGACTGATAGAAGGTCAGGATATCGTCCACCGACAGACCGCGGGCGAGCGCCGCTGCCATGATCGCGCCGGTGCTCGTACCGGCGATGTAGTCGAAGTACTGCCACAGCGGCTGACCGACAGCCTCCTCGATCCGCTTGAGGATGCCGAGCGTCATGACGCCGCGAATGCCGCCGCCGTCGAGCGCCAGCAGTTTTCTCGGTCCGCGCGACTCGTAGCGGCTGCGCAGATTTCCCCACACACTCGGATTGTTCATAGCGCTGTCTCTTCGTGGGCTGAATCTTGAAGCGCGGCAATGATTCGCAAGAATGCCCTCGGCGTCAAGAAAAAGATCGGCAGTCGCGAATCGGGATTTGGGATTCGGGATTTGGGAGTCGGGATTCGGGATCTGGGATTCGGGACTCGGGTGTCGGCAGTCATTCTTGGTCGCAAGCGAGGACCAACGACTTGCGACTCACGACGTGCGACTCACGACTCGAGACTGGCGACGTGCGAGTGACGGCGACTTGTCCGCCGTTCGTGCCGACAGTTCGGCAGCGTCGTCGACCTGGTACCATCACGGCGACGTCGCTGCAGTGAAGTGACGACAGCGCGGTCTGTTCGCATTCCAGAAATTCTTCGTTAGATCGTCCTGAACCGCGTGTGGGCCGTCACAACCGCTCCCCACATGGCACACGGCGGTCACCGATCACATACACGTTTGCTTTACGAGCGGAGCAGTGTCCGCCGTGTCGCGCGAAGTCCTCTGTCGTCGCGACGACACTCCGGTGACACGCCTGCTCACTCTTTCACACAGCGTGCGGATCGAGTGACAAAAAGCTTACCTGTTGATCCTCGTCCTGACGCATCATGGTCGCTCTCTCATAGCGATCGACCGGTCTTATTCGCCAATCCGGAGTTCCATTCATGCGGCCATCGGGCTACCTGACAACGCGTGTCGGCTCACTGCCGGCTGCGCTCATTGTGTGTGTGTTAACAGCGGCGTCGATTGCGTCCGCTGAACAAACTCCCGGCGGCGCCGGACATGCCGGCCAACCGTTGGTGCTCACGGGCAGCGGCGCCGGTGCGGGACTTGCGCGTGCGGCGAGCATCGTCGACGGCGCCGACATCTTCAGCGGCGCGCCGTTCGGTGCCGGCTTCACCGGAGGCGTGCGCGTGGCGGTCGGCGATGTCAACGGCGACGGCATCCAGGATCTGATCGTCGGATCAGGACCCGGCGGCGGACTGGTGCGGGTCTTCAGCGGCTTCGACCTCTCGATGCTGATGTCGTTCGCGCCGTTCGGCGGCGGGTTCAACGGCGGCGTGTACGTGGCGAGCGGAGATATCGACGGCGACGGCCGCGCCGACGTCATCGTCGGCGCCGGCAGCGGCGGGCAGGTCGCGGCCTTCAGCGGCGTCGACCTGCACGAGCTTGGCCGCGCCTTCCCGTTCACCGCGGCCTATCAGGGCGGCGTCACCGTTGCAGCCGGCGACCTCGATGGCGACGGTCACGCCGACGTGCTGGCTGGAACCGTCAACGGCGGTTTCGTCACGGTGTTGAGCGGCGCGGACGGGCACGTGATCGCGGGCGGATTCCCGTTCGGGCCGTTCTTCGTCGGCGGCGTGAGCATCGCGGTCGGTGATCTGAACGGCGATGGCCGCGCCGACATCGTCGTTGCGCCGATGTCCGCGGGCGGACTCGTCCTGGCGTTCAACGGCGCCAATCTCGAAGTGCTCACGAGCTTCGTTCCCTATCCCGGTATCGCTGGCGTCACGTTGGCGGCCGCGGACGTCGACGGCGACGGACGTGCCGACATCATCACCGGGCCGGGGAATGGACCGCCGCTCGTCAAGATCTTCAGCGGCGCCGATGCGCACCAGATGACCTCCTTCCTCGCGTTCGACGCGGGGCTTGGCGGCGGCGCCTACGTCGCCTCCAATTCACAATTCGTCGTTCCTGGCCCGCCAACGTTCACGAGCGGATCGACCGCGTCGTGGACCGTCGGCTCCAGCAACGTGTTCTCGATCACGACCAGCGGCAGCCCGACCGCGACGATTGCGCTGAGCGGCGCGCTGCCCGCGGGCCTCTCGTTCAGCGGCGGCACCGGCAGCGCGTCGATTTCCGGAACGCCGACCACCCCCGGCTCGACGACGGTCACGCTGACCGCGACGAACATGCTCGGCACCGCGACTCAGACACTGACCCTCGACGTTCAACCGTCCGCCAGCAACCCGCCGCCTCCCGGTGGCGGGACGCCACCGGTCGCGCCGACGTTTACGACTGCGGGCAGCACGACATTCGAGATCGGCACCAACGCACTGTTCCTCATCCAGACGACGGGTTCGCCGGCAGCATCGCTGACGGTCAGCGGCGCGCTGCCGTCCGGCGTGACGTTCACCGACACCGGCAACGGCGTCGCCACGCTCGTCGGCACGGCGGCCGTTGGCACCGCCGGGACCTATCCGCTGACGATCACCGCGAGCAACAGCGCCGGAGCGGCGACGCAGAGCTTCGTGCTCACCGTCAACAACGCGCCGACGCCGATCTTCACGAGCGCGACTGCGACGACGTTCGCGGTCGGCGCCTTCGGCAGCTTCACCGTGACGACCTCGGCGTCACCGACCGTCGTCGCGATCACATCGACCATACCGCTGCCGTCGGGCGTGACATTCGTGAGCAACGGCGACGGCACCGCGACGCTGTCCGGAACGCCGGCGGCAGGCTCGGCCGGGCCGTACCCGCTCGTCTTCACGGCCTCGAACGGTGTTGCCACGTCCACGCAGAACTTCACGCTGACCGTGACCGCGCCGAGTGGTGGCGCGCCAACGATCACGAGCGCGAACGCGACGACGTTCGTCGTCGGGGCACTTGGGACGTTCACGATCACGACGAACGGGTCGCCAACGGCCACGATCACCGAGACCGGCGCGTTGCCCGGGGGCGTGACGTTCACGAACAACGGCAACGGCACGGCGACGATCACCGGCACGCCCACCGCGGGCAGTGCCGGCGTCTATCCGCTGACAGTGTCCGCAAGCAACAGCAACGGAACGGCGACACAGAGCTTCACGCTGACCGTCAACAACGCGACGACGACGCCGGTGTTCACCAGCGCGCCGTCGACCGCTTTCACTGTCGGCGTCGCCGGGACGTTCAACATCACGACGGCGGCTTCGCCGGCCGTGACGTCGATCACGCTGAGCAGCGGCACGCTGCCGACAGGCGTGACGTTCACGGACAACGCCAACGGCACGGCGAAGCTGGCGGGCACGCCGGCGGCTGGCTCTGCCGGCACCTATCCGCTCACGTTCACGGCCACCAACGGCGGCGCGCCCGTGTCGCAGAGCTTCACGCTGATCGTGCAGCAGATCGCTTCGATCACCAGTGCCAACAGCGTGAGCTTCACCGTCGGCATCGCCGGCTCGTTCACGGTCACCAGTTCTGGCAGCCCGATGCCTGCGCTCTCGTCGAGCGCACTGCCAGCCGGCCTCTTCTTCACCGACCACGGTGACGGCACGGCCACGCTCGGCGGCACGCCGCAAACCGGGACGGGCGGCCCGCACACGCTGACGCTCACCGCCACGAACGGCGTCGGCGCGCCCGGCACACAGAGCTTCACGCTCAACGTGAACGAGGTCGGCGGCTTCACGAGCCCGAACACCGCGACGTTCACGCTCAACGTCGCGGGGCCACCGTTCCAGGTCACGACGAGCAGCTTCCCGGCCCCGACGATCACGGTTACCAGCGGCACGCTGCCGACCGGCCTCACGCTGTCGCCGTCCGGGCTGTTGTCGGGGACGCCGACGCAGAGCGGATCCTTCCCGGTGACGCTGACGGCCAGCAACGGCACGCTGCCGAATCCGACGCAGAACCTCACCATCGTGGTCAACGAGGCCCCGGCGATCACGAGCGCGAACACGGCGACATTCACGCTGAACACTGCAGGCACGACGTTCCAGGTCACGATGACCGGCTTCCCGGCGCCAACGGTCAGCGTGACCGCGGGCACGCTGCCGACCGGCCTCACGCTGTCGCCGGCCGGGCTGTTGTCGGGGACGCCGACCCAGAGCGGATCCTTCCCGGTGACGCTGACGGCGACCAACGGCACGCTGCCGGACGCGACGCAGAGCTTCACCGTCCTGGTCAACGGGCCCCCGGCGATCACGAGCGTCAACACGGCGACATTCGTGGTGAACACGCCAGGCACGACGTTCCAGGTGGTGATGACCGGCTTCCCGGCACCGACGGTCAGCGTCACCGCTGGCGTGCTGCCCACCGGCCTCACGCTGTCGCCGGCCGGGCTGCTGTCAGGTACGCCGACGCAGTTCGGCTCATTCCCGGTGACGCTGAC
>DATFXR010000340.1:0-3160 GCA_035315685.1 Vicinamibacterales bacterium | reverse complement strand
CTGCCGTTCGTGAACGCGTCCGCCGATTCGTCGCAGGAGTACTTCGCCGACGGGTTCACCGACGAGCTGATCGGGATGCTCGGCACGGTGCCGGACATCAACGTGATCTCGCGGACGTCGGTGATGCAGTTCAAAGGCTCGACGAAGACGGTCGCCGAGATCGCGCGCACGCTGCACGTCGACGCGGTGCTCGAGGGATCGGTCAGGGTGGTCGACGGCGGCGGGCCGTCCGGCCGCCCCGACAAGCGGATCCGCCTCAATGCCCGGATGATGTACGCGGGCAGCGAGTCTCCGATCTGGAGCAAGACGTTCGAGGCGCTCGCCTCCGAGATCGTCAACCTGCAGCAGCAGCTGGCCGCGGCCATCGCCGAGGGCGCGCACCGGCGCGTTGCCGCGCGAGCAGAGCGACAGCCGGCACAGAACTTCGACGCGTTCGACCTGTATCTGAAGGGCCGCTACGCGTGGAATACGCGCACCAAGGACGGCCTGCAGCAGAGCATTCAGTATTTTCAGCAGGCGCTGCAGCGCGACCCGAACTACGCGAAAGCCTACTCGGGCATCGCCGATGCCTACACGATGCTCTCGACCTACGAGTTCGTGCCGTATGCCGATGCCACGGCGCGCGCGGAGGAGGCGGCGACGAAAGCGCTGGCGCTCGATGCCACGCTCGGCGAAGCCTACGCGTCGCTCGGACTCGTCTTCGACGACCGCCTGGAGTGGGATCGCGCCGACGCCGCCTACAAGCGTGCGATCGACCTGAATCCGGGTTACGCGAGCGCGCACCACTGGTACTCGACGCATCTGTCCCAGCGCGGAAACTTCGTAGACGCGCATCGTCAGCTGGATACTGCGACGCTGCTCGATCCGCTGTCGGCCAACATCACCGGCGCGCGCGCGATGCTGTTCCTGCTCGAGACGCGCTACGACGAGGCGATCGCCGCGGCGGAAAAGGCACTGCAGTTGAACAGCGCGCTGGTGAGGCCGCGGGTGATCATCGCGCGTGCCTACACGCTGCAGGGCGCCTCCGATCGCGCATCTGCCGCGTTCGATGCCGCGGCGGCCGTCGATCCGACCAACGACGAGGTCCGCGTGTTCTCGGCGGTCCTGCTCGCCAAAATGGGCCGCCAGGCGGAGGCGATACAGATCGCCGGCACTCTCGGTGAGCGTTTCCAGACGGCGCAGGAGGGACACCCGTCCGAGATTGCGACCATCTATGCCACGGTCGGCGATCGCGACAGCGCGTTCGACTGGCTGGAACGCGCCCGCGCCGCGCGCGACCCGTGGCTGGCGTGGGTGAAGCTGGATCCTGCGCTCGAACCACTCCGAAGCGATCCGCGTTACGTCTCTTTCCTTGCGAGCCTTGGCGTGACGCAGTAATGTAGTCGCCGTTCAGTTCCACACCTTACCGCGTCAGTCTGCCTCAAGGAGGAACGATGAGTGGGAATTTGAGTCACTTCCTGGCCGAACTGGTGTCGAATCCAGAGCAGATGGCGGCGTACCTGGCGGATCCCGAGCGGGTGTTCGACGAAGCAGGGCTGACCACCGACGAGCGTGAGGTCATTCGGTCGCGCGACGCGCGGCGTCTCGACGAGGTCCTCTCCGACGGGTTCCGGTTGCAAAGCTTCGCCAACAACGACGTGCCGGTCCCGAAGAAGGCGCCCGCCAAGAGGAAGAAGCCCGCGGCGAAGAAGCCGGCGAAGAAGAAGGGGGGCCGCAAGAAGGGCGGCTCGAAGAAGCGCTGATGCCGTCGTCGCGGCGGTCCTCAGTCATGGGTGCGCGCCGCGCGGGGGCACCACGGAACGGCAGCGACCGGCCAGGGTCGCTGGTGGTGGTCGGGATTGGCCTGATGCTCGGTCGTCACACGACGACCGAGACCCTCGACGCGATCCGAGGCGCCGAACACGTCTTGCACCTGCTCACCAATCCCGCCGCCGAAGCGTGGATACAACGGCTCAATCCCCGCACGACGCCGCTCGGTGACTGCTTCAAAGAAGGAAAGTCGCGCACGCGCAGCTACGCGGAAATGGCGGAGCGTATCGTGGACGCCGTCCGTGCCGGCGAGCAGGTGTGTGCCGCGTTCTACGGCCATCCTGGCGTGCTGGTCTCGCCGGCGTATCAGGCGATCGTCGGCGCGCGCCGCGCCGGATGTCAGGCGCGGATGCTCCCGGGCATCTCCGCTGAGGATTGCCTGTTCGCCGACCTGACGATCGATCCGCGCGGCCTCGGCTGGCAATGCTTCGAAGCGAGCGACTTCCTGCTGCGCCGGCGCCGCTTCGATCCCAGCGTTGCGCTGATCCTCTGGCAGGCGGGCGTGCTGGGTGAGGGAAGCATCCGGCCGCAGATGCAGGCGCGGCCCGAGCGCGTGCAGGTCCTCATCGACAGGCTCGCGCCGCACTACCCGGCGCGGCATCCCGTCATCGTCTACGAGGCGTCCGAGTTTCCGATCACCGAGCCGATGATCAAGCAGATGGCCCTGCGGCGATTGCCGGAGCAGCCGCTGTACCCGAAAACGACGCTCTACGTGCCGCCGCGGGCGACTTCGGCGCAGGACGCGCGCATCGCGCGCTGGTTCACCGGTCCGAAAGCGTAGCGCGAAGGCTCCAGCCGAGCGTCGGCAGATGGCGACGGCACGGTCGCTCGGCTGAAGCCTTCGCGCTGCGTTTCACCCCTCGCGCTACCGAGCTACGGCTTCCCCTGCAGCAATTCCTTGATGCCGCCGAGCGACGCCATGATGCCGCTCGCCTCGTAGGGCAGGAACACCAGCTTCTGTGCCCCGCCGGCGATTCCGTTGAGCGATTCCAGGTATTTCTGCGCGATCAGATACTGCGCCGGGCTGCCGCCTGCGCCGAGCGCCTGCGCGACGAGCTGAATCGCTTGTGCCTCGGCCTGTGCCACCCGCATCCGCGCCTGCGCCTGTCCTTCCGCCGCGAGGATCGCCGCTTCCTTCGACCCTTCCGCGTTGACGATCTGCGACTGCTTCTGGCCCTCGGCCCGCAGAATCGCCGCCGCCTTTTCGCCTTCCGCCGTCGTCACGACCGCGCGGCGCGTGCGCTCGGCGGTCATCTGCTTTTCCATCGTCAGGCGGATTTCCTCGGGCGGCGTGATGTTCTTCAGCTCGATGCGCATCACCTTGACGCCCCACTGCTGCGTGGCGGTGTCG
>DATFXR010000339.1:0-6248 GCA_035315685.1 Vicinamibacterales bacterium | reverse complement strand
GAATCGAACCGGTGTACTGCCAGATGTGCTCGGGAATCTCGTACTCGTTCGCGTACGCCCTCGGCTGATAGCTGCGGTTGTTGGGGTTGTTCACGAAGTTCGCGACCGCGATGTTCGGGTCGAGCGGGAACGCCAGGGCCGCCCCCGACGTGATCGACGTGCTGACCCGATCGGAGTCGGCCTGGGGCTGAATCTGATCTTCCGTCTGACCCGGACCGACGAACAGCCCGAACCCGCCGCGCACGACGGTGCGGTCGGAAGCGGCGTAGGTCGCGCCGACGCGCGGCTGGATGTTGTTCTTGCTCGACTTGAACGCCGGCGTCGTGTTCGGATCGATCTGGCCGGTGTCGACGTTGAACTTCACCTGGAGGTCGTTCGCCTCGCGCATCACGGTGTAGTAGTCGTAACGCAGGCCGTAGTTCAGCGTGAATTTCGGATTGACGTGCCACTCGTCCTGGGCGTAGGCGATGTAGTACTGCTGCTGAAGGTGCCGGGGACCGGTAGCGCCGTTGTTGAAGACGCTCGGCGCGCTTTCATCGCCCAGATACTGGACCGTCGACGGCTGGTTCGCGAGGAACGCGTTGAGATTCGTGAACGAGTACGTCGTCCCTCCCAGTCGATCCGTTTCCATGCGAATCATCCTCACCTCGCCGCCGGTCTTCAGATAGTGACTGCCGCGCAAGGAGCTCAGCGAGTCGATGAACGACAGCGTGTAGGGGTCGTACGGTTGAGCGCGGCCGTTCTGCGCGCTGTTGGCGCGGATGAGTCCGCCCGGCACGGTGATGCCCGAACTTGCTCCCTGACCGGCGATGCCGGTGTTCGCCACCGATCCGCTCAAGTTGAGGATGAACGTCGAGAAGTCGATCCCGTTGACGACCGGTGCCTGGCCGACCAGTGTCGTCGGCGCGCCGTTGTAGCCGAACTTGAACTCGTTCGTCGTGCGGTCCGAGAGGATGCCCTGGACGTTGAACACGGCATTCCTCGGGTCGGCGGTGGTGTGAATCACCTGGCCGGCAACGTTGTTCGGCTGATCGCTGACGCCGCGGTCGCTGAAGACACGGACGTAGCTCGACCAGCGATCGTTGAACTTGAAGTCCAGTCGGCCGCTGAACGAGTCCTCGTGAACTTCCTGGGGAGTCTGAATCTGGGCGATGTCGAAATCCGGGTTCGTCGACTTCCCCGGCAGGATCACGGCCGTCGGCGCGAGAAATCCCGGGCGCAGCGGCGCAATGGCCGGCACGGCCCGCGCCCAGGCCGCGTCGCTCGGCACCGCTTCGACGATGTTGATCCCGGCCTTCAGGCGATAGCCCTCGTAGCTGCCGAAGAAGAACGCCCGATTCTTCGCGATCGGTCCGCCGATCGAGCCGCCGAACTGGTTCTGTTCGAGCAGCGACTTCGGCAGGCCCGCCGCCGTGTCGAAGTAGTTCGGCTTGTCCAGAGCGTCGTTGCGGATGAACTCGAAGGCGGCGCCGTGGAACGCATTGCTGCCCGACTTGGTGATGACGCTCACCTGCCCGCCGCTGCCGGTACCGAATTCAGCCGGATAGGCGCTCGACTCGACGCGGAATTCCTGGATGTTCTCGAGGCTCGCCTGCAGCTTGAACGGCGTCGCGACCTCGCCATTGAGGTTGCCCGGCGCAGCGTCGATGATCGCCGAACCTTCGATGCCGTCGTAGCGGATCGCGTTCTGTTCGACGGCGCGGCCGCTGAAGCGGATGTCCTGCCAGGTGCCCGTCCCTGCGTTCTGCGATCCCGGCGCCTGGAGCATCAGCTGCGACATCTGCCGCCCGTTCACAGGGAGGTTGTTCACCTCGCGCTCGCCCAGGTTCACGCCGATCTTCGCCGAGCTGAGATCGATCACCGGAGAAGCGCCGACGACCGTGACCGCTTCCTGCACGCCGGCCGGTTTCAGCTCGAAATCGAGCGTCAGCTCCTGGCCGACTGCGAGCGGCATCTTGTCGTAGGTGATGGGAGAAAACCCGTCGCGGCTGACGGTGATCGTATAGGACGATGGCTTCAAGCCCGTCACAAGGAAATAGCCCTTGTCGTTCGTCGTCGCCGTGCGCTCTTCGCCGGTCCGTTCATTGATCAGCTTGACCGCGACGCCGGCGGCGAAGGCGTTGCTCTGATCACGGACGGTTCCCGCGATCCGCCCTTGATCGACCTGTGCGAACAGCATCGGCGAATCGACGGTCAGAGCGACCGCGATCGCGACCAGCAGTCTCCCAATCTTCATCATCCCTCCGTGTGAATCCCGGCAGACTACGAGCGGGATGTGACCGCAGGGAAACAGTTAGGTTTCGGGTGTGTTAAGTCGGGACGTGCATGAGCCGCGACATTCGGCGCGATGGATCGTCATCGCGTGCGCAGCGCGACTGGAATCACGAACTTCTCGCCCGTGTGAGTCTCCGAAAAGCTGATCACTTTCACGTCGACGAGCCCGGCAGCCTTGCCGGCATCCATGACAGCGCGCTCGGAGATCTCCTGACGACCTTTCGGCCGAATAACCCAGATCGCGCCCTCGGGCTTGAGTGAACGTTTCAAAACCGCGAGGCGGACGAGTTCCTTCGCGTCGATCGCGCCGAAGAAGATCGCGTCGCTGTTTTCGACCGTTCGACCGACCACCACCTCCGCTGCGGCGCTGCGGAGCTCGCGGATGAACTCGGGATCTCCGACGGCGACGACCGACACTCGCCACTCGGGCTTCACACCGATCTTTTCGAGCCGCGTCCGGTGCTTGAACCGGTCGGCGCTCTTGTCCTTTGCCGCCTTCTTAGCTGGCACGCGTCGCCTCCAGCAGCACGCGCCGCTTCGCGTCGCTGAACCGTTCGATGGCGTATCGCACGGTCGTCCGCGGAATCGACGGACCATTGTCGCGGAGATGACGTTCGAGCCGCGCGGCATCCGGCTTGCCTGCCTCACGGAGTGCCCACCCGACCGCTTTCTGAATCAGGTCCTCGCTGTCGGCGTGAAGGCGCCGCGCGATCTCGTAGACGAGGTCGAGCGCCTCGCCTTTCCTGGCCAGTGGAATCAAGCCGACGATCGAGGCGCGGCGCACCCACGTGTTGCGATCGCGTGACCACACGAGCATTCGCACGGCGAGCCGCGGATGGCGGACCAGCAGCGGCCCGATCAGGGCGCCGCAGATCGCGTCGGTGGTCGCCCAGTTCGCGGAGTGATTGTCAGCGAGCCAACGCTTCCAGACTGGCAGCAGACCCGGCTCGAAGTCCCGGCGATATCGTGCAACCACCTCGATGCCGAGCGACTTGACCTCGAGGTACCGATCGACGATGAGCACCCCGGCGAACGCTGTCGCGTGCTCGACCGACCACTCGTCGCGGTGCGCATCGTGGATCGACCGCGCCAGCGCACGAATGTTCGCCGTGCCGACATTGTAGAAACCGAGATCTCCGGCGCCCCGGAAGTAGCGGCTCGCGTCGAAGTCGCCGGCCGGGCGTGCCATCAGCGCCAGAGCCCGCTTCGCGTCGCGGACGGCGGCAGTCACATCGCGGTCAGAGGAACGGCTGCTCTTGCTCGCGCTCACAATTCGACGACGGGCGGGCTGAGCGGTCCCACGTTTGGCGGCCTGCGGAGTGTGCGACATGACCGAATTATGGGAGGAGACGGCCATCGATCGGAACCGGGGGGCGCCTTGCCGCGTCAGCTATGAGGAACGGCCCTACAATCCGCAGTGCGATTGGCCGCGCCGTACGGGTCGCGCATGGACCGCGCACCTGAGCCACCAGTGATGGAATCGGACATCGCCAGCACGACGATGAACCGCGTCGTCGATGCGACCCGCCGCATCTTCGATTCGAAGATCCTCCGCGTCGGGATTATGTACGTTCTGGTCGGCACGTTTGCGATTTTCGCCGTCATGGCGATGAGAGATCTCGAGGCCGCCGCCGCGGTGCGTCACCTCGGCGTGTCGTTCCTTTCGTTTGCGCTTTACATCAAGCTGATGCGAGGGCCGCGACCTGAGGCTGGCCCGCACGAGGGAACGCGGACGGCAGGAAACGATGGCAGTGACGACCAGTCGAATGCTCCAGTCGTCGTGAAAAGCGGTATGGTGATTATCGAAGTCGCGAATCCCGGGTCAGCTGCTGTCGACCTGGTTTTCTGGCTTCCGGCCATGTCCAATGCCTTGCCGTCTTCTGAACAACTTCTGGGGAGACTGGTTCGTTCGCGTCGCAACGCCGGCGCGATCACTCCCGATAACTTCGCCGAGAACGAACAGTTCGCCGAGCGGCTGCATGAACTACTCGCCAGGGAGCTGCCGACGCGCCCGGCGTTGCAGGCCGCCGCCCGCCGTCAGGTGACCGGCACGCTCGCGGTCATCGACCAACGGGTCCTCGACGCACCGCGAGAGGGACCTGGCACCGAGCCGCTCCCCGAAGACATCATCGGAGTGCTCCAATCGAAACACGGCTGGATTGTGGCAGAGTCGTACCGGCGCAATCCGGCGCATCGACTCCTCACGGCAAAGGGACTGTTCCGAATCGACTACGCACTGCAGCAACGGTTGGTCAGCGAGATCCGTGCGCATCAGGCGTTTCGTGAAGCCGGAGACATCACGACGGACCGCGTGATGTGAATTCTGGCCGGAGTGGGAGCGCGAATCATCGCAGGCGGCCTCGAGAGCTGAGACTGGCAAAGCCAGCGACCTTCAGCCGACCGGGCGGCCGTCATTGCAGCTTACGCACGATGAAGCACTTCAAATAGTACGTCTCCGGCACGCCGAGCAGCACCGGATGATCGCGTCCCTGCATACGTTTCTCGACGACCGTGACGTGCGTCTGCACGTCGACGCTGGCGTCGTAGACGATCTCGGCGAAGGCGGCTTCGTTGACGTTGTACGAACAGCTGCAGGTGACCAGCGTCCCGCCGGGCTCGAGCAGCTTCAGGGCGCGCAGGTTGATCTCCTTGTAGCCCGCGGTGGCATTCGCGACCGCCGCCTTGTTCTTTGCGAAGGCCGGCGGATCGAGGACGATCGTGTCGAAACGCTCGCCCAGCCGCTCGAGGCCGCGCAGTTCGTCGAACACGTTGCCGACCCGCGCATCCACGACGACGCCGTTTCGTGCGGCGTTCTGTTTCACGCGGGCGATGGCGTCCTCGGAAACGTCGAACGCGATTGTCTCCGTGCACCGCCGTCCCATCACGAGCGCGAAGCCGCCGTTGTAGCTGAAGCAGTCGAGCATCCTCCCGCGCGCATAGGCCGCGCCGGCGACGCGGTTCTCGCGCTGGTCGAGGAACAAACCGGTTTTCTGGCCGCGGCGCAGATCGACGTCGTACTCGATCCCGGCTTCGGTGACGGTGACGAGATCGGGGACGCCGCCGGCGAGGACCTCGACGCGCTGCTCGAGCCCTTCGAGCGACCGCGAACGCGGATCGTTGCGGGCGAGGATCCCGTGCGGATGCAGCACGTCCTCGAGCACCGACACGACGTCCGGCAGCAGGCGATCCATGCCCTGCGACAAGGTCTGAACGACGAGATAGTCGCCGTAGCGATCGACCACCAGCGACGGCAGCAGATCCGATTCACCATGAACGAGCCGGTACGCGGTGGCATCGATCGCCAGCGACTCGCGAAAGGCGACCGCCGATTCGATGCGGCGGCGCACGAGTGCCGCGTCGGCGGCGGTGTCGCCGTAGGCGAGCATCCGCAGCGTGATCTGCGAGCGATCGCTGAAGAGCGCTGAACCGAGCGTCCGGCCGCGGGCGCTGCGGACCTGCACGATGTCTCCTGCGGTCGCGCGCGCGTCGGCGACGTCGGCGCGGTAGATCCACGGATGCCCGCTGCGCACTCGTTCTTCGCCGCGCGTCGAGATGACCACCGCCGGAACCATGGCAAGTTCTACATAGTACAATTGGCGGTCGTGCGAATCGCCATTGGCGCCGATCACGCCGGCTACCAACTGAAGGAACACCTGAAGCACACGCTGGCGCGCCTCGGACACGACGTCGAGGATCTCGGCACCAACAGCGAGGAATCGGTCGACTACCCGCCGTTCTGCTTCGCCGTCGGCCGCGCCGTCGCGGACGGCCGCGCCGATCGCGGCATCGTGCTCGGCGGCAGCGGCCAGGGCGAGCAGATCGCCGCAAACAAAGTGCGCGGCATCCGCGCCGCGCTCTGCAACGACCTCTACACCGCGCGGCTGTCGCGCGAGCACAACGACGCCAACGTGCTCTCGATGGGCGGCCGCATCGTGGCATTCGGGCTCGCAGACGAGATTCTCGATCTGTGGCTG
>DATFXR010000338.1:0-2905 GCA_035315685.1 Vicinamibacterales bacterium | reverse complement strand
GTTGTCGCCGGTCGGGGCGAGCCGCCCGGAGAGATCGATGCTCGTCTTGCCGCCGTCGAGCGTCTTGGTGAACTCCGCGGACAGGAAGTACAGCTCGTTCTCGTTGTCCGGCTCGATCGCGAATCTCGTGTAATAGTGGGTGCGGCCGCGCAACCGGCGGTCCGAGCTCACGAGCTCCCAGCTGCTGCCGCCGTCGTCGCTGCGCCACAACGATCCGCTCTGCGTCTTCGCGCCGTCGGCCGCGGGCAGGCCGTCGCCGGTCTCGATCAGCGCGTAGACGCGGCTCGGATTCGTCCGCGCGATCTGCACCGCGATCTTTCCGAGCGGCGAGTTCGGCAGCCCGTGACCCGTGAGCCGCGTCCAGGTGACACCGCCGTCGGTCGACTTGAAGAGGCCGCTGCCCGGACCGCCGCTCGTGCGTCCCCAGGTGTGGATCTCGATCTGCCACATGCCGGCGAACAGCGTGCGCGGATTGCGGACGTCCATCGCGACGTCGGAGCAGCCGGTGTTCTCGTCGACGAACAGTGTGCGCTGCCACGTCTTGCCGCCGTCGGCGGTGCGGTAGACGCCGCGCTCCTGCTGCGGCCCGTAGGCGTGCCCGAGCGCGCAGGCGAGCACGACGTCCGGATCGCGCGGATCGATCACGATGCGCCCGATTCGGCCGGTCGCATCGAGACCGGCGTGCGTCCACGTCTTGCCGGCGTCGGTCGACTGGTAGATGCCGTTGCCGATCGAGATGTTGCTGCGGATGAACGATTCGCCGGTGCCGGCCCAGACCACGTTCGGATCGGACGGCGCCACTGCCAGCGACCCGATTGACGACACCGGTTTGTCGTCGAAGATCGCATCCCAGTGCGCACCGTTGTCGGCCGTCTTGAAGATGCCGCCGGACGCCGCGCCCACGTAGTAGATGTTGGGATCGCGCGGGATCCCCGCGACGGCGATGGTGCGGTTGCCGACCGGACCGATGTAGCGAAACTTCAGTTGCTTGTAGGCGTCCGGCGCGATCCCCGGCGCGCGCGTCTGCGCACGAGGCGCGATCGCCGAGAGAAGCAGGACAGCCAGAACCGGAAACAACCGGCGCGCGAGCATCGTGTACTCTCCTTCTGACGAGAAGGAGCACACGATAGCGCAATTTGTGCGCGGAGGACGTAACGCCGCCAAACCGGCGGTAGTGTCCGGCTTTAGCCGGACCCGGACGGGCGGCGAAACACGGTCCGCCTGAAGGCGGACGCTACCGACGCTCTGCCTCTCTCAGCCGCGCGCCGCGCAGGATGTCGCCGAGCGCGTAGTTGCCCTCGTGGCAGGCGTATTCGAACATCAGCGAGTCGGTCGCGGGCCACGCTTCCTCGCCGGACCATGGCCGCTCCCAGGTCTGCGGGTCCTCGACCGTGAAGCGATAGCGGAGCGTGTTCGCGTCTATGCGCAAAAAGCGCTCGACAACGTGCAGGCTCTCGCTCGCCCCTCTGAAGCGCGTCTTGTCGGTGAAGTTGGTCGTGTCGACGACCAGCGTGTCGCCCTCCCACCGGCCGACCGAATCACCCATCCACCTGCGGATCGACGGCGGCAGATGCTCCGCGTTCATCCGGATCACGCGCGCGTCGTGGACCATCTCGTTGAGGATCAGCACGGTCGTCGGCGTCTGCACGATCTGGTGGAAGTTGTTGTACAGCACCGGCAGGGCCGGCGGACCGGACGTGGAACCGAAGCCGAGCAGACAGCGCTCGCCGAGCGGCCGCCGCTCCGGATCGTCGTAGGCGTTCGAACCCTCGAACCCGGGATCGCTTTCCGACGTATCGGAAGTCGGCCGCGCGAAGCGCGCCATGCGCTGCTGCGCCTGCGGCAGCATCTTCGGGATACGACCGTCCGGCGGGTCGACGATGACCGACATCCGCTTCTGGCCGTCGATCGAGTAGTACTCGGTGCCGTTGTCCACCCAGAAGTTGTTGTAGCCGCCGACATTCCCAGCGGCACCCGCGGACCCGTCGCCGCCCACTGGCGGTGCGTTGCGATTCCCGTCGCTCGGCAGCGCCGCGCGATGCACGCGATCGGCGCGGACTCTCTCGAGTCCAGCGGCCTCTTCCTTCGTCATCACGAGCGGCGTGCCCGCTTCGCGCTCGAGCGGCGTCATCGACGCGATGTCGTAAGTCCCCTGGAGATCAGGATGCCCGTCCGGCAGACGTTTGATGTTCTGGGTTTGCGCCGCGACCGACGCGAGAGAGAGGACGACGGTTCCGACCGCGAGGCTCGGGATACTCGTCATGGCTGATGGCTGAGGGCTAATGGCTATGGCTCATGGCTGATGTATTGACGTGTGCCGTCATTTGGCCATCCGCCATTGGCATCAGCCATTAGCCATCAGCCATTCTCAGATTACTGATTACCACCCCTACCGCGCTGACCGGGCTTGGCTGGCTCGGTTGGATCCGCGCCATCGGTCGGTGCGCCGGTGCCCGACGAGCCGAGGAACAGCTTGCGGCCATCCGGATAGGTGACGTTGCGGCCGTTGGCGCGCAACAGCGAGTGGTCGCGCGCCTGGTAGCCGTCGATCACGAGCACAGTGCCCGGCTTGAGCGACTCGCGCGTGATGCCGCGGCGCAGCAGCGTGTTCGGCGTGCCGCCTTCGACCATCCACTCTTCTTTGCTGCCGTCGTCTTTGGTCACCTCGATGTGAATCCAGGCGTGCGGATTCACCCACTCGACCTTGGTCACCGGTCCTTTCAACAACACCGGCTTGTTGGGATCGAACTCGCCCCCGAACGCGTGGTGGGCGAGTACCGGCACACCCGCCAGGAGAAGACCGATTGCCGCTGGGACGATTTTTCTCATCGCGTGCACCTCAGTAGCCACCCGTTTTCTTCTTCGCTTCGTCCGCTTCCTTCAGGCGCGCCCCGCGCAGGATGTT
>DATFXR010000337.1:0-3132 GCA_035315685.1 Vicinamibacterales bacterium | reverse complement strand
TCCTCGCAGCTTGGATGGCAGAAGTAGTAGCGGACGCCGTTGTGTTCGCGCGATCCGACGGCGTCAGCCTCTTCGATCTCCATCAGGCAAACGGGATCGACGTGCGTCACCGCGAGACTCCGCGCGCACCGTCGAGCGCCTCGATGATCGGGCACTCCAGCGTCGAACCTTCGCGGCAGCAGTGGAGCAGGCGTCCGAGCGCCCTCTTCATCGCCTGCAACTCGGCGATCTTCTGATCGATCTGGCGGACGCGGCGTTCAGCGATCGCACGGATGCGGACACGATCGCGGCGCTTGTCGTTGCGAAGCGCGAGCAACTCTTCGACTTCGTCGAGAGTGAAGCCGAGATCCTGTGCGCGCTTGATGAAGCGGACGACGCCGACGGCATCGTCCGGGAACTCGCGATAGCCCGAGTCGCGCCGCGGCGGACGTGGCAGCAGCCCGCGCCGTTCGTAGTACCTGAGCGTCTGGACATTGACGCCTGCCTGCTCCGCCGCAGTACCGATACGCACGTTGCTCCTTCGCTGTCGGGGCTCGGGCTGGAAGCTGGGGGCTGGAAGCTGGGGACCCCCAGTCCCCAGTCCCCAGCCCCCAGTCCGGACGATGCTCAGTATGAACCCTGTACCTCAGTATAGAGTCAAGCCGCCGGCAGGGTGATTGTGAAGCGCGCGCCCCCTTCAGGACGGTTTTCAACGCCGACCTGGCCGCCGTGCAGCTCGACCAGGTGCTTCACGATGGCAAGGCCGAGGCCGGTACCGCCCGGATCGCGCGTGCGCGATTTGTCCACGCGGTAGAAGCGCTCGAAGACGCGGGCGAGATCCTCGTCGGGAATGCCAGGGCCCTCGTCGGACACGGTCAGCGCGACGCGGCCGTCAACCGGCGCCGCGCCGATCCGGATGGTGGACTGCTCCGGCGCGTAGGCGATCGCATTGGAAACGAGGTTCCGCAGCGCGTCGTGCAGCTTCGCGGGATCGGCGCGCACTTTCTCGCCGCCGGGTGCGACCGTCAGCTCGACGTACTGTCCTCGCTCCTCTGCGGCCGCCGACAGATCCGCGACCACGCCGGAGGCGAGCGTGAGCGTATCGCAGGCAGTCAGTTCCAGCGTCTCCTGCCCGGCGTCGAGCCTGGCGAGGCGGAGCAGATCGCCGACCAGCCGCTCCATGCGACGGGTGTGCCGCGCGATCACGTCGAGGAAGCGGCGATTGTCCTCTGGGGTCGCATCGCCATCCGACAGCGCTTCGACGTAGCCGCGGATCGCGGTGAGCGGCGTCCGCAGCTCGTGCGAGACGTTGGCGACGAAATCGCGCCGGATCTGATCGGCACGGCGCAGCTCGGTGATGTCGTGCAGCACCAGAATCACGCCGTACTCGACGCCGCCGGCCGCCGGCGCCGCGGTCGCCATGATCGTCCGCGACGGGTCGCGCGGCGGCGTGAACTGCACCGCGCTGCGCTTGTTGCCGACGAGGACCGCCGCCACCAGCTCCGCGATTGCCGGCAGGCGAATCGTTTCGACGTACGGACGGCCAAGCGCGACGTCGCCGAGCTTCAGCATGTGACGCGCCGCATCGTTCGCGAGCTGAAGGCGCGCACGCGGATCGATGACGATGACCCCTTCGGACATGCCGGCGAGGATCGCTTCCATGCGCGCCTGATCGCGGGCCTGCTCGGTGAGGCGCCTGCCGACTTCCTGCACCGCATCGTCGAGCGCGCGCGCGACCGTCCCGAGCTCGTCGTCGCCGAACGCGAGCTGCGCCGGCGCGAGATCGCCGCGGCGATAGCGATCGGCGACCCGCGCGATCAGGTGGACCCGGCCACCGATACGTGCCGACAGCAGCCACGCGATCGCGCCCGCGCCGAGGAGCGCGAGGGTCAGCGCCACGAATGTCGCCGAAAAGACCGCCTGCAGCTGGTTGCGCACGTCGGTCAGCGGCAGCGCGACACGGACGAAAGCGATCGTCGGGTGGTGCACCGCCACCGCGACGTACAGCATGTCGATCTTGAGCGTCGCGCTGTAGCGGCGGGCCCGCCCGATGCCTGCCACGCGTGCGGCGACCACTTCCGGCCGGTCGGCGTGGTTCTCCATCGCCGCGACGCCCTCGAGGGTTTCGGCCGAATCGCCGACGACGCGGCCATCCGCGGCGATGAACGTGACGCGTGCGCCGAGCAGCTCGCCCAGCCGATCGGCCTCCTGATCAGACTCCCGGACAGTCGAGATCGGTCCGGTCCGTGCGAGGAGATCGCCAGCCAGTCGCGCTTCCGCGACCAGCGTCTCTTCCATCCGCCGATCGATCTGCGCGCGCATCGTCGTCGCGAACAGGATGCCCGCAACCGCGAGCGCGATCACGCTCGCCGCGAGTGCGGCAACGAAGAATTTCGCCTGAAAGGTTGCTCGGAACTGCGGCAGCATAGGGACGCTCAGGCCTCGGGCGGCAGATCGGCGAGCTTGTAGCCGAACTGCTTCACGGTGACAAGGCTCTCGGCCAGGAGCGGCAACTTTTCACGCAGCCGGCGCACGTGAACGTCGACAGTGCGCGTGCCGCCGGTGTACCGGTAACCCCACACGTCGGTGAGCAGCACATCCCGCGACAGCACGCGTCCGCGATGCTTCAGCAAGTACTCGAGCAGCAGGAATTCCTTCGCAGTCAACGTGACGTCGCGGCCGTTCAGCGAGACGACATGGCGATCGGTGTCGATCGCAATCGGACCGTAGGCGAGCGTTCGCGCGCGCGGCCCGGCCGGCCGGTGCGCGCGGCGCAGCAGGGCGCGCACCCGGGCGACGAGCTCGTTGGGGCTGAACGGCTTCGCGAGGTAGTCGTCGGCGCCGAGCTCGAGCCCGACAATCCGCTCGGATTCGTCGGCGCGGGCGGTCAACATGATGATCGGCAGGCCGGCGGTCGCCTCATTGCCGCGGATCACGCGGCAGACCTCGAGTCCGTCGACCTGCGGCAGCATCAGGTCGAGAACGATCAGATCGGGCGGGCGCGTTGCGATAGCGGTCAATGCGTCATGGCCTGACGCCGCGAGCTCGCTGATGAATCCGGCTTTGTCCAGGTAGCGGTTGACGAGCGCGGCGATGTCGGGGTCGTCCTCCACGACGAGGATCCGGGCGGCCATCCCGCCAATTGTATCGGTG
>DATFXR010000336.1:0-4424 GCA_035315685.1 Vicinamibacterales bacterium | reverse complement strand
TCGGCGCGGAAGCCCGCGTCCACGCGCGTCAGTCGGACGAGACTTTCGACCAGCAGGGCGGCGCCGCAGACGAGCACGAAGGCAAGCGCCACTTGCGCGACGACGAACGCGCTGAGGGATCGCGCGCGAGCCGTGTGCATCGAGCTGGCGCCTTTCAGCCCGACCGTGACGTCGACCTCGGCCGCGTGTAGCGCCGGCCCCGCACCGAATGCCGCACTCGTGATCAGCGACACCACGGTGGCGAAGATCAACACCAGCGGGTCGACCCGCACTTCGTCGATGCGCGGCAGCATGCCTTTCGGAACCAGCGCGGTCACGAAATCGACGCCCCATACGGCGGCGAGCAGTCCCGCGCCGCCGCCGCACAACCCAAGCAGCACGCTTTCGGTGAGCTGCTGCTGCACGAGACGGCGGCGGCTCGCGCCGAGCGCGCTGCGGATCGACGCTTCACGCTCGCGGCCGGCCGCGCGGCCGAGCAGCAGGTTCGCGACGTTCGCGCACGCGATCAGCAGCAGGAATCCGACGGCGCCGAACAGCATCAACAGCAGCGGGCGAACGCCGGACACGAGACGTTCGTGCAACGGCACGACGCTCACACCGGCATTGCGGTCTCCGGTGAATTGCTCCCCGAGCCGCGTCTCGATCGCCGTCATTTCGATGCGTGACTGCTCGACCGACACGCCCGGCTTCAACCGTGCCACGACCTGCAGAAATGCGTTCGCGCGATAGCCCGCCCTGACGGCGAGCGGCACCCAGACGTCGACGTCGGCACGCGTCCGTGCCCCTCCCGACGCCATCAGCTCACGCGGAAACGAGAAACCGGGCGGCATGACGCCGCCGATCGTGTAGAGCGTCCCGTCGAGCCGAATCGCGCGGCCCACCACGGCTGCGTCCGACGCGAATCGGCTGCGCCAGAGTCGATCGCTGATCGTCACGATGGACGCGTGATCGCCGCCATCCCGACCCGGACCGTCGAGCGTCCTGCCGATCTGCGGAACCACGCCGAGGACCTCGGCAAAGCGATCGGTCACAGAGGCCGCCAGCACGCGGAGCGGTTCACCCGCGCCGGTGAGGTTGAGCGGTGACGCCGTGAACGCCGTCATCGCGTCGAACGATCGACTCTGTGCCTGCCAATCGACGAAGTCGCCCGGCGTCACCGCGATTGGCGCGGCGGCGCGGCTCGGGATCGCGGCGAGGACGACCAGGCGCGCGCTGCGCGCGTACGGCAGCGGCTTCAACAGCACGCCGTTGACCAGGCTGAAGATGGTGGTGGTGGCACCGATACCGAGGGCGAGCGTCATCACGGCGAGCGCCGTGAACGCCGGATGCCGCGCCAGCATCCGGACGCCGAATCGCAGGTCTGCCAGCACCGTGCCCATCCAACTCCGGCGGACCGTCATTGTCAACGAGCGTGCCACCGATTCCGCGTGGAACGTCAAGGTTCCGCGCGGCATTCGGCGGCGCGCTGACCGGTTGTGGGACTACGGTGTTGCGCGGACGAACGTACCCGCGCGGATCAGCCGTTCGGATTGAAGCGGTAGCCGACCCACGGCTCCGTGACGAGGTACCGCGGATTCGACGGATCCGGTTCGAGCTTCTTGCGCAGCTGACCCATGAACACGCGCAGGTATTCCGGCTGCTCCTGCGACGCCTCGCCCCAGACCGCTTCGAGCAGCGTCCGGTGCGTGATCACCCTGTTCGGATGGCGCGCCATGTAGACGAACAGGTCGAACTCCTTCGGAGTGAGCCGCACCTCGTGGCCGCGCGCGTGCACCCGCCGCCCCTCGAGATCGACGCGGAAGTCGCCGGCCTCGAACGACGCGATCTCGGCATCGGCTCCGCTGCGGCGCAGCGCAGCGCGCACCCGGGCCAGCAGCTCGTCCATCCCGAACGGCTTGGTGACGTAGTCATCGGCGCCGGAGTCGAGCGCCTCGACCTTCGAGCGCTCCTCGCCCTTCACCGACAGGACGATGATCGGCACGCCTGACATCGCCCGGATGCGCCGGCACAGCTCGATCCCGTCCATGTGCGGCATGTAGAGATCGGTGATCACCAGTTCGGGACGGAACTCGGTGAAGTTCGCCAGCGCCGACTCGCCCTCCGACGCGGTGCGCACCTGGTAGCCCTGGCTGGTCAGCACCGTCCGCAGCACCCGTGTGATCTGCGGCTCATCGTCGACGACCAGCACGCGCGACTTTTCGTTCGCTGTCAACGCCATCATGTCCTCTCACTTCTCCCTTTCCACGTCGCACGACTCCCGTCTCACCGAGCGGCGGCCGTCGTCGCTATCGGTATCGCCCGATCGATCTCCGCGTTTCCGTTGTCGCCGGCGGCAGGCAGCGTGATCACCATCGCGGTACCGCGGCCCGATCGCGGCGTCTCGATCGCGATCTGGCCGCCCTGGGTTTCGACCAGGCGTCGCGCGATCGGCAGCCCCAGGCCGACGCCGCCGCGATTCGGATCGTGCGATTCCCGCTCCGGCACCCGGAAGAATTTCTCGAACACCCGCTCGCGCAGCTCGGGCGGAATGCCGGGGCCCTCGTCGCAGACGCGAAGTCGCACGCTCTCGGCGCCATCAGCGGTCGCGTCGATGGCGATGACGCTGCTGGGCGGCGCGTACTTGCTCGCGTTGTCGAGCAGGATGTAGATGACTTCGGTGATCGAGGCGGCGTCGACGGTAACTGCCGGCAGGTGGTCGTCGACCTGCACGACCACGCGGTGATCGCGCGTCACTGTCTCCGCTCGATGCAACCCCGAGCGCACGATTTCGGCGACCTCAACGGCGCGAAGGTGAATCGGCTGGACGGGCTCTCCGCTGTCGGTGGTCGAGAGTCCTTCGATGAACCGGTTCAACCGGTCGGATTCCTCGTCGATCACCTGCAGCAGATCGCGTTGGCCCTCGGTTGACAGCTCGGCCGTGTGGTGCCACACGTCCACGCCGATCAGCGCCGTGACCGCCGCCTTGATCGACGTCAACGGCGTCCGCAGATTGTGCGTGAGCGCATCGAGCAGTGCCGCCTTCAGCTCTTCGTTGCGCCGCGCCGCCTCGGCCTCGCTGGCGCGCTCGAACGCGGCCTGCAGCTCCTTGTAGAGCCGCTCGATTTCCGCGCGTCCGGCCTGCGCTTCAGCGGCGCGGCGCTCGGCCCGCGACGCCAGTTCGCCGGCGATCACGGCGGTGACGATGAAGGTGATGAACGCGATCCAGTCTTCGGGATCTTCGATGCCGAAGCCGGCCGGCGGCAGAACGAAATACGAATAAGCGGCGGCTCCCGACGCGGCGCAGACGAGCGCCGGGCCCGTTCCCCACAGCCGCGCGCAGACGACGACATCGAGCAGCAGCAGTGGTGCGGCCACTCCCGCGTAGCTCACGGCGGCGAGGCGCAACATCATCACGATGGGCGCGACCGTCAGCGCGGCGGCCGCGTACTTCAGAGTCCGCACACTCTCGATTATAGGGTCGAGCCGCCGAGCTTGGAACTCACGGTTCCCTTATGACCTGGTCCAGGCGGAGTGCGCGCCTCGATCCGGCCGGACGACGGCGGCGATGTCCACGATTGTCCTCGTCTGTCGAGCGACGTCTTCGCCACGGCGCGGCGCGGGGCGCCACGACACCGCGGAAGACGACGCGCTCCGGCGTCGCGGCACGTTTTGGCGGCCGGCTGCCCGACGGGCCGCCGACCATCGGACTTCCCGGCAGCCGCTTGACAATGACCGGTTCGCGCTAAAATCGAACAGTGGTTCACTTTTCGAACCGTCGTTCGAAACGCGCGGACGCGCGCCGTGTCGCAATCATGCGCGCGGCCGCGCAGGTATTCCGGGCGCGCGGCTTCGCCGCCGCCGGCATGCGCGAGATCGCGTCAGCGGCCGACCTCTCTCCGGCGAATCTCTATCACTACTTCCGCGGCAAGGACGAACTGCGGTTCTTCTGCCAGGATCAGTCGCTCGAGCGCATGCTGAATGCGCTGGCGCGGGCGCGGCGCGAGCGGGCGCCGCTGCCTGCACGGCTCCGCGATCTCGCCGCCACTCACGTGCTGTGCCTGCTCGACGAGGTGGAGGGATCTGCGGCGCACCTCGAGGTCTACGGGCTCCCGCCCCGTCTTCGCGCGCGCATCGTCGCGAAGCGCGATCGCTATGAGCGCGGCATCCGCGCGCTGGTGGCCGACGGCGTCCGGCGTCGCCAGCTTCATGCCGCCGACGCCACGATCGCGACCCGTGCGTTCCTCGGCGCGCTCAACTGGACGGCACACTGGTTCCGTCCCGACGGTGCCCAATCCGCGCAGCAGGTGGCCGACGCGGTTGCCGACTACGCCGTCGCCGGACTCTCGAACCGTCAGTCGACCATCAGTCAGCGGTCAGCCATCAGCCATCAGCCATCCCATGATCACCATCGGCCTGATCGTCAACGGCGAAACAACCGAGGTCGC
>DATFXR010000335.1:0-9720 GCA_035315685.1 Vicinamibacterales bacterium | reverse complement strand
TGCGTCGCGGTCGCGTCACCCGCACCGCTACCGTGTCGACGCGGGCACCGATCGCCGTCGCGTGAGCGACGCCAGTTGCCGCTCGAGCGCGCGCACCTGCTTGCGCAACTCTTCGTTTTCTGCCGATAACACCTGTTTGCCCGGAGACAGGTGGTGATCGAACTTCCACCAGTCGAGGCCGATCTGCTCAGCCTTGTCGATTGAGCAGATGAGCAGCCGGATGCGGATCGTCAAGAGCTCGACTTCCGCGAGCGACACCTTGACGTCGCCTGCGACGACCAGCCCCTTGTCGAGGACGCGATCGAGAACGTCGACGAGACCGGTAGAGCGACCGCCCTCACTCAGTGGCGTCGGCATAGGGTCCGTATTCTACGTAACTTTCTGACACTCGCTGAGTCAGCGACGGCGAGGGACAGGCTTATCTCAGCAATGGCAGTGCCAAGCAATCCGTGGCCGAATTTCTCCCAAAGGGGCCCGGCGTGCATAGAAGCCCGACAGTGGATTCTCGAGCAGCGTACGAAATTGTTACAGGCTCATGAGCTCACTCGGTGCGTCGATCACGCGCACTTCCACATCTAATTCCTCGGCGGAGATTCCTTCGAAGCCGAAGCCATAACGCACGAGACAAACCGCCGATGGTGCCGCGCGAGCCGTGCGCCAGTCAATCGCGGAGTCGCCGACGAGCAGTGTGTCAGTGAGCGCTACGTGTGCGCATTGGGCGAGATGGCGCAGGCCTGCGGGGTCGGGCTTTCGAGGCAACGGGCCGTCGCCGCCGATGACTGCATCCGGCGGGAAGTACTGTGCGAGCGCCAAACCGTCGAGAATGCGACGGGTGGACGCCAGCGGCTTGTTGGTCAGCACCGCCAGGCGCCTGTGCGCGCGCAACGCCTCGAGCAGGTCGGGAATGCCTGGGTACGGCCGGGTGTAGTCCAGCAGATGGTCGCGGTAGATCCGCAGAAATCGATCGACCGCCTCCCGCGGCGGCGCGACGCCGCTTGCGGCAAACGCGCGCGCGACCAGGGTCGGCGCGCCGTCTCCGACCATCCGGCCGACGCGCTCTTCCTCCAGCGGCTCCCCGCCGCACTCGACGAGGAGCGCGTTGGTCGCGTTCGCGAGATCGCGGCGGGAATCGATCAGCGTGCCGTCGAGATCGAAGACGATGAGGGAAAAGCGTGACACGGACCGGGGCCGGGGGCTGGGGGCTAGCTGCCAGGACGATAGTCCGCGAACGACGTCGGGGTCTCCCACACGGTCACCCGGACGACAGGCAATCCGTGTTCGGCGGCTTTGTCGAAAATCAGCTTCGCAATCCGCTCGGCGGTCGGATTGCTGTCGAGGAGATACACCGGCTCGCCAAGCGCCGCGAGCGCCGCAACCAGCGGATCGTCGTGGCGCAGCAGCATCTTGTGATCGAGCTCGCGATCGACCCAGCCTTTCACGAGCCGCTTGATGTCGCTGAAATCGCACACCATGTTGCGGCTGTCGAGCGTGCCGGTGCGTACTTCGATTTCGGCGATCGCGTTGTGGCCGTGCGGATGCTGGCAGATGCCGTCGTAGTCGAGCAGCCGGTGCCCATAGCAGAAGTCGATGCGCTTCGTAACGGAATACATGACAATGAAATTATATGTCGACGGCTGTTCTCCTCTCGGGCGGACTCGACAGCGCAGTGCTCGTGGCCGACGAAGCGACGCGCGACATCGTGCAGCCGATCTACGTGCGCGTCGGCCTCGCGTGGGAAGCAGAAGAGCAGGCGATTGTGACGCGGTTGCTCGCGGCGCTGCCGTCCGCGTCGGACGTGCGTCCGCTGGTGTCGCTGTCGGTCGACATGCGCGACGTGTACGAGGCGACGCACTGGGCGGTAACGGGCCGTGCACCGGCGTACCACACGCCGGACGAAGACGTCTATCTCCCGGGACGCAACGTGATCCTCCTCGGAAAGGCCGGCGTGTACTGCGCGTCCGCGCGGATCGGCCGCCTCGTACTCGGCACGCTGGGACACAACCCGTTTCCGGACGCGACGCCCGACTTTCGCGCGGCGATGGCGCGCGCGTTGTCGCTCGGCCTGGCGCATCCGCTGGCAATCGACGCGCCGTACGCCCATGCGAGCAAGGCGGACGTGATCCGTCGTGGCGCCGCGCTCGCCGTTCCGTTCGAGCTCACGCTGTCGTGCATGAACCCGCGATCGCAATCACCAGTCGTCGTGCACGCGTCCGACTCCCGAATCGCGAGTCCCCAATCCCGAACGCCAGATCCCGAGTCCCGAATCCCAGATCCCCAATCCCCTCTCCATTGCGGCCAGTGCAGCAAGTGCCGCGAGCGGCACGACGCATTCGTCGAAGCAGGAATCCCGGATCCGACCAGCTACGAGACGACGAGCAACCTCAGGTAACGCGAAGGCGGCTGGACCGGCGAGGACCGCTGGAACGCATCGCGCAGAACAAGAAATCTTTGCCCTCGTCGCGATCGTTGCGTTCCCCGCGGCCGTTGACTCGCGGTGCGGCGCGGCGTATTGTGCCCGCGTGATCCGAGGCGGCGACACGTTCGACGCGGTCGTCATCGGTGGCGGCCCCGCAGGCAGCGCCGCCGCGCACCTGCTCGCATCGTGGAACTGGTCGGTGCTGCTGGTGCACCACCGCACGTCGCGGCCCGCGCTCGCCGAATCCCTCCCGCCCAGCATTCGCAAGCTCTTTGCGCTGGTTGGCGATCTCGTCGCCGTCGATCGCGCGCGATTTCATCCGAACGTGGGCAACGTCGCGCGCTGGGCGAACGCCGCGCGGACGACGACGACCGAGGCGCCGGGCTTTCACGTACGCCGAGACGACTTCGATCGCGTGCTCCGCGACGCGGCATCATCGGCGGGCGCGCGCCGTGTCGACGGCCTCGTGCGCCGCGTCGATCCCGGCGATCCGGCGAGCGTGCGCTACGTCACGCCGCGCGGCGAGCTCGTCACCGTCCACGGCCGTCAGGTTCTGGACTGCTCGGGACGCGCCGGCGTCATCGCCGCGCGCGGATTCCGCCGGTCAGACGCCGGCTACCGGACCATTGCGATCGCCGCCGAGTGGGAGAGCGGCGGGTGGCCGATCGAGGAACACGCGCGAACGCTCGTCGAAAGCCATGCCGACGGCTGGGCATGGTCGGTGCCGGTGTCGGCGACGCGCCGGCAGTGCACCGTGATGATCGATGGCGGCCGCTCCGCGGAAAGGCGCGCGCTCCGGCAGATTTACGAGCGCGAGCTCGCAAAGACCACACTCCTGGCCGAGCGCATCGCGACCTCGCACGCGACCGGCAGCGGCGAGCCGTGGGCGTGCGACGCTTCCATCTACGACTCCATGCGTGCCGCGGACGAAGGGGTGCTGCTCGTCGGCGACGCGGCGTCATTCATCGAGCCGCTGTCGTCGGCCGGCGTGAAAAAGGCGCTGCTCTCGGCCTGGCGTGCGGCGGTGGTCACGAACACGACGCTGAAACATCCGGCGCTCGCTGCAGCGGCGCGCGACTTGTACTCGCACCGCGAACGGGACGTGCACGTCGAATCGATGCATCGCGCCGGCGCCTTCTTCGAAGAGGCGGCCTCGGCCTACCGAACGCCGTTCTGGTCGATTCGTGCCGAGCACGCGCGTCGCGCCGACAGCAGCGCCCGCAGCCGCGACTTCGCGCAGTGGACCGACGAGGCGCTGGCCCGCGACGCCAGTGTGCGCGCCGCCTTCGAGTATCTCCGCGGTGCCGATGGTCTTCGGCTTCGCCTCTCCGAGACGTTGCGGTTCGAATCGGTGGCGGCAATCGAGGGACGCGAGGTCGTCCTGCGCGACGGGGTCGTGCTGCCCGGCGTCGCCGGCGCCGTGCCGTTCGCGGCGGGCGTCGATCTCCCGGCTCTGGCCCGACTCGCGCGCGGCGGGCGTGACGTGTCCGCGCTCATCGCCGCCTATCAGTCGGAAGTCGGCCGCGTGCCAGTCACCGGCCTCCTCACGGGCCTGTCGCTGCTCGTCGCGCACCGCGCGCTCGTCGCCGAAGGAACCCGATCATGAATGGTTCTGCTGCGGCCGTCGCGGTCGGTGCGTCGGTCTTCGCGTTCGTGGTGACGGTGCGGCTCTCTCTCAAATGGGACTAGCCGGAGGTCGGACGATGATCGCGCTCAGACGACGTGAGTTTCATCTCTTTCAGGCCGCAGGCCGCGATTTCCTGTATCTCGTCCCGAGCGCCGCGGTGTTCGCGCTCGACGACCCGACGTCGGCGGTGCTGCGCGTGGTCACGGAACGGCCGACGTCCGACGAAGCAGTGGTGACGGCCCTCGCCGATCGGTTCGACGCCGAGGCGGTCCGCGCAGCCATCGCGGAGCTCGTCGACGTCCACGCGATCGGCTACGAGCACCAGCCGCCCGAGCAGGCCGTCCGGATGCTGCCGATGATGCCGTTTCCGCTCACCACGATGGTGTTGAACGTCACCAACCAGTGCAACCTCGCCTGCACCTACTGCTACGAGTACGGCGAAGACAAGATCGTCGACACCGAGCACGGGAAGCAGTCGAAGTTCATGGCCGAGCAGACCGCGTTCGACAGCGTGGATTTTCTGATGCGGGAGAGCGGGCGCGTCGCGCACCTCACGTTCTTCGGCGGCGAGACGCTCCTCAACTTCCCGGTCCTCAAGTCGACGATCGCCTACGCGCGCCGGCGCGCCGTGGAATCCGGCAAGGAGATCGACTTCAGCCTGACGACCAACGCGACGCTGCTCAAGCCGGAGATCATCGAGTTCCTCGCCGAGAACCACGTCGGCGTGACGATCTCGATCGACGGTCCGCGCGAGCTGCAGAACCGCTTCCGCGTCTTTCACAACGGCGCCGGCAGCTACGACGTCGTCGCGCCGAAAATCAAGGAGCTGCTGCGGGTCCATCGCACGCGTCCGATCGGCGCGCGCGTGACGCTGACCTCCGACACGCTCGACATCACGCGGATCTACCGCCACCTCACCGAAGAGATCGGATTCTGGGAGGTCGGCTTCGCGCCGGTGACCACGTCGCCGCAGCAGCAGTACGCGATCGGAGAACAGGGTTTCGATCGGATGCTGGCGCAGTTTCGAACGCTGGCCGCGGAATTCCTCGACCACGTCGCCGTCGACAGGCATCATGGCTTCTCGAACGTGAAGGACACGCTCGAGGAGATTCACAAGGGCGTGTCGAAGGCCTATCCGTGCGGCGCCGGCCTCGGGCTCCTCGGCGTGTCCACCGACGGCGACGTGGCGCTCTGTCATCGATTTGCGGGATCGGACGCACACAAGTTCGGCACCGTGCGCGACGGCATCGATCGCGACGCGCAGACGGCATTCCTGCAGCAGCATCACGTCACCGACAAGACCGACTGCCAGACCTGCTGGGCCCGGCCGCTCTGCGCCGGCGGCTGCTATCACGAGGCGCACGTCCGCTACGGCACCACGCAGCACCCCAATCTGCACTACTGCGAGTGGATCCGCGGCTGGACCGACACCTGTCTACAGATCTACGGCGAGCTCTCGGAACGAAACCCCGATTTCCTCGCGCGCTTCGATCGTGAGGAGGCGAAGGCGGAGACAGCGATCTAGGACGGGTGGTAGGACCGATGGGCCCATGGGGTGGGTTGGGCAGGACCGATCGGTCGCACGCAACAGTGACATGAACCGCGGAGCACGCCGAGTGCGCAGAGATTTCTTCTTGAAAAACAAGCCTCCGCGTTCTCCGCGCCCTCTGCGGTTTCAAGCCTGCCTGGTCGAGCCATGAATCACCGATCCGAGTTGCGACGGGCGATTGGCTACGTGGTCCCGTACTGGCGGCGGTTGGCGCTCGTCGTGCTGTTGAGCGGCGTCAGCACGGCGCTGTCGCTGGCGCTGCCCTACCTGTCGAAATCGCTCATCGATCACGCGCTGGTGGGGCGCGACGCGGCGGCTCTCTACCGCACCGTGGCGCTGTTCGCGCTCGCGTCGATGGCGTCGTTCGTCCTGACCGCGATCACCGGGCTGCGCTACACGCGGGTCTCGGCCGACATCCTCTTCGACATGCGGCTCGCGTTGTACCGCCACCTGCAGCGGCTGTCGCCGCGCTTCTACGCGCGCACCCCGCTCGGCGACATCCTCGCGCGCGTCAACAACGACGTCGGTGAGGTGCAGCGCGTCGCAGCGGAGTCGTTGCTCGCGTGGGTCGGCAACATTCTCTTTCTCGCCGGCAGCGTCGTGGCGATGTTCTGGCTCGACGCGCGGCTCGCACTCGTCGCGCTCGCGGTGGTGCCGGTGAGCGTCTGGGCGCTGTCGCGGACGAGAGCCACCCTCGCGACGCGGGTGAAGTCGGTGCGCGAGGCGAGCGCCGCGCTCGGCAGCTTTCTGATCGAGACGCTGCAGGCGGTGCGCCTGGTCGTCAGCTCGAACGCTCAAACGCGGGAGGCCGACGCCTTCCGCCGCCGCAACGCGCGGTTCGTCGACGCGCTCATGTCGATGCAGCTCTGGTCATACCTGTCGGGGAGCGTCCCGGGCGCACTGCTCGGCCTCGGCCACGCTGCGGTGTTCATCTACGGCGGCCACCGCGTCATCGACGGTTCGCTGACGCTCGGCACCTTCGTCGCGTTCATCGCCTATCAGATGCGCGTGCTGCAACCGGTGCAGGCGCTGATGGGTCTGTACTCGAACCTGGCAACGGTGCAGGTGTCGCTGGCGCGGGTGCACGCACTCCTCGACGCGGTGCCCGACGTCGTCGAGCGCGCCGCCGCCGTGCCGCTGCCCCGCGTCGAAGGCGCGATCGCGTTCGACGGCGTCTCGGTCGATCTCGGACGCGGCCAGATCCTGCGATCGGTGTCGTTCTCGGTCGCGCCAGGCGAGCAGCTGGCGCTCGTCGGCCCGAGCGGCAGCGGTAAATCGACAATCGCCGATCTCCTGCTCCGTTTCCTCGATCCGGACGAAGGCACGATCACCGTCGATGGGCACGACGTTCGTGACGTCGCGCTGGACGACCTGCGGCGCCACATGGTGCTGGTCGATCAGGCGCCGTTCGTCTTCCACGCGACGGTCGCTGAAAACATCCGCTACGCGCAGCCCGGCGCGTCGGACGAAGAGGTGCGCGACGCCGCGCGCGCGGCAGGGCTCGACACATTCATCGATCGGCTGCCCGACGGCTACGACACGGTCGTCGGCGAGCGCGGCGCGGCGCTCTCCGCGGGCGAACGGCAGCGCATTGCGATCGCCCGCGCGCTGCTCGTCAACCCGAGCGTCCTGATTCTCGACGAACCGACCGCCTCGCTCGATCCCGCGACGGAACGGCAGGTTGCGGACGGCTACGACCGGATCATGCGCGGCCGCACCACGATTCTGATCACGCACCGCATGACGCTCGCGGCGCGCGCGGATCGGGTTCTCACGCTGACCGCTGATGGCGTCATCGAAGACGGCACGGTCGCCGCGCGAAGGCGCTAGCAGAAGAAGGCCACGCGCGGAGGCTCAGCCGAGCGTCATGTATCTGCGCGAGCGAACCGGCCGCGGCGTTCGAATTGCCGTCATCGACAGCGGTGTCCACGCCGCGCACCCACACGTGAATGGTGTCGCTGGCGGCGTCGCGATTGCCGACGACGGCGCGCTGGGCGGCGATTACGCAGACCGCCTGGGTCACGGGACGGCGGTCGCGGCCGCGATTCGCGAGAAGGCGCCGGACGCGGAGATTTTCGCGATCAAGGTGTTCTGGCGATCGCTTGCGACGAGCGTCAGGAACCTCGAACGGGCACTCGACGTCGCCGTCGCCCACGGCGCGCGCGTGATCAACGTGAGCCTTGGAACGTCGGACAGCCAGCATCGCGAACGCCTCGCTGCGGCGGTGGCCCGAGCGACTGCGGGCGGTGCGCTCGTCGTCGCGGCCGACGAGGACCGCGGTGTGCGCTGGCTGCCGGGGGCGCTCGACAGCGTGATCCCCGTGCGCGCAGATTGGGCGTGCGAGCGCGACGCCTACGCACTCGCCACGATCGAGGGGCGTACGGTCGTGATGGCGTCTCCATATCCACGCGAAATCCCCGGCGTTCCGCGCGACCGGAACCTCAACGGCGTCAGCTTTGCCGTGGCCAACGCGTCGGCGTTTGTCGCGCGCGCCGTCGAGGTCGATTCCAGCTTGAATCCGACGTCGATTTTCGCGATCCTCGGGGCCCACACATGCGTGCAGACGTGACAGGGTTCGGGGTTCGGGGTTCGGGGTTCGGGGTTCTGGTTCTGGTTCCGGTACCGGTTCTGGTTCTGGTTCTGGTTCTGGTTCTGGTTCTGGAGCTTGCGAGCGTCAGTGCGCGAGGCGCGGAAGCGCAGTTTCCGGGCGGCAGCCTCGGCGAGATGCTCGCGCACGTCGCCAACCGCGTCCGCGAATTCTACGGCCGCGCCCAGAGCATCGTCTGCACCGAAAAAGTGTCGGTTCAGATCATCGGCCGCAACCTGATGCCGGATGGCTTCTCGCGTGTGCTGGAGTACGAGCTGCGCGTCGAGTGGGATGCCGCACCGGAGAGCGACGAGCCGCCGGAAGCGCGTGTCGTCCGCGAGCTTCGCAAGATCAACGGCCGCGCGGCCAAGCCGAAAGATGAGCCCGGCTGCCTCGACCCGAAGTCGGGCGCGATCGAACCGCTCGCCTTCCTGCTGCCGCATCATCGCGAGGAGTACACGTTCGCGTGGAACGGCATGGAGCGACTCAAGGATCGGCGTGCGCTGACGCTCGACTACAAGGCGCGCAAACCGGGGCCGATTGAGGGGAAGTGGAAAGGCGACTGCGTCAGCATCGACGCGCCGGGACGAACGAAAGGGCGCATCTGGGTGGACGAGGCGACGAACGACGTGCTGCGCCTCGACGAGTCGCTCACCGCCCAGTTCGAATACCGGATCCCCCGCGAGCACTGGGGAGTGAACGGCCCGCAAACGTGGATCGTCGAGCGGGCGGATTCGTCGATCCGCTACAAGAACGTGCCGTTCCACGATCCCGAAGAAGTGGTGCTGCTGCCGGAGTCGATTCAATCGCTGACGATCTTCCGCGGTGCGCAGTCCTACCGGATCAGCCAGACGTTCTCGGACTACAGACGGTTCCTGACTGGCGGGCGCATCGTCAAGTAAGGCGCCGCGTTCAGGGTTCAGGGTTCAGGGTTCACCGTTCCGGTTCTTGTTCGAGTTCGAGTTCTGGCTCGAACGAGAATCCGAACGCAGAACGCGAACGCTGAACCGCTGAACGCTGAACCCTGAACACGGTCACGGCTCCCGCTCCGCCGTAATCGGCTTCGCGGTTCGAGCGCGCACCAGCGTGATCGACCCGTCGCCGGTGCGGACGCGCAGGGTGTGGCCACCGTCGCCGAGGCGGCCGCGGAGCGAGTTGCGGCCGATCTTGCCGGTGACGTTCGACAACGTGACGTCGCGCGTGCTGATGCCGCCGTCACCGGTGTGCGCGTCGAGCTCGGCACCGAAGCCGTCAGGGATCTCGAGCGTCACCGATCCGTCGCCGGTGGTGATGTCCCAGTCGGCGCTTGCGGCGCTCCCCTCGGCCGCCGCGATCCGCACGCTGCCGTCGCCCGATCGGGCGCGGATGCTCGTCAGCTTGCCACCGAGCGTGATGCTGCCGTCGCCGGTGTGCACGTCGAGGTCGCCGTTCATGTCGCGGGCACGAATGCTCCCGTCCCCGGAACGGAGCTGAACGTGTCCGTCGACACGCTCGATGTCGATCGCGCCGTCGCCGCTCCTCGCCAGCACGTTCGCCGACGC
>DATFXR010000334.1:0-4058 GCA_035315685.1 Vicinamibacterales bacterium | reverse complement strand
GCAGCGGTTCGTACATCTCCCGCACCGCGTTCCAGTTCGCGCCGTGCATCTTCGCGTCGTAGAAGCGGTTCTTCATGATCCGCCAGCCCTCGTTGAACACCTGCGCGCGCAGCGCCTTGTGATCGACCTCGAGGTTGGCGGTGTAGGTCACCTGCCGCGCCGTCGCCGGCGCACTTCCTGCGGGCTCGCTCGACTCCGCCGGAGCGCCGCCGCGACCGCCGCGTCCGCCGCGGCCGCCCGCCGCGGCCGGCTGCGTGCCACCACCGCCGGACGTCGCCGCGTTCAGGTTGATCGGCGCCGCGAAGAGGTTGTTGCGCGCGCGGAAGTACAGCGTGCGGCCATCACGCGCGAACGCCATCCCTGAGCCGAGGCCGGCGGCGGGGGGCCCGCCGGGCACCGCGCCGACTTCCTCGCCGGTCGCTGGAGGCGCCGGCGGCACGCGCGTCAGCTGGCCGCTCTCGACGTCGACGATGTAGATGCCGCTGCCGTTGTCGCCGAGCGCCGGCTGTCCACGGCCGCCGTTGCCAGGCGTCGAGACGTTGAGTGCGACGGCGTGGCCCTCAGGCGCGGGCGTCAGACCGCCGAGCGCCGTGCCCGGCACGGTGATCCGTCGCGCCCGGCGCGCGAGACCATTCCAGTCGATGCGCACCTCCGGAGGCTGCGCAGTCGCCGCGTCTCCGCCACCCCGTCCGCCCCGTCCCGCGCTCTGCCGCGCGGCCGCTTCAGCTGCCAGTCCCTGCGCCTCGTTGTCGATGTCCCGGTTGGTCGGATCGCGCTCCTGATCGCGCAGCGACAACGCCCACAGTACCATCGTCGTGTTGATGCCACCCTGCGTCGCGATGCCGTTGCTGAACCCTTCGGCAGACGTGAAAACGAGATAGCGGCCATCGGCGGTCCAGACGGCATTGCTTTCGGAATACAGCAGCCGATCGTCGGACACGTGCCGCTCTTCCCCGCCGCCAATCGGCGCGATGTAGACGTGCGAGCGCAGCGTCCGATCCTGCTTCGCGAACGCGACCCACTTGCTGTCCGGCGATACGGCAATGGTGCCGATACGGTTCACGTCGCTCGACGTGATGGTGGTCGTCCTGCCCTCGGCGACGGCGTAGCCGTACAGCTTCTTGTCGGCGGCGGTGTAGAGCAGCGACTTCGAATCGGGCGTCCAGACGATGGCGCCTTTCTCGTTGTCGAGATCGGTGATCTTCCTCGGCACACGGCCCTCGGGATCGCTGATCCAGATCTCGTCGCGGCCGGACTTGTCCGACATGTACGCGATGGACTTGCCGTCGGGCGACCACTTCGGGAACTGGTTCCGCGACGCCATGCTGTCGGGCGCAAGCCGCGTGATGTCGCCGCGCTCGGTGGCAATGGTGAAAATCTGCCCGCGCGCGGAGACGACCGCGCGGCGGCTGGACGGCGAGAGGTCGAATGCGTCCACTTCGTCCTTCACCACATCGACATCGGTCTCGTTGTCCTTCTCGTCCGCGGCGATCTCGATCCGGATCTCGCTGGT
Source organism: Vicinamibacterales bacterium (assembly GCA_035315685.1). Classification (GTDB taxonomy): domain Bacteria; phylum Acidobacteriota; class Vicinamibacteria; order Vicinamibacterales; family CAVVIG01; genus QHWK01. Next base: position 2,545 of record DATFXR010000334.1, on the reverse strand, counting down.
GCGGCCGCTCGCGACGTCGAGCTTCCAGATGCCGAACAGCTCCTCGTACACGATCACCTTGCCGTCGCTCGACATCGACGGCCAGAACAGATTGCCGTCGACGTGCCGGGTCACCTGCACCGGCGTGCCGCCCGCGACGGGGATCTTGTAGATGTTGTTGACGCTCTTGCGGACGTCCGGGCTGCCCGGCATCACGCTCCTGTCGTTCGGCAGCGGATCGGCAACGTAGTAGATCGCGCCATCAGCGCCCCACATCGGCCAGTAGCGGTTGTAGCGCTCGTCGGGCAGCAGCTTGCTGTAGGTCTTCCCCGCGAGATCCCCGATCCAGAGATCGGCCGCGAAGCTGCCGCGATAGTGCTGGCGCGTCCAGACGGCCGGATGCCGGTTGAACACGAGTTGTGTGCCGTCGGGCGAGAAACTGCCGTAGTAGCCCCAGTCGAGCGGCAGCGCCCGCTCCTGTCCTCCGCCGATCGGCACTTCGTAGAGCGTCGCGACATTCGGGAACGCGCCGTCGCCGTGCGCGGCGCGAAAAAGGACGCTCTGCGAGTCGCGCGTCCAACCGACCACTTCGTCGTTGCCGGTGTGGAACGTCAACCGCCGCGGTGCGCCGCCTGCTGCCGGAATGACGAACACGTCATTGTTCCCGTAGCGGTTCGACGAGAATGCAATCCATCGCCCGTCGGGCGAGAAGCGCGGGTACATGTCGTGGCCGCGGTGGTCGCTGAGGCGCTGCGGCGCGCTGCCGTCCTCGTTCGCGGTCCAGATGTCGCCGAGATAGCTGAAGGTGATCTTGCCGGCGTGATAGTCGGGGTGCCGCGCAAGCTTGATCGGTCCGGACGTCTGCGGCACGCGGCCGAGCGCCAGGATGAACAGGACGGTGATCGATACGCCGGCGAGCCCTGTGCGAACCATCGCAGCCTCCTTGCGAACGCGCGGATCGTATCATCGGGCTTCCACACAGGTGTGTGGGACCGATGGGCCCGTAGGGTGGGTGGGGGTGGGACCGAGGACCGATCGGTCCTTCCCTACCCAGCCCATGGGCCCATCGGTCCCACACTCCCCGTCTCTACGAGGTGGCCATGTGGCAGTGGTGGGCGGTCGCGGCTATGAGTTGTTTCGCCGTGATGCAACTGTTATTCGCGGCGCTGGTCCGGCGCGGGATCGACGTGGCAGCGGTGCTCCTGTATGTCTTCGGCGTCGGCGCGCTGCTGTACCTGTTCCACGTCCGCGTGACGCGCGCCGCGGTGCCGCACGGGCCGCGTGAACTGGCGATGCTCGTGGCTGCCGGCGTCCTCAGCTATGTCGGGAACTGGCTCCTCGTGCGCGCGGTCGGCACGGCGCCCAATCCCGGCTACCCGATCGCGATCTCCGGCCTGCAGGCGGCGGTCGTCACATTGGTGAGCATCGCGGTCCTCGGCGCCTCACTCTCGTCGAGCAAGGCCATCGGCGTCGCGTTGTGCGCGATCGGCGTCACGCTGCTGGTGAGATAAGGAACCATGGAGACACAGCGCTGAGGGAGAGGCTCGACGCGCGCGGCCTGCGAAGCGGGCCGCCGTACAGGCGGCTTCACGGCGGCGCGTCGAGCGGCGGCTTTGGCAATGCCTGGGGCCCGTGCCGCTCATCTTTTGTGTCTTTCTTCTCGGTGTCTCCGCGTCTCCGTGGTTATACCCGCCAGAAGGCGCGGATCGCGGCGCCCGTCGCTTCGACGGCTGCTTCGCCGCGGGACGAGCGGATGCCGCTCGACGGCCAGGCCGCCGGCTTTGGCTCGCCAGAGAGCGCGTCGATCGTGGCATCGAGCGACCCGCCGAGCGCGTGCAGGTCGTAGCCGCCTTCCACCGCCGCGACGAGACGGCCGCGGCAGCAGTCTTCGGCGACGGCACGCAGATCCTGTGTCATCGCGGCGAACGCCGGTGTCGTGACGCGCATCCCGCCGAGCGGATCCCGCTCGTGTGCGTCGAAGCCGGCCGAGACGATCAGGAGATCCGGCTCGAACTGACGCAACACCGGCAACACGATGCGTGAGAACGCGAGCTGATAGTCCTCGTCGACGGCACCGACTTCGATCGGCAGGTTGACGGTGAATCCCTGGCCGGCGTCGCGTCCGATCTCTTCGGCGGCGCCGGTGCCGGGATAGTACGGATACTGATGCGCCGAGATGTACAGGACGCGCGGATCCGACTCGAAGATGTGCTGCGTGCCGTTGCCGTGATGCACGTCGAAGTCCACAATCGCCACCTTTCGTGCGTTCATGGTGCGCGCGTGGGCGGCGGCGACGGCGACGTTGTTGAACAGGCAGAACCCCATCGCTCGGCTGCGTTCGGCATGATGGCCTGGCGGCCGCACGAGCGCGAACGCGGTCCGGTGTGCGTTGCTCATCACCCGCTCGACGCCGTCCACGCATGCGCCGGCCGCCAGCAGCGCGATCTCGTACGACTCCGGCGACGTATACGTGTCAGGATCGAGCGCCGTGGCCCGGCCCTGCGTCTCGGAAATCCGCCGCAGGTATTCCTCGTCGTGCACGCGCAACAGCTGTTCGCGCGTCGCG
>DATFXR010000333.1:0-14947 GCA_035315685.1 Vicinamibacterales bacterium | reverse complement strand
CGATTGTTCGGCGCGCTCGACGCCGGGCTCGTTGTCAATCCCGCGATCGTCGAGAGCCAGATTCGCGGGCAACTCGTGCAGACCGCGAGCCGTATGCTGCTCGAAGAAGTGAAGTTCGACACCAGCGGCGTCACCACCGTGGACTGGGCGAGCTATCCGATTCTGCGCTTCGAGGACTGTCCCGACGTGACGCCAATCGTCGTGCAGCGGCTGAACGAGCGCTCGATGGGCGCCGGTGAAGAGGTGATGGCCGCCGCCGCTGCGGCGATCGCGAACGCGTTCTTCGACGCCACCGGAGTGCGCATGGAAACCTACCCGTTCACACGTCCTCGCGTGCTGGCCGCGCTCAAGCAAGCCTAATCGAGGTCCGCCCGCCGACCTGTTCAAAGATCTGCAGGGCACCTGGACGAACAACACGGCGACGCCACTGGTGCGGCCGGCCGACCTCGCGGGGAAACGGTACTTCACTCAGGAAGAGGCGGCGGAGTTTGAGCGCACCTGGCAGTAGATCTGCAGGAACTGGTTTCGCCGCACAAAGGCACGGCCCTCTCTGGTTTGCATCAGCGCGGCGACTGCAGGTTGCGCTCAGGCGTAGCGCGGTCGTGTCGCCATTGAAATGATTCTCCGGCGTTTCCCCGGCGATGCCCCGTCTCCAGTTTCACGTTCAGGGCCGTTCGCCACCTCGCTCGAGGCCCACAGCGAGACAACCTTAATGGGTCATGACCCAGATGGCCACGTTCACACCCAGCGCGTAGCCCTTCCCCGCGTAGGTCTCGAAGTAGTCCTGGTTGTCGCCTTCCCGCTCCCAACTGTCTGAAACGTCGGAGTTCATGCTGACGAGCACCATCAGCCTGTCGTGGTCGTCGAACACACCGTAGTAGTGCACCGTTGAAGGCCCGATCTCAGAATCCTCACGCCTGCGCAGCCACGAGCCGAGCGATGGGATCTGCGGGAGCGGGTTGACGCGGTAGACAATCGAGAACATCGGGTGCTCGACCGGCAGGTCGACGATCTGTGCGCCGGGCAGGATTCGCATCAGATTCGGCCGGATGTACTCGAAGTCCGGATCCCAGTTGTCGTCGATCCAGAGAAAGCCGCCCTTGAGCAAGTAGTCGTGCATGCGGGCGGCCTCGCCAGGTGTGAAGTCGTAGTTGGCTGCATTCTGCATGCGCAGGTACGGACACCGGAAGAGATCGGGATCCATGGCGGTGACGTTCGCAAAGCCGGGGTAGCCATTGTTCCACTGGCTGATCGTCGTTGTGGTCAACTCGGCGAGCCGCACCATGAAGTTGTAGTCCGCTTCCGGATAATCGTCGCCCCAGCCGGACTTCCTCGCCCTGCGGATGTTCTGATACCGCAGTCGGCAGAATGTGAAGCCGAGCTGCTTGTCGGGGAGTCCGTGGTTGATCGGTATCTGGAGGTTGCGTCCGTTTGTCAGGATGGTGGGCCGCTGCGCCGCACCGCCCGCGACGGCCAGTCCCAGCGCCAGCGCAAAGGCCAGCGCGAAGCGTATCCATCCAGCCGATGCCGACGTCCGGCGCATCGGAGGATCGTACAACGACTTCGTGTACTGCTACCGCGAGAGATACTTCGCGGGAATCGGCTTGTCCGCCGTCTCTGCGTCCCAGAAGATCGTCACGATCCACCAGCGCGCACCATCGTTGTAGAGCTGGAAGCTGTTGATGCCGCGAGCGAATGGCTGGCTGTCCGGCGTGCGCTTCGAATCGTATGTACTGAAGCCGTGGAGCACGGCACCAAAAGCGTCGGTCGTTCGATGCAGCTCGCGCTCGTAAAAACCCTGCTTCTCCAGGCCGGGACCCGCCGCAGCAATGTATTCCTCCACGCTCCACACCACCGGCGTTGTCGCGCCCGGCGTGCGTCGCGCCGACGGGATCAGGCGCGCGCCGGGAATCATCAGCGAGCGGAATCGTGACCAGTCGCGCGGCTGACCCGCCGGACCGGAAATCGACGCATAGACGGCGGCGATGATCGCATCAGGCGTCGCCACGTCGGCCGGTGTGGCGATCGGCGGGGCGGAGGTCTGGGCCAATGCCGCCCCCGCCAAAAGGAACGCCGGCAGCGCCAGTGCGACGATTCTCAGCCGGTCCAGTGTTCGTTCCACAGTCGCCTCCGTCTCCCGCGGCTCCGCGCCATCGCGGTTGGCACACGATAGCACCGCAACAATACACCCCGACGAACCAGCGGAACAGCAGGTTGTAATCGAGCTCGAACTCGCGCGACATGACGCGGAGCAGTTCGTAGACCAGGGCGCGGATGGCCGCAGCGGATGATCCTTCGGCACGCGCCGTTGGCGCGAGACATAACTGAACATGGCATCGGGTTCGTGATCGTTTCCCCGCATGCGTCGCATGGTAGTACGGCATGTGTGATCTGTATCTCGTTTTGCCGTACGACGCCGGTTGCTGGAGATCACGCTCAGGCAGGCGGTGATCGCGATCCGGAGGTCGCGAGGACGCTCGGCGGAAAGCTGCGTTGACGCGAGCCCTCACCCAAGCGCGTCGAGCCAGCGCTTATCGCGCTTGCGCGATGCGCGATCGCGCGCAGACACACCGTGCTTGTCCTTCATGTCCGGCGACGCGCCTTGGTCGACCAGCCATGCTAGCTGCGCCGGATCGAATTCCTTCTCGACGCCGTAGTGCAGCGCGGTCCGACCCGACTTTGGATCCACAAAGTTTACGTTGGCACCTCGCTTTGCGAGAAACCTCGCAGCCCGGAATTTCTTCCACGTCCATGCGGCGAGAAACGGCGTCATGCCGACGACGACGTCGACCTTCGCCCCGGCTTTGACGAGCAGATCGAGATTGCCGACGTCGTCGTACCATGCGGCAGCGAATAATCCGCCGCCGGGCGCGTTCTGCACCTTCGCCCCGCGCTTGAGCAGCAGCTTGATGAGCGTCGCGTTCCGTCCGCGAGCGACGGCGAAGAAGAGCGCGGTGCAGCGGTCTTGCTCGGGCGGCAGCTTCGACTCCACGTCAAGTCCGTAATCGAGCAGCAGGCTGACCATCTTCGCGGCATGTGACTCCGCAATCCCAAGGTCGGCACAGGGAACGCAGCAGGCAAGGTGCAGCAGGTTGAACCCCTGGCGGTCAGTCACGCGCAGCAGATCGGGCTCGTCGGCACGGAGGGCGCGGACCGTCTCGATATCCAGCTTTTTGACGGCCTCGATCATCCGGGTTTTCGACATGGGTCGTAAGTGTATGCGTTTTTCAGCAAGCTCCTAACCTAACCACCGCACGGCATCGACTACTGTCGAGCTATTCTCGCCTATGGCCGTCATGCTGGCCCTCGGCTATCGCACCCGCACAGTCGTCGGTTTGCCCTTCTTGGCGATCCTGACAACGAGCAACTTGACGGCTGACAGGTTGTCAACGGCATGGAGTTCGAGCGGCTCTTCGTAGAGGACGTCTCCGGCATTCACGGTTCTGGGTTGCTGTCCCTCCTTCTGGTAGACCTCTGAACCTTCAATCACCCAGGTCACTGAGTGCGCCGGGTGGTAGTGCTTGCCGCTCGGGCCGGGGGCCGCTTCATCGAGTTCAACCGTCAGTTCCTTCCCCTCGCACCACGCGCCCAAGTCCTTGGTCAAGAGTTTCGACGTCTTGACAGCGTGCCGATGCGCACGCAAGACAGGGACGCCGAAGTGGCCGACAGCGAGGCCGACCGCGAACGTCAAGACGAAAGTCGACTTTGTCACCGGACGCTCCATGTCAATGCCTCGGCCGATCAGCTTCGCCACGACGATCCTGAACTCTGCCCGCCGTGAGGGCATCGAGAGGATACACACTTCGTCCGGTTGACACCACACGCGAACGGTCACCACTCGCATTAGCTCTCAAACACGCGTGGCGATTGGCTTGGACTGCCTTCCGGTTGAGAAGCCGACATGCTGCGCCTGGGACGAGCCTCGGTCATCTCCGGCGTTGCCGTATCGTGCCATGCCATTCTTGCGAACAATATCGCCGTTGCTTTGATCCACTCGAAAAACTGTGCCGTCGCCGCGACGAACAAAACTCGCCCGGCACAAGTCGAACAAAGCGACGTTCTGGAGCGAGCCATCGGCAAGTTCTGCGACGGGCCGTCGCAGTTCTGGTCCGGCCGAAGACCCGGTTCAGAAACCGATCTTGGAAGTCTTGTTATGGTGATGCGGCTCTATACTCCCGTACATCGATTGTCATCGACCGAAGCGACTTATTTGCCGCGTACGCGTCGTGCTAGAGCCGCGTTCAAGCATCGCGCGTGGCAGTGCTCTTGCTGATGCGCGCAGCGAAACCCGTCTGGCCGGAACTGTGGGGCAGCAGCCACCTTCTCTTGAGTAGTCGTCTTCGGACGCGGCGCCCCGGTCCGGTTGGTAGGAAGGCAATGTCAGCTGTCGATGATCGTTCGGCGGGTCAATCGACGGCACCTCCCGCAACTCGCCGATCGATTGGCTTCGACACGGGCCCGCGTGCCGCTGCCACGTGTGACGTCACGTTTCCTGCAAATCTCGTCAGGCGTCTGTCCGCGAAACGCTGAATGGGGAAGCGCGCCGGTTGTGCACCAGGTGAAGCTTGCCGCAGCGAGCACCTGCGCCTCTTCGATTTGATTAGGCGTGGAACATCAGTTCCCGTCAGCGAGCCTGCTGCCGATCACGAGTGCCAAACACGCTGTCATGCCTCGTGAAGATGGCTTATTGAAAGGCGGCAGTTGGCCAACGATGGACTGACGCGGAGTGACGGTCACGCGACGATCATGGGAACAAGACGAACTGAAAGTCGGCGAACTTACTTTTGAAACCGCGCGATTGGCCGAGCGCGCCCAGCACTTCTCTTTCCTTGTCGACGCGAGCGTATGTGCTGGAATGCCACCTCGACAGGATGTCGTCCAACTCCGGTCCGCAAGTCTTCCAGCGTGCGATCGTCTGGATGCGTTCTGGATACGTTGGATGTTCTTCGGGATGCTCCTTCGCGTATTCGAGACCCGCGTAACCGTCTAGGGCAAACTTCAGGCTCTTTCCCTTCTTGAAGAGGTCGTCCAGAACCGCTGAGGATGCCTTAACTGCCTGAACGTCTGTCAGGGGCTTCGTCGAGAAGGTCTTTTTCCCGACTTTGCGTGTGGGCGGCAGACCGATCTTGTAGCTTGCAATCGAGGCGAAACTCGCTGGCTCAACTTGTCCGAAGCCGACGGCGGTGCCCTTGGTCTGGAACACGTTGTTGAAGATCGTCTCTTCCCAGAAGATCGCCAGCAACAGGCCGTCGGTGATGAGGTTTCTCGCCGTGGCGAGGTTGTGGAGGGTGACGAGATGGACCATTTCCTCAAACGTCCGTCCCGGCAGTTCCGGCAGTCCCATGCGTGTGCCTCTTTCTCAGCCCGTGGTTCCCAATGAGACCCGTCGCAAGCCGCAACAAATCAACGCCCGCAGACGTTCGATCGAACGCTGCAGTCGCTCAGTGTTCGGCTGTCGGCGGCATGAGTTCGACGCGCGCCTCGCCACGCTCGATGGTGAACGCCGGCCGAGCGGCGCGAGCCTCGCCCGATTCGATCGCCATACAAGCGCGTTCAGGCCGGGCTGCTGATGTTGCCGCAGTTCAACGCGCGCGCGTCGCGGTCTGCACTACTGGTTGAAGAATTCACGCATTATGGCGGCGTCAGCCGCCTCACCCAGCCGCGCGAGCCCCCACGACTCTTCGACGGTTGCGAGCAGGTTGTAGTGGTTATACGGCGCCGAGACGACCGTGCCCCCGCGCGTACGAGGCGATACCACGATGAGGGGGATCCGTCCGCCGCCTCCGGTGGACGACGTTCCCTCGTCGAAGGTGATGAAGATGACCGAGTTCGCGTCCCACGCAGGGGAGGCGAGGATCGCCGTCACGTATTTGTTCAACCACGCATCGCCGACGTCAACCGCGCAATCGTGCATGTCGTTGCAGAGATTCGGCGTGATCCAGGTGTAGTTCGCGACATCACCGCTGGAGAGATGGCCGAGGAGCGGGGTCTTCGGGATCACGTTCGCCTGACATCGCTGCGTGTCGTCCAGAATGACGCTGTAGTGAATGAACGGGTTGTGCTTCTGCGCGTACGTGCCGTCGTCCGTCGTCGTGCACGGCGCTGGCATCTTCTCCATGTAAGCGCGCCAGGTGCGGCCCGATTGCTCGACCTGATCGGCGATGCTGGCCGCGGCGGTCGTGCAGCCGGCGCAGTCGGTGGTGAACACCGTCTCTCCGCCGGTCAGTGCCATGTAGTTCGGCAGGCTCGGATGCATGATCCCGTCGTAGTTCGTGGCGATGCCGTAGTTCTGGGCCAGCGCATTGAAAAACGGCGCCGCCGCGTTGCCGATCACCTCGTCGTACTCGTGGTTTTCGAAAATGATCACGAACACGTGCGAGAAACTCGGCAGCGACGTGGCCGTTTGCGTGCGGAACGTGACGACGAGCACTGGACTGGCCGACGCCGTGTCGGCCGTGGCCGCGTAGTACTCGCGATAGCCCGCCTGTGCGTCGTCCATCGAGTCGATGTCCACCAGCGCCAGCTGGGTGCGGCGGGAGCCGAACGGCGAGACCGCAGCTTGCACGAGCGCAGTGACATCGAACGATGCCTGCGCGCCATCGGTATTCGGGACGTTGCCGGACGTCGCGAGCGGACCGAAGTCGCCCCCCGGTGTCGTCCACGGCGAGTTGTTCGCGGCGATATCCCACGTCGCCTCGCCCGACACGAAGGGGCGGGCCATCGGATAAACACCGATGAGGCGTGACGCAGCGGCGCCCCCCGAGTGCACGGTCAGCGTCAGCGTCGCCGAGTCGATGGTCGCACCGGCCGGAATCGTGCTGTCGGTGTCGAAATCGAGCAGGGCTCGGCGAACGTAGGTCGGGTTGCCGGACGCCTTGGTCACGAGAAGATCGCCGTTGAAGTTGATGCCCGCGTAGGTGCCGCCGCGGATCGTAGTGCCTGAGGCTGCGGGCGGCGTGGTCAGCGTGACGGTCGTCTGCGCAGTGGCGGTCGCGCCAATCAGCAGCAGCGCGGCTGTATAGAGAAGTCGTATTTTCATGGCATCCCGATCCATTGTGCGACCGCGCGCCGGCAGGTCAGTCTGCCGGCGGACTCACGGTCAGGCGCGCGTGTGTCGCGGTTTGCGTGGTGGCGAAACTCGATTGGCAAATTCCGTCCCGCCGCAAACACCGGTGTTCGTGCGGTCGAGCTGTTCAGAATGCCGACGAACCGGTGCGTAAAGGACTATGCGCGTCGTGTGGGTGTGCGACGATTGTTCCGCTCAGAGCGTTTGCTGTGAACGGACAGTTTAGTGCGTCGTTCATCGTCCCGTCATCTTCGAATCTGTCAATGAGCGTCGCGGTTTGCTCTCAACGTCGAACGCTCGATATCGGGCTCTGGCGCATCTGTGCGCCGGGCAGCTCGAAAGCGCCCTCGAGTGGTCGCAGAAAGCGACTCGGGTGCCCCATTCGCGACGTCGTAGCCGCGAATTGAAGCTGAAGCAGGCAAGTGCGTCGCTCGGCGTCCGACCGAAGGATCTCGAGAACGACGTGCAGTCAGCAGGGTCCTCGCGCGTATTCGCAACCGCAAAGAGACGGCAAACCGAGGGGTTGGTCACGAGGCGCTTGCCGTCCCTTTCGATATCGACCTGCGGCTTCGCTGAAGCGTTCCTTGTGGCGGCTCAGTGTTGCTGGCCGCTGAACGTCTCGCACGACACGTTGGAGTGCCAGTTCACGAACATGCCATTCGGATTGTCCTTCCACGCCCAGACGTGCAGCGTGTAGAACGCTGGCAGACCGAATCGATTGGGCGCCTCGAACAGATGGAACTTTTGTCCCATCAGCTCCGGTGCGCCGGAATGCGACGCATCCCAGTCGGCCGCAAACACCAGAAAGTCTGCACCGATAAGCCGCAGGCGTCCGTCCGGCGTCGGCTCATAGAGCACGATTTCTGGACGGCTGGCGTCCACCTGGCCGTCGATGACCAGCGGCAGATTCACGTAGTGAAGGCCCATCGCGCCCGCGTCCGGGCCTGTGACACAGCCGAACAACAACCCGTAACCCTCGGCTTCCGCCGCCGCGACATCGCGGAATCGCTCGGTTGCTTCCCTTACCGCTTTGACCAGCGCGCCAGGGTCCTTCTGGCTCGACAGAGATTGATGATGATCGCCTTGTGCCAGCAGCGGAGAGGACAAGACGAGCAGGGCAATTACGGAACACTGACCGTGCTTGACGAAACCTACGATGTTCATGTTGAAAGCCTCCTCGCCTCTCGGTTCGAAAGGCGAACGACAAAGCACACTGGCTCGACGAAGACGCTGCGGTTAGGCGACGACGCCGTAGATGAAGAACATCAAACGCTTGACCACGTTGTTCCTCCTGTGTTGCGTGAACCTCTGCCATTTACTCGAGCGGCGGGCGAGCGGTTGCCTCCGTTGCCCGCTTGTGGCACAAGGTTAGGCGCCCGCCGGCGGGAAGTCCCGGGACCAAACCAGAATTTCGCCGGGATTGTTCCGTGAAGGTTCGAACGGAATGCAAAAGGCTGTCAGCTTCAGTGGCTTTCGGTTCGACCTCGAGACAGGACGACTCTGGTCGGGAACGCGCGAGATTCGCCTCACGCTGAAAGCATCCGCGGTACTGAAGAAACTGGTGACACACGCGGGACAGCCAGTCTCCAAGGACGATCTGTTCGCGTCGGTCTGGACTGATACCGCCGTCAGCGACGACGCGCTCACGTCATGCGTTCAGGAATTGCGCAAGGCGCTCGAGGACGATGCGAAGCAGCCGCGGTTCATCGAAACGCGGCATCGACGCGGGTACCAGTTCGTCGCCCGGATCGCGGAAACATCGCCGCCAGACGCCGCCAGACCGCCCGTTTCGATGGCCGATGTGTCAGCGATCGCGGTGCTTCCGTTCGCGGACATGAGCCCGGGTCGCGACCAGGATTACCTGTGCGAGGGCCTCGCCGAGGAGTTGATCAGCGCCCTCACTCAGATCGATGGGCTTCGCGTGGCCGCGCGGACCGCTTCCTTTCAATTCAAGGGCGGAGCCGATGTTCGAGAGGTTGGACGCCGGCTCGGCGTCGGCACACTGCTCGAAGGCAGCGTTCGCAAGGCCGACGATCGCCTGCGCGTGACCGTGCAGCTGATCGAAGTGGCAACCGGGTATCGCCGCTGGTCGCAGCGGTTCGACCGCAGGCTCGACGACGTTTTCGCGATCCAGGACGAGATCGCGGAGAGCGTGGCGACATCGCTGCGAGGAAGCGTGCTCAGCGGCCGCGAAAAAGCGGCCCTCGTCCGGCCGCAAACCGCGGTCGAGGCCTACGAGTATTACTTGCGCGGCCGCCAGCACCTTCCGCGGATGACCCAGCCGGACCTGGAGCAGAGCGCCGCGATGTTCGAGCGCGCCATTGCGCGCGACCCGAACTACGCGCCCGCGTTTGCTGGTCTGGCCACGGTCTACGCCACGCTTTACGAATGGTTCGGCGCCCGAGCCGATGATCTCGCCAGGGCCGAGCGGGCCAGTGCGCGCGTTCTGGAACTGGCACCGGAGCTCGCCGACTCGCACGTCGCGCGTGGATGTGCGCTATCGCTGTCGCGACACTACGACGAGGCGGCAGCCGAATTCGAGCAAGCGATCCGGCTCAATCCAAACCTGTTCGATGCGTACTATTACTTCGGGCGCACCAGCTTCGCGCGGGGTCACATCGAGCGCTCGGCCGACCTTTTTCGAAAGGCTTGCGAGGTACGCCAGGAAGACTTTCAGAGCGCGTTCCTCCTCGGCCAGTCGCTGCGCATCCTCGAGCGAAGCGAAGAGGGTCGTGAAGCCACTCGCGAAGGCGTCCGTCGTGCGGAGCGTGTCCTCGCCCTGAATCCGGTTGACGCACGCGCGTTGTCCATGGGGTCGAGCAACCTGGCCATTGTCGGTCAAACGGAAAGAGCGCTCGAGTGGTCGCAACGATCGCTCGACCTCTACCCCAATGACATGAGCGTCTTGTTCAACGCGACGTGCCTGCGGGCGATTCTGGGGATGAAGGAAGAGGCGCTCGAGGTCCTCGAGCGCGCCGTCGCTCTCGGATACGGCCAGCGCGATTGGCTCGAGCACGATCCGGATTACGACATTTTGCGCGACGACGTGCGGTTCCACAAGCTGTTGGCGAGGCTGAAATAACGTCCCGTGGAGTTGACATAGTTGCCGCCGAGGCGAGGGTAGTCGTCAGCCGTTTGTCAGCCGACTGTTGAATCTTGGTTGCCGAGGCCCGCAACCCACTGAATGTGGAGTCCCGGCAAGGGTCAGAGTGCGCATGCCACACTCGTGTACGGTCCTGATGGCGATGCTCGGCGAGACGCACGCCGAAGGACGACGGCTGGAGCGAACACGTGAGACAGTCAGCCGCTTCGCAGCGCGTCAGCTCTCATCACTCGGCCGGCCGGCGTCCATAGCAAATAGCCCGTAACGCCGACGGGTTTCGCCGAAACCCCCGTCGCTCGGCCGCGACCGCCTCACGACGATCGCCGAAAAATCGTCGTCGGTTCTTCGCAGTTCGGGGAGTTGTTGCGTCGCGTTGCCGACGATCCGACAGGGCATCCGTGAATCCGGCAACGCCGACAGCGCATTGCGCCAAATCGCCGCAATGTGGCGCGATGCACTGGCATCGGCGTTGCTGCGATCGAAGGCGGAGGCTGCTGCATGGTCGCTCCGGTCCCGCGCGACGGCGCGCCGTCCGAACCCGTGTCCCGCCGCGACTTCGTTCGACTCTGCACGATGGCCGCTGCGGCGATCGGTCTCGGACCGCTGGCCGCTGCGCGCTTCGTCGATGCGGCGGAGCGCGGCATCAAGCCGTCGGTCATCTGGCTGCAATTCCAGGAATGCACCGGCTGCACGGAGTCGCTGCTGCGGACGGCGCATCCCGCGGTCGACGACCTGATTCTCGACCTGATCTCGCTCGACTATCACGAAACGCTGTTTGCGGCCGCCGGTCATCAGGCCGAAGCCGCGCTCCGTCAGGCGATGCGCGAACACGCCGGCAAGTACGTGTGCGTCGTCGAGGGCGCGATCCCGAGGAAGGAGAACGGGATTTACTGCATGATCGGCGGCCGCACCGCTCTCGAGATTGTGAAGGACGTCGCCGGGCAGGCCGGCGCGGTAATTGCCATCGGCTCGTGCGCGTCGTGGGGCGGGGTTGCCTCCGCAGACCCGAATCCAACGGGTGCCAGCGGCGTACACGAGATCGTGACCGGCAGGACCGTGGTCAACATCCCGGGTTGCCCGGCGAACCCCTACAACTTTCTCGGCACGGTCCTGCAGTACGCGACCTACGGCACGCTGCCGGCGCTCGACAGGGAGGGCCGACCGACGTTCGCCTACGGTCAGACGATTCACGAGCATTGCCCTCGCCGCGCCCACTTCGACGCGGGACGGTTCGCCGAGGCTTACGGCGACGAGGGACATCGCAACGGCTACTGCCTGTACAAGCTCGGATGCAAGGGGCCGGTGACGCACGCCAATTGCTCCGTGCAACACTTCTGCGACGTCGACGGCGCGTGGCCGATTGGTCTGGGCCATCCATGCTTTGGCTGCACCGAGCAGCAGGTCGGCTTCCGGATGCCGATGCATGCAACGGTCGAGATCCTGCGCCCGATGCCGCCGGACACCTACGCGCCGATTCGTGCGCCGCAGGGCAGCGTCAGTCCGATCGCCACCGGCGTCGCCGGCCTCGTCATCGGCGCGCTCGCCGGTGCGGGATACGTGACGTCGAAGAAGCTCACCGCGATCACCGTCGACGAGGGCAAGCCCGGGGACCAGAAACCCGAGGTGATGTGATGGGCCTCACCAGGCGCGCCGCTCTGCAGGCCATGCTGACCGCGGGCGCCGCGGCCGCCGGCGTGCGCCCAGCCACGGCCGGCGACCGTCCGCCGGCCGACGCCGCCGGTCTGCTCTACGACGCGACTCTGTGCATCGGCTGCAAGACGTGCATGGTCGCGTGCCGCGAGGCCAACGGACTGGCGCCCGACACCACCGCGAGCCCACACGGTCTCTATCAGGCGCCACTGGATCTCAGCGTGCGCGCCAAGACCGTCATCAAGCTGTACCGCGACGGTCCGGTGCAGTCCTTCGTCAAGGCACAGTGCAATCACTGTATCGATCCCGCATGTGCCAGCGCCTGCATGCTCGGGGCGCTCGACAAGCGCGAATTCGGCATTGTCACCTATGACCCCGATCTATGCATCGGGTGCCGCTATTGCGAAGTCGCATGCCCCTTCAACGTGCCGAAATTCGAGTTCGCGAGCAGGACGCCGAAGATCGTCAAGTGCGAATTGTGCAAGGAACGACTGGCGCGTGGACAGGAGCCGGCGTGCACCGACGTGTGCCCCCGCAAAGCGGTCGTCTTCGGACGGCGGACGGAGCTCTTGAAGGAGGCGAAGCGACGCATCGCTGAGAATCCCGGGCGCTACGTGCCAAGGGTCTATGGCGAGACCGAGGCCGGCGGCACGCAGGTTCTGTACCTCTCCCATGTCCCCTTCGAGAAACTCGGGCTCCCCGCGCTCGGCGACGAGCCGGCCCCGCAACTCGCGCGCACGATCCAGCACGGCGTCTATCGCGACCTCATCGCGCCGATGGCGCTGTATGCGACGGCGGTGATGGCGATGGTACGCAATCGCCGATCGGAGAATCGCGGCCGCGAGGAGACCCACGATGACGGCGCGCGCTGAACCGATCGGCGGACGTCTCGTGACCGCAGCGTCGACGGCGCTAGTCGGCCTCTTCAGCCTGGCCGCGGTGACAATCGTGTGGCGGCTGGTCGCCGGCCTCGGCGCGACGACCGCGCTGAACGACGGCTATCCGTTCGGGCTGTGGATCGCGTTCGACGTCGTCACCGGCGCCGCGCTCGCGACCGGCGGCTATGCCGTCGGCATCCTCGTCTACATCCTGAACAAGGGTCGGTATCACCCGCTGCTCCGGCCGGCGGTGCTGACCAGCGCGCTCGGCTACACGCTCGCCGGCGTCGGCGTGGCGCTCGACGTCGGGCGGTGGTGGGCGATCTGGAAAGTGCCGCTGTACTTCTGGCACTGGAACTTCAACTCGGCGCTCCTCGAAGTCGCGCTGTGCATCATGGCGTACGTCGCCGTGCTGTGGCTGCGGCTCGCGCCGGTGCTGCTCGATCCGCTGGCCAACCGGAACGAGCGGCTGCGTCGTGCCATCGGACGCTTCACGACCGCCCTCGATCGGCTCTCCATTCCAATCGTCGCACTCGGGCTGTTGCTGGCGACGATGCACCAGTCATCGCTGGGAACGCTGATGTTGCTCGCCGGATCGCGGCTGCACCCGCTGTGGCGGACGCCGATCCTGCCGCTGCTGTTCCTGATCTCGTGCATCGCGATGGGCTTCGCGGTCGTGGTCTTCGAATCGGCGCTGTCCAGCGTCGCGTTCAAGCGGAAGCCCGAGATCGGGATGCTCGCGTCGCTGGCCGCGATCATCGTGCCGCTGCAGGTCCTGTTCGTCGCGCTTCGGCTCGGCGATTTATGGTGGCGCGGCGACCTGGCTCAGCTGCTTGCGGGCGATGGCCGTTCGGTCGTAGCCGCGTTCGAATACGTCGTGTTTCTGACGCCGGTCGTGATCCTGATGTCGGCGCGCAACCGGCGCGATCTCGGGGCGCTGTTCAGGGCGGCGATGGGGATGATGTTCGCCGGCGCTCTCTATCGATTCGACACGTATCTGGTCGCCTTCAATCCGGGGGCGCACTGGTCGTACTTTCCGAGCGTGCCCGAGATCACCGTCACGGTCGGTCTGGTCGCGTTCGAGGTGCTCGCCTACATCGTCATCGTGAAGCGATTCCGGATCCTGGCGGCGCCGCGCGTGGAAGGGCAGGCAGCCTGATGAGCACGCACATCACAGTCGATCCGGTGACCCGCATCGAAGGTCATCTCCGCATCGACGTCGAGATCGACGGCGGCGTGGTGAAGCAGGCGTGGTCGTCGGGCCAGATGTTCCGCGGCATCGAGCGCATTCTCATCGGCCGCGATCCCCGCGACGCGTGGCTGTTCACGCAGCGCTTCTGCGGCGTCTGCACGACGGTTCACGCCATCGCGTCGGTCCGCGCGGTCGAGAACGCGCTGAAGCTGCAGATTCCGCCCAACGCGCAGTACATCCGGAACCTGATCCTCGCGGCTCACGCGATGCACGACCACATCGTGCACTTCTACCAGCTGTCGGCCCTGGACTGGGTGGACGTGGTTTCGGCGCTGAAAGCGGACGTGCCGAAAGCCGCCGCGCTGGCGGCCAGCCTGTCGGAGTGGCCGGGCAACAGCACGCAGCAGTTCCAGGCGGTGAAGGACCGGCTCGCCCGGTTCGTGGCGAAGGGGCAGATGGGCATCTTCACCAACGGTTATTGGGGACATCCGGCGATGAAGCTGTCGCCGGAAGTCAACCTGATGGCGGTGACCCACTATCTGCAGGCGCTCGACTACCAGCGCTCGGTCAATCAAGTGGTCGCCATTCTCGGCGGCAAGACGCCGAACATCCAGAACCTGGCTGTCGGCGGCGTCGCCAACGCGATCAATCTCGACAGCGATTCCGCGCTCAACATGGCCCGCCTGTATCAGGTGAAGGATCTACTCGACTCGGCGCGGCGGTTCATCGGGCAGGTGTATTTCGTCGACGTCTGCGCAGTCGGCGCGATGTACGCAGACTGGCTGACCTACGGAAGCGGCGTCACCAGCTATCTCTCGGTACCCGATTTGCCAACCGACGCGGGTGCCACCAGGTTCGACCTGCCGGGCGGCACCATCTTCAACGGCGATCTGAAGAACGTGAAGGCGATCACCTCATTCGAGGATCCCTACTTCCAGCAGAACGTTTCCGAGTGCATTGCGCACGCATGGTACGACGGTGACTGGATGCGGCACCCGTACGAAGAAGAGACGGTCCCGCGCTACACCGGGTACAAAGCGGACGGGAAGTATTCGTGG
>DATFXR010000332.1:0-6384 GCA_035315685.1 Vicinamibacterales bacterium | reverse complement strand
GCACGGCGCCGACGTCACCGCTGTCGCGCGCAGCGGGCAGACGACGGCGGACATGGCGAACGGCCCGGTGCAGCGCATCTCGCCGTTCCCCGCGACCGTGGCGCTGCTCGAGAAGCTGGGATCGAAGAACAGCCACAAGTGCGTCAGCTGCTAGCAGGACGCAAAAGAGGGAAAGCAACCGCAGAGACCGCAGAGAACGCGGAAGACTAAAACCAAAACCACAAACCAAAAACAAGCTCTGCGTTCTCTGCGCGCTCTGCGGTTGCTTTTCCCGCATCGAGGTCATCATGGAGCATGTGATTGAGGGACTGCTGCAGGATTTCGAGCGCGGGAAGATGTCGCGCCGCCAGTTGATTCAAAGCCTTGCGCTGGCCGCCGCCGCGGCCGCGCCCGGCGGTGCGCTGCTCGCGCAGGGCGCGCAGAAGGCACCCTCGATGATTCCGGGACCCAGGGATCCCGCGCCCTGGAAGACCGTGTGGCTCGATCACATCTCGTACGCCGTGTCCGATTACCGGCGCAGCGCGGCGTTCTATCGCGACCTGATGGGATGGAAGATCAGAAACGATCAGGGCGAGCGCCAGGCGACGCTCGCGATCGGTGACATCGGCGAAATCATCATC
Source organism: Vicinamibacterales bacterium (assembly GCA_035315685.1). Taxonomy (GTDB): domain Bacteria; phylum Acidobacteriota; class Vicinamibacteria; order Vicinamibacterales; family CAVVIG01; genus QHWK01. The sequence continues at coordinate 5,764 of DATFXR010000332.1, read as the reverse complement.
CGCAACGGGCGCGGCGACGCCGCGGCGCCGGCGGCGGCAGCTGCCGGGGCCGCCAGCTCCGCCGCGACCCCCGGCGGCCAGCGCGGTAACGGCCAGCCGCGGCCGCCGCTCACGGGCGTCATCAACCACATCTCATTCGGCATCTCGCCCTGGGACACCGACAAGGTGAAAGCCGAGCTCGATCGACGGGGCCTGAACCCGCGGCCCGACATGGTCGGCGAGAACTTCAAGAGCTTCCACGTGTTCGACCCCGATGGATGGGACCTGCAGATCAGCAACCAGACCCGGGAGAGTCACAACAGCTCCAGCGACTGAGAACGCGTGAATTGTCACTCGTGGGATGTCAGGAAACCGCGGAGGACGCAGAGAACGCAGAATCCTTTCTTCATCGAATCCACCGACCAAATGTGCGTCTCGCTGATTCGCTCGGGAAAATATCAAATGGAAAAACTCTGCGCTCTCAGCGTTTCTCCGCGGTTTACATCACCACCCGAGGATCTCACGCGAGGTCGAGATCTCACGCGAGGTGTGGGGGGGTCGGACGAATTCGAATAGCGATGCCGGGCCGTCCGTCCTGGTCGGCCCGCCCGATTCCTTCACTCCCTTCGAATTTTCCTGTTCCGCGCGCCGCCGCCGCTCGTCTTACCCAGCGTGACGAGTGCCGCGACCTATACTCGACCGAATGGAGTCGTTGTCCGACGAGGAGCTGATTGCACACTACCGTCTCGCGCCGGGGACGGAGCGGTCGCGACTGTATCTCGAAACGCTCTTCCGGAGGCACCAGACGCGTGTCGCGGCCTGGTGTTACCGCTTCACGGGGAATCGGACCTCGGCCGCCGATCTGGCCCAGGACATCTTCGCGAAGGCCTACGCCAGCCTGGATTCCTTCCGCTCGGATTCGAAATTCACGACCTGGCTCTATGTGATCGCGCGCAACCGCTGGCGCGACGAGCTGCGCGCGCGTCAATCGCGTCCGCGCGAGGCGCCGGAAGAGGCGATGGATCTCGGCGAGCCGGCGGCCGAGAACGCGGCCCTCGCGGCGCTCGACGCGCAGGATGCGCGCGTCGTCGTCCAGACGCTGATGGACGAATCGCTCGACGATCTCGAGAAGCGCGTCATGACGCTCCACTACGGGCACGAGATGCGGCTCGACGCGATTACCGCCGCCCTCGGGCTGACCAACGCCAGCGGCGCCAAGGCGTACATCGTAAGCGCGCGACGTAAGTTGAATGCTGCGGTGAAACGATGGAACCTGAAATCCTGAGACGGACGCTGCAGCCGGGTGCCGGTTGTCCGCCGATCGAGGCGCTCGGCCGGTACGCCGACGGCGTGCTGCCGCCGGCGGAACGCGCCGCCGCCGCGTCGCACATCGAGCGGTGCGCGACCTGTCAATCCGAACTCGCGCTGCTGCACGCATTTGCCGAGGGCGCGATCGCCGAGCACGAGCGCGCGGCGGTACGCGACATCGTCGGGGAACTCGAGCGCCGCGAACCGGAGATTCTCAGATCGCCTGCGGTGCCGGAAATCCGGCGATCGCGCTTCATGTTGTTCGGCTCGCTTCGTCACGCGTTGTCGCTGGCCACCGTCTTGCTCGCTGTGGTCGGCGGCTATTTCATTTTCAACTCGACGCCCCCTCGTCTGCCGGCGGATGCAGTGTCCGGTGGAGGGACGACGCGCTCGCTGGCGGTGGAACTGCGAGCACCGATTGGCGACCAGGTCGCCGCGCCGCAGCGGTTCGAGTGGCGTCCGGTCTCCGGCGCCGTCCGCTATCGCGTGCGGCTCATGGAAGTCGATCGTCGTGAACTGTGGTCGACCGAGAGCGCAGCGACCGCGGTCGATCTTCCCGAGCCGATCCGCGCGCTCATCGTTCCGGCGAAGACGCTCCTGTGGCAGGTGACCGCCTATGACGCCTCGAACGCAGCGATCGGCGAGTCGAGTCCGGGGCGCTTCCGTCTCGCACAACCCTGAGGGAGCAGGCACATGACGCGATGGGTGTTCGGCGCCGCGGCCGTTCTGGTGGCGGGCGCGACGATTTCGGCCTCCGGCAAGTTGCACGACGGCGTCGCCGGTCCGGCCGCCGGGTTCATGTTGAGGATTCCCGACGAGGCGGCGCCGGCCGGCGGCATGGTGCAGCTGAAGGTGATGACGACCGAAGTCACACCGATTTCGGGCGGCCGGCCCGGCTTCGGGTACGACGCGGCGTTCTTCGGTCCGGCGGCGGGCTTCGGGATCATGGCGCCGAATGGCGAGATCGCCGGCGCCGCGATCGTCGACGGCACGCGCGTGCAGGTGATCTACGACGGCACGTCGCGGCTGACCGCCAACTATCCGATCATGACGATCGTGCTGCCGATCCGCCCCGACGTGCCGTTGAGTACGACCACCGACTTCACGCTCGATCCATCGTCGACCTGGAACTTTGGCAGTCAGGGGCCCACGGTCGTGCCGATTGCGCCTGCGAAGGTGACGGTTGCCGGAACGATCTCGATCGACGACGTCGTGCCAGGCGAAGGCGTGTGGCCGGCGGGCACTGTGGTCAGCGTGCGCGGCCGCGGCTTCGATGCGAAGACGTCGCTGAAGATCAACGATGCCGGCGTCAAGATCACGCGCCTGGTGAGCCCGAACGAGATGCAGTTCGTGCTGTCACGGCCGACACAGGTCCGCGGGCTCAGGATCACGGCGTCCGGCAGCAACTCGGTCACCTACTATGCGTACATGCGCGGGGTCACGAAGGTCGTGAGCTCGCGGGCACTGCTCGCGAAGGTCGAACCGATCTTCTCGGTCGCCCAGCGCACACACGCGACCATCGCGCCGGCGCTGCCGATGAGCGGCGCGCAGTATGAAGCGGTAGCTCTCCAGAACCCGAACGTGACCGGCGTCAGCGTCGGCCTGTCGCTGCACGCCGCCGATGGCACGGTCTTGTACCGGACGTCGCGCATCCTCTCCGCACGCGAGCGGCTGGCGCTCGAAGCTTCGGAGCTGCTCGATGGCGTCGCGCCGCCGGCCGGATCGAGCATCGTCGTCACCGGATCGCAGCCGATTGACGCGTTCAGCCTGCTGTGTGACGAGGGGGCCGGGACGGTGATTCCAGTACTGCCGCTCGAAGCGCAACAATGACGAGCACGCCGGCGAAGACGGCGATGGCCGCGAGCAGCTGCCACGGAATGACGCGCGGCAGCGGTTCGAGTCCCTCGCCGGTCAGCACGTAGCCGGCCCAGTCGAGCGGGTGCGCCCACGCCTGGCCCGATCGAATGAACCGCAGTTTCGCGCTCCGCATTGCGCCCGCCGGCGCTTCGCCGCGGCCGAGTCCGAACGAGAATTGCGTCATGAATTCCGCAGCCGGGCGGTCAGCGACGTCCCAGAGCGTCGTCACCGCGGTCGCCGCGCCGGCGGCGAGCAGCGCGCGGCTGAATCCTTCGACCCCTTCGCCGCGCACCACTTTGCCGCGCTCGGTCGAGCACGCCGACAGCGCGACCACGCCGACGCCCGCGAGATCGAGATCTTCGATCTCGCGAAGGAACAGATAGTCGGCCGGCGCGCCCGGTTTCTCGGGCGCCAGCAGGATCCGTGATCGATCCGGATCGCGGGTGTCGGTAATCGCGTGGGTGCTGAACAGCACCAGCGGCACGGCGCGGAGGCGGCCGTCGACCGCGAGCGCTTTTCTGGCGTCGTCGCCGACGTGCACCTCGGATCGTCCGCCCAGCTCACCCGCGACCCGTTCGACTTCCTGGCGCGCGTAGGGAAGCGGCGCAATCGGCCGCGTCTCGAGCGGGTAGGCGGCGGCTGGCGCCGGATCGCCGAACGCGACGAACGCCCGCTGCCACGGCCACACCGATCGGCGTCCAGCGGTACGCCGCGGCCGCAACAGGTACGCCGCCGACGGCAGATAGCTGACGGCTGCGCGCTCGATTACGAGATCGCGCGAACCCGGCACCGTCAGCACTTCGAAGGGCACGAACTGCAGCGCCGTGTCCGCGACGATCTGCAGGTGGGCGATGCGATCGAGCGGCGGCAGGTCCCGCAGCAGCACCGCGCCGGCGGCAGCGGACGCCGTCCGCCATTCGGCGTCACCGTGCTGAACCGCTCGCGCGAGCAGATCGATCGGCCGCGCAGCGTCGCCGTGCGACGCGTGGGACGCGGCGCCGGCGCCGCTGCGTGTCGCCCACACGACCGTCGTCCCCTGCGCGCCGACCGAATATTCGACGAGCAGGGTGCCGGCGGCGAGCCGTGCCTGAACGGCCGTCAACGAAGGGGGCGCAGCGTTCGCCTGCAGCCGATCCTGCCAGGTGCGCGCGCGACTCTGTTCCATCAGGCGGAACAGATCGCCGACCGGGGCCGGCCGTTCGCCGGCGCGGAGCCAGATGAGCGCGTCGTACACGTCGCGTTTGTCGGCGAGGAATTCCGATCGAAGCGCCACGCTGCGGAGATCCGACCGGACCGATTCGATGGTCGCAATTGCGCGTTCGAGCGCGTCGCGTGCGGCGCTGCGCTCGCCGGCCGCGTCGTGAAGCAGGCCGATCGAGTAGAGCGCCTTCCATTGGTCTTCGACGAGGCCGGTGGCCGCGGCGGCGGTGAACGCGCGTTGGAGGTCGTCGAGGGCGTCCGGCGCGCGATTGAGCCGGCGTAACACCTCGCCACGGTAGAGCAGTGCCTGCACCTTGCCGCGCTCGTTGTCCGACTCGCGCGCCAGGCGAAGCGCGGTGTCGAACGCCTCGAGTGCGCGGCTGTAGTCGTTCAGGTCGAGTGCATAGGCGATGCCGATGTTGCGCCAGGCGCTGATCTCGCCGTCGCGGTGCGCGGCGCGAGCGAACAGCTGCTGCGCCGACCGATACAGCCCGAGCGCCTTCACGGGATCGCCGAGGCGGCGCATCAGCGCCCCCTGATTCACGAGCAGCTGCGCCTCCTCGTTCGGCCGCATGGTCTCGTCGGCAGAGAGCTGCGCGTAGATGTCGAGGGCGCGTTCGTCGGCGCCGAGCCGCTGGTTCAGTGCGGCGAGGTTCGACAGGGTCATGCGCCGCAGGCGCGCGCGCGCTTTGTCGGTGGCGCGCGTCTGCACGGCTTGCAGCGCCTCCTGGTAGAGCTGCAGCGCGTCCGAGTAGCGCCCGCGCAGGAAGTGGACATTTCCGATGTTGTTCAGCCGCGTGATCTCGCCGTCAACGCTGCCCGACGCGCGATCGAGGTCGAGCGCGCGCCGGTACGCGTCGAGCGCGTCGGTGTAGCGGGAGAGGTACTGATTGGCCATCCCGACGGTGTTCAAGTCCCACGCCGCTTCGGCGTGCGCCTGCAACCGCTCGTGGGCGCTGAAAGCCTGCTGCGCCTGGACGAGCGCGGCTTCGTAGTCGCCCCTGGCCAGGGCTGCCTCGCTCGCAGCCACGAGTGCACGCGCCTGCACCTGCAGTTGCGCCGTCGAATCAGCGGGCGCGGCTGCCGCCAGCCCGAGGACCAACCAGACCGCCGTCATCTAGGTTCTAAGCCGGCCGAGTCGGCCGTCCGTCTCACTGAGTGTGACACGAATCCGGATGGCGCCGGCGCGATGCAGAGGGGCCGACCGACTGTGCCGGCGGCGCTCTGCGCGTGATTGCAACTGCCGGGGCCGGCGGACGAAATCCGGCCTCGAATGCCGCGGCGGGTGTAGTATTTCGCATTCGTGATTCTCCGCTTCTGCAGCTAGCCAGGGAGGGACGCATGTCGCACGACGGCCTGAATCGGAGGGCGTTCTTGAGGAACGCCGGGATGACCGCGCTCGCGGGCGCCGTGGGATCGG
>DATFXR010000331.1:0-3313 GCA_035315685.1 Vicinamibacterales bacterium | reverse complement strand
CCCCGCATGCGGCGCATCGCTTCTGCGCCATCGAACGCCGGATCAAGCAGGTCCGGGCCGAGCGCATTCAGCTGCCCGTGGCGTGCCAGGTCGCGCGCCGTCAACAGTTCCGCGACTGGCACGTTGAAGCCGACCGCTTCGACGCCGCCGGCCACCACCAGCACACGCATGTCGCGGGCTGGCCGCTGCCACCGGACGCCCGACCTGTACAGATGCCAGCTGCCGTTCATCCGCATATGCGTGCGCAGCACGAGGTCGCCGGAGAACGTGATCAGCAGGTGCTTGCCGCGGGCGGCCACCGACTCGATCGTGCGGCCGACGACCGGCCGATCGGCGGCGACGCGCATCACAGCGGGGTAGACGGACTCGAACCGCGAGACGAGGCGGCCGGCCAGCGCCCGGTGCATCGCCACGGCAGCACGGTGAATCGTGTCGCCTTCAGGCATTGGCGGGAGCTGATTGTCTTTGAACATTCAAATTATGCATATCGTCCTATCGAACATTGAAGGAGGCGTTATGCAGACAGCGTTTCTGGCAGCCTCGTTCGCCGCCCTCTCGGTCATCCTGTCGCCGGCGCCGTACGCGCTCGCGCAGGACGCCAAGGTCGCTCGGGGCGTCGTGACCAAGATCAGCGGCAACTCGCTGACCGTCCAGGTCCGCGACCACGAAATGTTTTTCGCGATCGACGCCAAGACGAATGTCGAAGCGCCCGGAGGCAGCACCAAGCAGCGCGCCGCGGCCGCCACCGGCAAGCCTGGGCCGACGCTTGGCGACGTGATGAAGGTGGGGCAGCCGGTCGCTGTCACGTATTACGAGATCAACGGGGAACTGCGGGCGTCGAAGGTGCGCGCCGTCGGCAGCGTCCAGGCGGGGACTGCCGCCGAATCGACTCCGGCCGAGGCGCGCCCGCAGGTGGCGTCCGGAGTCGTGCAGGCGGTTGGCGATCGCTCGATCACGATCGGCGGAACGGCGGGAGGCGGCGCGACGTTCACCCAGACGTTCACGATCGACGAGCATACGCGGATCATCGCAAAAGGGGCCGGTACGGCGACGAGGGCCAACGGCGGCCACGTGCCGTTCACCGCGCTCATCGGCAGCGGCGATCATGTGAGCGTGTCGTACACGAAAGTCGGCAACGCGCTCAGGGCGACGGACGTGCGGGTACTGAAGGCGCAGGAACGGGGCGGCGAGTAGCTTCGAGCCTGATCAGGCGCGCGCAGGCAGGAGGGGAGGGAAGGGCAGGAGCACCGGTGGGTCGGAAGAAGGACGCAAGAGGGTTCGGGGGAGCTCTCTTCACTCCAGTCCTGGACTTCCTGCCTGCCGGGTTTCCCGCCTTTCCCTCCTTTCCTGCCCATCCTGCCTTCCCGCCGTTCCTGCCCATCCTGCCTTTCCCGCTCTTCTTCAGCCCGACTTTCGAAACGTCGCCTGAAAACCCAACGCCCCCGCGATGAAGCCCGCGTCGCCGAGGAACGGCGCCATCGAATGCTGAGACGACGGGACGCCGTCGATGTCCTCGATCAGCATGCCGCGCGGCGCGTCGCCGCCGGCGCGCGCGCGATCGATCAGCACGTGGGCAATCGCGCGCGCCACCTTCGATCGATCGGGCTCGGCCTCCGGCAGGAAGGTCACCAGCTGCCGATCGCCGCGCGCGAGGTACGCGGCGATCGCGCCGTTGACGAGAATCACTGTTGCGCCCACGGAGCGCGTCGGCCGGCGAGCCGCCCTCTCGGCGATGTCGCCGCGGGCTTGCGGCGCTGGGGCGACAGGGACGTCTCTCTCGGCTGCGGAGCCGGGAAATCTCAGTGTCGCGCCGTACGGGTTCGCTGGATCGGTCGCCGCGAGCACCGCGATTTCGACCTCGTCTGGCGCGTCACGCATCGAGCGCAGGAGATCGAGCGCGCCAGGCAGGGCAAACTGCGTCGCGCCGAGGCCGGCGACGAAGTAGCCGCGCCGGATGCGGCCGTTCTCTTCCATGCCCTTCAGCACGGGATAAACGACGCCGAATCCGCCCGGCACAGCTTCTGCTCCGATCGCTTCACGCGTGAGGACGCCGTGCCGCGCGAGCAGCTGCCGGGTGATCGCGGCCGCCCACCTGGTGGTACGGGGTTCGGGAATCGTTTTCCTGGAAGAGCCCGGGGAAAACGATTCCCGACCCCCATACGGGATCAGCGCCCAGCGGCCTTCGGCTGATGGCGGAGCGAGCCGACGCGAGCGAAAGGCGCTGACCTCCGGTCGCCGTGCTGCCTTCATCCTCCGCCGCGGCGCATGCGCGCGGGTGAACGCGCGTAATGCGTGGAATGTGTCGTTGGTGATCAGCCCTTGCCAGACCAGATTCCAGAGTGCGTCCACCGTCTCCGCAGGATAGCCGCCGCCCACCGCCTCGTGCAGCGGTCCGAAGAATGACGCGCCACGCGAGGCGAGGCATTCGAGGATTGCCAGCTCGCGGCCAGACAGCATCGCGTCATTACGGTCCGGCTGAAGCCGGACATTACCGGAAGCCAGCCGCCGATCCGAAGTGTCCGAGGTCAGCCGGGAGCGCGCCTTTTCCGTAGTGTCCGGCTTTAGCCGGACCGTGGGCGGCAGCAACCTCGGCAGATGATCGGCGAGGTACAGGGTGATTCGGCCGTCGCGCTCGCCGAGCGGTTCGACGCCGACCCACACGACCTCGCCCGCCGCGGTCACGGCGTCGAGATCCGCGGCATCGTAGACGTCGATTCGCGCCGGGAGAATCTCCGTCTCGAGAATCGAGGCGGGAAGCGGCGCGCCCTGCAGCTGCTCGATCGCGTCGAGCAGCGCGTCAGCGCCGCGCCGCCTTCTGACGATCCCCTGCCACGTCGTCGCAAACCGTCCGAGCACGGACTGATCGACCGGCTCGACCTCCTGGCGCAGCTTCGCGAGCGATCGCCGCCGCAGCATGCGCAGCACGCCGCCATCGGTCCACTCGCGCCTCGTTCCGCCCGGGCGAAATTCGCCTTCGACAAGACGACCCTTGCCGGCCAGCCGCGTCAGCACGGCCTCCGCGGCGCCGGCGCCGAGACCGTAGCGCATCGCGAAGTCACTCGCGGTGAAGGGCGCATGGGTCCGTGCGTAGCGCAGGGCGAGGTCGCCGATCGGATCACGCACCGGCTGCAGCAGCGACTCGGGAATTCCGACTGGCAGCGGGACGCCAAGGGCGTCACGGAAGCGCGCGGCATCCTCGACTGCGATGAAGCGCGGGTCGCCGGCGATCCGCACCGTCAGCACGCGACGGGCCGCAACGAGCGACCCGACGCTCGCCGCCACGTCAACGGTGAACGATCGTTCCGCCAGTTCC
>DATFXR010000330.1:0-3151 GCA_035315685.1 Vicinamibacterales bacterium | reverse complement strand
CGACATGCGAGACACGACTGGTTGGCGGCGCACGAGTCGGAACCCATTCGGACCATTATGCTTGTTGAAGAACTCTGCCGGTGGGCACCGCGGGAGGACTGCGCTCATAAAACTCGATTGGTAATGTGTCGAGCTGGATTTCGTCCGGTCGCAGACCGCGCCGATGGCCGCTCGCGACGCCTCGCGCATACCGCGCCGCTGCACGTGGGCGTGACGTTCGATTATTGATACTGCCCATCAGCCGTCAGCCATTTTCAGGAGACTCCCATGACTCGAATTCCGCGGCTGCTCGCGGCTGCTGCGGTCGGCGTGTCCATCGCGGCAGCCGCGCTCCAGACGGCGCCGACCCGTGCGCAGGGCCGGACCGCCGCCTCGACCGCTCGCGACACCTCGATGACGATGGCGCTGACGGGCGATTCGATCATTACGATGAAGCTGTCGGTGCACACCGACCCGCAGTTCACGAAGATGGTCGACTTGATTCGCGGCGCCGATGCGGCGTTCACGAATCTCGAGATGCTGTTCCACGACTACGAGCCGTACCCGAGCACGCAGAGCGGCGGCACCTACATGCGCGCCGACCCGGCGCTGGCGAAGGAGCTGGTCTGGGCGGGCTTCGACATGGTGGCGCGCGCGAACAACCACGCGAACGACTACGGCGTCGAGGGCGCGCGGCTCACGACGAAGTACGTCGCCGAAGCAGGACTGGTGCAGGCGGGCGTCGGCGAAAGCCTGCGCGAAGCGCGTGAGGCTCGCTTCCTCGAGACCGACAAGGGTCGCGTCGCGCTCGTCTCGACGGCCTCGACGTTCTCCGACCAGAGCCGCGCCGGCGTGTCGTGGGGCGACACGAAGGCGCGGCCCGGTCTGAACCCGCTCCGCTTCACGACGACGAACGTCGTCACGCGCGAGCAGTTCGACGCCTTGCGCAGCGCGGTCGTGGCGGCGGGCGCCGCCGGTCGCGAGGGCCGCGGCGGCGCCAACCGTCAGCCGGTGAGTGAGATGACCGTGTTCGGCCAGCATTTCACGGTCGGCGACAAGCCGGGCGTCCGGACCGAGCCGCTCAAGGAAGACGTGGAGGGAATGGCCGCCGTCGTCCGCGACGCGAGCAAGCAGGCCGAATACGTCATCGTCTCGTCGCACACGCACGAAGGCGGCGCCGATCGGTTCACGCCGCCGGAGTTCTTCGTCACCTTCGCGCACGCGATGGTCGACGCCGGCGCGGACGTGATCACGGTATCTGGCCCGCACGTGCTGCGCGGCATCGAGATCTACAAGGGCAAGCCGATCTTCTACTCGCTCGCCAACTTCATCTTCGAGAACGAAACGCTGCTGCGGCAGCCGCCGGAGAACTACGAGCCGCTCGGCATGCCGCCCGGATCGGGCGTCGGCGAGTTCAACGATCGGCGCTCCAACAACGACACGACCGGTTTCCCCGCCGACGAGTACATCTGGGAGTCGGTCGTCGCGATGCCTCGCTTCTCGGCCAAGCAGCTCACGGAGCTGAAGCTCTATCCGATCACGCTCGGGTTCAAGAAGCCGCGCCCGCAGCGCGGGTGGCCGATGTTGGCGGGCCCTGATCTCAGCAGGAAGATCATCGACGACGTGACGAAGTTCTCGGCGCCGTTCGGCACGAAGGTCGAGTTCAAGGACGGGATCGGAATCGTCGCCGTCGGCGCATCGCGATCGGATCACTGAACGGGGCGGAGCTGTCCACCCGGACATTCTGCAGCTTCTGACGCGAGAACGTCGACCTTTACCGCGACTCTCGTTGCCTGGCGAAGCCAGCCACTGGCCGTGGAGCGAGGAACCCCGAGATTCGTGGCAATCGTCACGTTCCCGGTGCTATGGACGAGATCCCGGTTTTGTTTTGCGGATCACAGGCCGGCCGCAGCGGCAGTCGAACAAACGGGAGTACATCACCGCGCCCGGCCCCCGGAGATCGGACTATCCTTGCGCCCGCCGCGCCTTGAGCGCGTCTAGCAGCTGGCCGATCTCATCCTCCTTCTGGAGCGCGTCGAAGCGCCGTTCGACATCGTCGGCCACCATCGACGCCTTGGCCTGGCTGACGGCTTCGCCGCGCTGCACCTTGCGCTGCATGCGATCGAAGCCGGCGGCGGGGCCCGCTCCCCCGATCGCGAGCTGCGCGTCGCTGGCCCGTTCGAGCGCGCGCGCCCGCCGGTGCTGCGCGACGAGCAGATCGCCCTTGGCCCGCGCCTCGCCGAGCTTCTGCTCGAGCTGATCGAGCGCCCGGCGCAGCGTCTCGACCTGCTGCCGCTGGTCCTCGACCTGCGCGTTATAGCCTTCGGCGAGCTTCGTGAAGCTCTGATAGCGCTCGAGCGCGGCGCGCGCCAGGTCGTCCTCCTTCTTGTCCACGGCGAGCTCCGCCTTGCTCATCCACTCGGCCGCCTTGTCCTGTTGCTCCGCCTGCTTCTTCTGCAGCAGGTGGTGATCCGCCATCGAGATCGCCACCTGCGTCTTGACCTGTATCAGTTGATTCTCCATGTCGAGGATCACCTGCTTGATCATCTTCCCGGGATCCTCCGCGCGGTCGATCAGGTCATTCAGGTTCGCGCGGACCAGCGTCGCGACTCGTTCGAGTACTGTCATTGGTTGCTCCTCGTATATGTGACGCCGTCCGCCTGAGGGCCGACACCACGTCAGTAGCCACCGTCGGCGGACGGCATGAGATGCAGCTATGCATCCGCGGAACCGCCCTTCAGCGGAGCCTTGTCACCAATCTTGCGCACCTTGGACAGCAGATCCGACATCGGCGTGCCCGACAGCGCCTCGAACAGCGCCGGCACCTGCGCCGCGATTTCCGTCATGTCGCCGGTCAGCTTGTGCAGCCCGCTCGAGCCGTTGCTGCCGGTCGAGACGATGGTGATCTTGTCCACCTTGTTCAGCGGCGTCGCGATGGCCTGCATGATCTCGGGCAGCGACGTCAGCAGCTTGTCGATGACCGCCGCCTGGTTGTATTCCTGGAAGGCTTCGGCTTTCACGTTCATGGCGCGGGCTTCCGCGTCACCCTTTTTGAAGATGATGTCGGCGTCGGCCTCGCCCTTGAGCCGTGTGGCGGCCGCGAAGCCCTCGGCTTCCATCGACAACCGGTTGCGCTCGGCTTCGGCGAGGACGGCGATCCGCTGCTTCTCGA
>DATFXR010000329.1:0-5838 GCA_035315685.1 Vicinamibacterales bacterium | reverse complement strand
GATGGTGCTCCGCGCGCACGAGGACAAGACCTTCCGCGGCGCGATCATCGCGAGCATGACCATCCCGTGGGGAAACGAGGTGGACGCCGGCGAGGGCAACGCCGGCGGCTACCATCTCGTCTGGGCGCGCGATCTGTACGAGGTGGCGACCGCCCTGGTCGGCATCGGCGACCGCGCCGCTGCCATTCGCGCGCTCGACTACCTGTTCGGCGTGCAGCAGAAGCCGGACGGATCGTTTCCACAGAACTCATGGCTCGACGGGCGCCCCTACTGGGGATCGCTGCAGCTCGACGAAGTCTCCTATCCGCTGGTCCTCGCACAGCAGCTTGGCCGGACCGACGAGGCGACCTATCGCGACCACGTGCGTCCGGCGGCGGAATTCGTCGTCGCGCACGGCCCGGCGACGCCGCAGGAGCGCTGGGAAGAGGAATCGGGCTATTCGCCGTCGACGATCGCGGCCGAAGTCGCCGGGCTCATTTGCGCGGCGTGGATCGCGGAGCGCAATCGCGACGGCGATGCTGCGTCGCGATATCGGCGCACCGCCGACACGTGGATGCAGCAGCTCGATGCGTGGACGATGACCCACACGGGCCCGCTGTCGCGCGAGCCGTACTACATCCGCATCGCGCAGCACGGCAAACCCGATAGCGGCGAGCCGCTCGAGATCAACAACGGCGGCGGCGCGTGGGACGAGCGGCTGATCGTCGACGCTGGATTCCTCGAGCTCGTGCGGCTCGGAATCCGGCCGCCGACGGATCCGCGCATCGTGACGTCGCTCTCGATCGTGGACAGGACGATCAAGGTGGACACGCCGAGGGGTCCGGGGTGGTATCGGTACAACCACGACGGCTACGGGGAGAAGGAAGACGGACGCGGCTGGGATATGACCGGCGTGGGACGCCTCTGGCCTCTTCTCACCGGCGAGCGCGGCGAGTATGAAACGGCGCGCGGCGGCGACGCGCGGCCGCTGCTCGACGCGATGCTGAAGTTCGCGAACGCGGGACGCATGCTCCCCGAGCAGGTGTGGGATCGGCCCGAGAACCCGCCGCCGCCCCACCTGCGCTTCGGCGAGGGCACGGGATCGGCGACACCGCTCGCGTGGTCTCACGCGCAGTTCATCCGCCTGGCGCTCGCCGTCAAGCAGCGGCGTGTGATCGAGATGCCGGAGATCGTGCGCGCCTATTTCGCCGCGCATCGCTGACCATGCGCGTGTGGCTGCTGGCGGGGGCGACGGCGGCGGTTTTCGGGATCTGCCTGACGGCAGAAACGGCCGCGGCTCAGGCCGAGGCGCCGGCCACCAACCCACATTACCTCCGCGGCCTCGACTACGAGCGACAGCGCAACCTGGAGGCGGCGGTCGTCGAGTACCGCGCCGCAATCGCGAGCGCACCCGGTCTCGCCGAGGCGCACGATCGCCTCGGGTTCGTGCTCGGTCTGCAGGGGCACACCGCGGAGGCGATCGCGGAATTCGAGCAGGCAGTCGCGCTTCAGCCGTCCTCGTTCGAGGCCCGCTACCATCTCGGCGCGACGCTCTGGTGGACGAAGCAGCTGGATCGCGCCCGCACCGAGCTCCAGCGTGCCGTCACGCTGCGGCCTGCGCACGCCGAGGCCCGCTACTACCTGGCGGTCAGCGAACGGCAGCAGGGTGATCTGACGGCGGCACTCGACGACTTCCGGATCGCGTTGCGGCACGATCCGAAGCTGACGCCGGCGCACACGCAGCTCGGCGTCGTCCTCCAGCAGCTTGGCGATCTCGACGGCGCGATCGCGGAGTTCCAGCAGGCGCTGACGCTGAATCCGTCGTTGACGGACGCCGGCAACAGCCTCGGGCTGGCGCAGATGCAGAAGGGCGATGCGGAATCGGCGGCGCGCACGCTTCGCGACGTCGTCAAGGCGTCGCCCGACTTCTCCGAGGCGCGTCTCAATCTCGGCATCGCGCTGATGCAGGGCGGATCGCTCGATGAGGCCGTCGCCGAACTGCGCGAGCTCACCAGCCGCGATCCGAAGAACGCAGAGGCGTTCTACGATCTCGGCCTCGCGCTCAAACAGCGCGACGACTTCGCTGCCGCGGCCGCCGCGCTCACCGCGGCGATGCGGCTCGATCCGGCGCTGGCCGAAGCGCCGTTCACGCTCGGTGTGGTGTTGTGGCAAACCGGGCGCGCGGAGGAGGCGGTCCCGATCCTGAGAGACGCGATCGTCCGGCGCCCGGACTACGCCGAGGCGCATTACATGCTCGCCACGATCCTCAAGCAGCAGGGACAGCCCGATTCGGCGCTCGAGGAAGTGCGTCGCGCCATCGCGATCGACCCGAACTCGGCCGAGGCACACACGACGCTCGGTCAGTTGCTGCAGGCGAACCATGACGCCGAGGGCGCACGCGCCGCGTTCGCGGAAGCCGAACGCCTGCACAAGGTCAAGGCCGACGCGCAGGCGGCGGCGTTCGCGGTCAACGCCGGACTCGAGCTGCTGAAACGAAAGGATCTCGCCGGCGCGATCGCGAAATTCCGCGAGGCCGTCCAACTGGCGCCGGACAACGCGCAGGCGCACTTTCAACTCGCGCTCGCGCTGCGCGGCAGTGGACGAAGCGACGAGGCGAACAAAGAATTCGCGGCGGCCAGACGCCTTGCGCCGTACCTCAGGCCGCCGGGGGCTCAATGATCCAGCGCTCGACCAGCCGCCGCGCCTCGACGCCTTCCAGCTGCGCGCGGCGCGAGTCCATCATGCGTTAACATGCGCGCATGCCCGGGGGCGCGACGAGACATCTCGTCGGCGCGGCGCTGGCGATCGGTCTCGCGGCGGCGGCGCCGCGCGCGGCGCACGCACCCGATCCGGCGGCGCTGACGTTCTCGTTCACCAACGTCGCACGCGAGGCCGGGCTGAATCACACCACGGTCTTCGGCGGCGCAGCGTCGAACAAGTACCTGCTCGAGACGACCGGCACCGGCGTCGCGTTCATCGACGCGGACGATGACGGCCGACTCGATCTTTTTTTCGTGAACGGGACGAGGCTCGAAGGATTTCCCGCCGACGCGGCGCCGACCAATCACCTGTACCGCAACCGGGGTGACGGCACGTTCGAAGACGTCACCCGGCGCGCCGGCCTCGCGGCGAGCGGCTGGGGACAGGGCGCCTGTGTCGGCGACTACGACGGGGACGGCCACGACGATCTGTTCGTCAGCTACTTCGGCCGGAACCGCTTGTACCGCAACCGCGGCGACGGCACCTTCGAGGATGCCACACGCGCGGCCGGAGTCGCCGGCACGCGCACGCGGTGGGGCACCGGCTGCGCGTTTCTCGATTACGATCGCGACGGCCGGCTCGACCTGTTCGTCGCCAACTACATCGACCTCGATCTCGCGACCGCGCCGACGCCCGACTCGGGACTGTGCCGCTACAGAGGGATCAAGGTCGCATGCGGACCGCCGGGCCTGGCGGGAGGCAGGAACATCCTCTATCACAACCGCGGAAACGGCCGCTTCGAGGATGTCTCCGACCGCGCCGGCATCACCCGCGCGTCGGGCACCTACGGCCTCGGCGTCAGCACGCTCGACTTCGACAACGACGGCTGGGTCGATCTCTACGTCGCCAACGATTCGAATCCGAGCGCGCTGTACCGGAACAACCACGACGGGACGTTCACCGACATCGCAGTGACCGCGGGCTGCGCTTACAGTCAGGACGGCAAGCCGCAGGCGGGGATGGGCGTGGCGATCGGCGACTACGATCGCAACGGGACGATGGACGTGTTCAAGACCAATTTCGCGGGCGACACCTCCACCATGTACGCCAACTCGGGTGACGGGCTCTGCCAGGATCGAACCTTCGCCGCCGGCTTCGGCATCAACACGCGATGGCTCGGTTGGGGGACCGGATTCGTCGATCTCGACAACGACGGCTGGCTGGATCTGTTTCTCGTGAACGGCCACGTCTATCCGGAAGTCGTGCAGATCAAGACCGAGGCGGCGTACCGGCAGCGGAAGATCGTCTATCGCAATCTCGGCGACAGCCGCTTCGCCGACGTCACCGACCGGCTGGGACCGCCAGCGACGACGCCGAAGGCCGGACGCGGCGCAGCGTTCGGTGACTTCGACAACGACGGACAGATCGACGTGGCGATCGCCAACGTCAACGACCAGCCGGATCTCTTCCGGTTGAAAGGGGACCCGGCGAATCACTGGATCACCGTGAAACTCGTTGGCGTGCAATCGAACCGCGACGCCATCGGCGCGCGGGTTCATGCGGTCGCCGGCGGCGTGCAGCAATGGCAGGAAGTCCGCGGCGGCGGCAGTTACCTGTCGCAGAATGATTTTCGTGTTCATTTCGGTCTCGGCGCGGCGACGCGCGTCGATCGCCTGGACGTGCGCTGGCCGAACGGCCTCGAGGAGAGCTGGGAGCGTCTCGACGTCGACCGCTTTCACACGCTGAAGGAAGGCAGCGGACGTGCGAACACGCCAGGTCGTTGAGCTGACCCTCGCTGCGGCGCTCTGGGCCGCCGTGGCGGCGGCGCAACCGGGCGCCCTCGAGGAGGCGCGCAAGCTGATCGACGCCGGGACGCCCGCTGCCGCCGTCGCAAAGCTGCGCGCGCTCGACGGCGACAGCGATCCGCGCGTCGCCGAGTTGCTCGGCGTGGCCTACTACCACGCGAACGATGCAGGCCGCGCGATCGAAACGCTCACGCCGATCGTCGATCGCCTTGCCGCCGGATCGCTCGAACGGCGGGAAGCGGTCCAGGTCCTCGGCCTTGCGCACCTGCTGGCGGGCCATCTCGCCGACGCGATCCCCTACCTCGAGGCGACCCGTCAGATCGCGCCCGACGACATCAAGCTGGCCTATGCGCTCGGCATGGCGTACGCGCAGACGCGTCAGCCGGCGAAGGCGCGCGAGGCGTTCGCGCGCACCTTTCGCATCGCGCCCGACACGGCCGCGGCCCACCTGCTGGCCGGCCAGATGATGAACCGCCTCGAGCTCGAAGATCTCGCCGAGGCGGAGCTGAAGGAGGCGTTGCGCCTCGATCCAAAGCTGCCCGAGGTGCATTACCTTCTCGCGCAGATCGCGATCTTCAGGTCACGGCAGGAGGAGGCGATCGCGTTGCTGCGCGCGGAGCTGGCCATCAATCCTGCGCACGCGATGGCGCTCTACCGGCTCGGCGACGTCCACTCGAACCGCCTCGAATGGACCGCCGCAATCACCGCGCTCCAGCAGTCGCTCTGGATCAATCCGTACTTCAGCGGCTCGTACATCCTGCTCGGCAAGGCGTACAGCCGAACCGGCCAGCCGGCCGCCGCAGAGGACATGCTGCGCCGGGCGATCCAGTACGACCCGAACAACAAATCGGCGCACTACCTGCTGGCCCAACTGCTGCAGCAGACCGGCCGCGCGGAGGAAGCGAAGAAGGAATTCGCGATCGCCGAACGGCTTCAGGGCGATAAGTGATCCTGGCGATGGCTGATGGCTAATGGCAGATGCCGATTGGATTGCGGATTTCGATAGCCTGTACGGTCGCGCTGGTGGCGATTTGCGGCCGGCAAATTCCGTCCAATCAGCCATCAGCCATCAGCCATCAGCCATCGACAAGTCGCCCCTGGCCGGTGACGCTGGTCGACGTGGCCGATCGGGCCGGCCTCCGTCAGCCATCGACCTACGGCGGCGTCGATCGCAAACGCTTCATCATCGAGACGAATGGCGCCGGCGTCGCCCTTCTCGACTACGACAACGACGGCTGGATCGACGCACTCGTGCTCAACGGCACGAGGTTGAAGGCCGGGACGCGTAGGGCCGAAACGTATCCGCCGGGACAGGAACCGATCGCGCACCTGTACCGCAACAATCACGACGGCA
>DATFXR010000328.1:0-2069 GCA_035315685.1 Vicinamibacterales bacterium | reverse complement strand
CTGCGTGGCAACCAGGAACTTTGCGCCGTCGACCACGTCGTCGAGATCCTTGCCGCCCATGTGGCGGTAGATCGCGGTCCGCCAGTCGCGGCCGTACCCGGAGCTCGCGCGATAGTCGGGATCCAGGACCACGTAGCCGCGCGACGCCAGCAGGTTGTGGAACATGTACTCGCGGTAGTAGCTCGGCCAGTACTTGTGCGCGTTCTGCGCATAGCCGGCGCCATGCACGAAGACGACCGCGGGCGCCGCCGGATCGCGCTTCGCGCCGATCATCTCGGGCGTGAAGAGGCGCGCGTAGACATCCGCGCCGTCGCGCGTCTTGTAGGTGATGAGCTGCGGCTCGATCCACTTGAACGATCGCCACTCGTCGGTCGGCGTCGTCGTCACCTGCTTCGCCGCCGCACCGGCGCGGTTCGGCATCAGGTAGACCTCGTGCGGCTTGGTGCTCGCCGAATAGATGATCCCGAACGTGCTGTCGTCGGGCGATGCCTCGCCGGCGCTGCCGCCGGTCATCGACGTCAGCCGGGTGCGCGCGCCGCCCTCGATCGGCATCGAGTAGATGTGCCGCTCGCCGGGATGCACCTCCGTGCTCGTGAGGTAGAACTTGCTCTTGTCCGCCGACATCGCGAGCGACTCGATCTCCCATTTGCCCTGCGTCAGCTGCTTCGCCGGCGGGCGTTCGGCCGACGGGTCGAGCGTGTAGAGATGCATCCAGCCGTCGCGTTCCGACAGGAACCAGATGCGCTTCTGGTCCGGCATCCAGCCGAAGGACGGATCGTTCGGTCCGAAGCCGCCCAGCTCGCGCACCCACGCAGCGTCGTGCAGCACATCGAGGACGCGCGTTTTTCCCGACTCGGCGTCGACAGAGACGAGCCACCGATCCTTGTTGTTCCCGCTGCGGACGTGGGCGACGGCGATGGCGCCGTCGTCGGAAATCTGCGGCATCGCCCAGCGTGCCTCGGGCGTCGCGGCTTTCTTCTGAGCAGCGGCGCCCTGCGACTCATCGCCCTTGTCCTCGCCGTGCCCGGCGCCGGCAAAGCCCGCGTCGGCCGTCACCGTTTTGCCGGTATCGATGTTCATCACCGCGAGCGTGCGCCTGTCCTGCGCGTCCCCGACGAACGGCCGCGCCGGTATGTCCTCCGTGTAGCTCGACTCGGTGATGTAATTGGGGACATTCGGACGCTTCGCCGTGTCGGTCCGCTCGGTGACGACGACGAAGACGTGCTTGCCGTCCGGTGACAGCTGCAGGTCGGTCGCCGACTGGCGCTCGGCGAGCTCGTACTTCGGCAAGGCGCGCGCCTTCTCTTTCTCCTCGTTCTTCTTTTTCTTCTCGGCCTCGACGCGGGTGTGCTCGATCAGCTTCTGTTCTTCGGCCTTGATGAATTTCTGGCTGTCGGTCTCCCGCGGGTCGCGTTTTTTCGGCTGGATGTCGGTGAGTTGAGTGATTTCGCCGCTGTCGAGCGGTACGACGAACAGGTTGTTTTCGCGCGTGAAGGTGATGGCGGTTTCGCGGCGCGCCCAGCGCGGGTTGGCTTCGGCGCCGGTCGTGCGCGTGATCTGGCGACGCGTGCCGGCGATCGAATCGATCATCACGATGTCGCCCTGATCGACGAACAGGACGCGGCGATGTGCCTTGTCCCAGGCGCCGTTCGGCGGCGGCGCGCTGCGCCGCTCGTCGTCCGACAGCTTTTTCAGCTGGCTGCCGTCGCGATTGACGACCCAGGTCGACGCTTCGTCTTCGCCGGGTCGGCGCCACTCGAAGAAGAGGTGTGCAGA
This sequence comes from Vicinamibacterales bacterium, assembly GCA_035315685.1. Lineage (GTDB taxonomy): Bacteria > Acidobacteriota > Vicinamibacteria > Vicinamibacterales > CAVVIG01 > QHWK01. The sequence continues at coordinate 293 of DATFXR010000328.1, read as the reverse complement.
ATCGCCCGACCAGCGCAGCCCGGTCGGCGGATAGCCGACCAGTTTGGGGCCACGCATGATGCTGTCGACGGTCAGCGGAAACGGTGTCGGCGCGCCGGCAAGATGAGCTGTCGCCGTAACCAGCGTACCGGCAGCGAGTACGGCGCGAAGACGCGAGGAAAAACGCATGAAAAAGTATACAATTTGCTGAACCGTACATTCCCTCCGAACGTCTACTGTTCAGAACAGCGCCAGGTTTTTCACTCTTTCTCGATGGAGCCGCCAGCAATGCGTTTGTACCAGTCGATTCGTCG
>DATFXR010000327.1:0-3734 GCA_035315685.1 Vicinamibacterales bacterium | reverse complement strand
GATGGTGCTGCAGCCGCGGTTCGTGATTCCCGCCTACGACGGCAACGCCGAAGTGAAGGGCGTGACCAAGCTGCAGCGCGACACCACGGTGTGGACGCTCACGCCGCACATGCACGTCCGCGGCAAGGACATGAAATACATCGCGCACTATCCGGACGGCACGTCGGAAACGCTGTTGAACGTGCCGAAGTACGACTTCAACTGGCAGATTACCTATGAGTTGACGACGCCGAAGGTGCTGCCGAAAGGCACCGAGGTCGAAGTGATCGCCCACTACGACAACTCGACCGGCAACAAGTTCAATCCGGATCCGTCGAAGGACGTGCGCTGGGGCGATCAGACGTGGGAAGAGATGATGATCGGCTTCTTCTCGACGATCGTCGATCCGCCTTCTGCCGCCGCGCAGACGCCGCCGCAGCAGTGAATCAGTAGGGGCTGGGGACTGGGGACTGGCAGCTGGGGTGCTACGAAACCCAGTTCTTCCAGCGTCCAGCCACCAGTTTCCAGTTCCCTCACATCGTCGGTTGCGGCTTGCAGCCGCTGACCAGCTGTCTGCGGATCGAGTCGGGACGCTCGATCGCCCGGAACGACGCCTCCAGATAATTCCTCGCCTCACTCCGCGCCGAAGGCTCCAGGTCCTTCATCGAGTCGAGCAGCGTGAACATGTCCTCGCGTTTCGCGCGGAATGCCTGCGCCGCTTCGTCGAATTGATCGATCGTCCGGCACGGGCCCCGGTACAGCCGATCGAGCACGCTGCGGATGCCGATGCGCGGATCGGGCGTCGCGTACGGCGCGTGGACGAAGCCCGACAGGTCGAAATCGTACGGCACCGGATACAGCTTGCGGTTGGGGTCCTGCACGAGGCGGACGTTGTGGAGCGCCCAGATCGAGAAGTCGGTGTTCCCGATCATGTACTCGAACAGCATCATCCGGTTCAGCGTCGCCGGGTCGAGGTCGTCGAACACGATGCGCTGCAACTCGACAACGCGGCCGCCGAATCGCCGCGCGACCTCGTTCTCGTGCTCGATGAGGATGGCGTAGCGGTTCGCGATCGACTTCTTCGTCTTCACGTCCACGTAGGTCGCGCGCGCCAGCCGGGCGCGGAATGACAGCGGCGTCACCAGGTTGAACAGGCGATAGGTGAGGTATTCGCGCAGCGTGTAGTTGTCGTACTCGCGATCGCTGCGGCAATGGGTGCCGAGCTTCAGGGAGGTCTGCGCCTCGAAGATCGTGCCACCGGTTTCGCCATCGCGCGGGAACTCGACGCGAATCGGGACGAAGTCGCAGTTGCGCGCCATCAGCCGGAAGTGTCCGCGCGATCCGATCTTCACCGCGAGGTCCTGCGGTCCTTTTGCGTCGACGACGGTGATTGCCGCCGGAAACAGCTTCTTGTTCTCGGGAGTCCGTTCCTTGTTGACCGCGGAGAAATCGGCGGTGAGCGTGAAGGTCAGCGGGTCGGTGTCGCGGAACAGGCGGCGGGAATCAGCGGCCACGCGTGCGGCCTGCAGCACGTCGTCTGGCGGCCACGGCTCGGTGAGCTTCAGCAGCGGGTTCTTCTTCGGCGGTGGCGCTGCGGCTTTCTGCGCGAGCGGCCCGGCCGCGGCAGACACGATGAAGCAGACGACAAGCGTGGCGCCGAGACGGATCCGCATGCAGCCGCTCCGAGTGAATAAGGAAGAGCTTGATTATAGCGCTGTGCTAGCATCCGCCGCATGCGAAAAACCATCGTCTTCGCCATCGGCGTCGTGGTTGGACTCGCCCGCGCGACGGGCGCCGTGCCGGGCGCCGATACACCGAAACCGCTCGCCGTCGACGGGCTGCGCGACACGGTCGACGTGTTGCGCGATCGATGGGGCCTTCATCACATCTACGCGAAGAACGAGCACGACCTGTTCTTCACACAGGGGTATACGGCGGCTCACGATCGCCTGTTCCAGTTCGAATTGTGGCGGCGGCAGGCGACCGGCACCGTCGCCGAGATTCTCGGTCGGAAGGAACTGAAACGGGACATCGGGACGCGGCTGCACATGTTCCGCGGGGATCTCAAGGCCGAATTGAACTGGTACCACCCGCGAGGGGAAGCGATCATCACCGCCTACGTCGACGGCGTGAATGCGGCGGTCGCGGCGGCGCGGCGCAGCCCGGGGACCCTGCCCGTGGAGTTCTCGATGCTCGGCATCACGCCGCAACCGTGGACGCCGGACGTGGTGATCTCGCGGCACAACGGGCTGCTGGCCAACATCGGGCAGGAACTGAACCTGGCGCAGGCCGTGCGCGTGCTCGGCGCCGCGAAGGTGAAGGACCTGAACTACTTTCAGGGCGGCGATCCGGACCTCACGCCCGATCCCGCCATCGACCTGTCGCTGCTGAACTCGTCGATCCTCGACCTCTACAACGCATTCCGCCGGCCGATTGCGTTCGGCAGCGCGCCGCCGGACGAAGGACCGACGGCGCTCGAGCTCAGTCAGCGCGTCGAGGACATCGGCAGCAACAACTGGGTGGTCAGCGGAAGGATCACGCAGAGCGGCTTCCCGCTGATGATGAACGATCCGCACCGCACTCAGAGCGCGCCCTCGCTGCGCTACTGGGTGCACCTGGTCGCGCCGGGGTGGAACGTGATCGGCGGCGGCGAACCGGTGCTGCCCGGTGTGTCGATCGGCCACAACGAATACGGCGCGTGGGGCCTCACGATCTTCGGGTCCGACACAGAGGATCTCTACGTGTACGACACGAACCCGGCGAATCCGAATCAGTACAAGTATCGCGGCTCGTGGGAAGACATGCGCGTGATCAAGGACACCATTCCGGTGAAAGGGGAGTCGCCGGCAGCGGTCGACCTCAAGTTCACCCGTCATGGCCCGGTGCTGTCCGAGGACGTCGCACATCACAAGGCCTACGCGCTCCGCGCCGCGTGGATGGAGACCGGTGCGGCGCCGTACCTGGCCAGCCTGCGCATGGATCAGGCGAAGACGTGGCAGGAGTTCGTCGAAGCGTGCACCTACAGCCGGATCCCCTCCGAGAACATGGTCTGGGCCGACCGGCAGGGACATATCGGCTATCAGGCAGTCGCGATCACGCCGCTCCGGCCGAACTGGTCGGGTCTGGTGCCGGTGCCGGGCGACGGCCGCTACGAGTGGAACGGCTATCTGCCGATCAACGCGCTGCCGCACGCCTCCGATCCGGCGAAGGGCTACCTCGCGACGGCGAACAACTATCTCTTCCCGCCTGACTACCCATACAAGGAAGCGCTGCACTACACCGGCGCCGATCCGTATCGCGTGTCGCGCATCAGCGAAGTGCTCGGCTCGGGGACGTTGCACACCGTCGCCGGCATGATGCGGTTGCAGAGCGACAACGTGTCGCTGCCGGCCCGCGCGCTGGTGCCGCTGCTGCGGGACGTCGCGCTGCCTGCGGATGTGGTGAAGGCGCGCGACGCGCTGCTCTCGTGGAACTTCAGCGTCGATGCCGACTCGGTGGCCGCGGGTGTCTACGAGATGTGGCAGCGGCGGCTGTCTGCGAACATCAGGAATCTCGTCGTCCCGAAAGAGGCGCAGGCGTTCATCGGCCAGCCGAGCATGAAGCGCGTGATCGACTGGTTGAACGCGCCTGACGGCCGCTTCGGGAGCGATCCGGTGAAGGGCCGCGACGAGCTCGTCGCGCGGAGCTTCACTGAAGCGATCGCGGAGCTGACGAAGAAACTCGGCGCCGACATGAACGGATGGAAGTGGGGACAG
>DATFXR010000326.1:0-6013 GCA_035315685.1 Vicinamibacterales bacterium | reverse complement strand
GGTCATCGACGTCGAGACGCGGCGTCCGAAGATCTCCAACGTCATGGGCGGGCTGAGCGGGCCGGCGATTCGGCCGATTGCCGTCCGCATGGTCTATGAGTGCCGCCAGACGGTGAAGATTCCGATTCTCGGCATGGGCGGAATCGCCGACGCGCGCGACGCGCTAGAATTCCTGATCGCCGGCGCAGACGCAGTCCAGATCGGCACGGCGAACTTCGTCGACCCGTTCATCTGGGGCAAACTGCTGGCGGGGATTGGCGACTATATGGAGCGGCACGGAATCGCCCGCATTGCAGATGTCGTGGGGTCGATCGATACCGGCAAGCATGCGGCGGGGCCGCCGGCGCTCCAGCGCTGATGGATCAACTGCTCGTCGCACTCGACGTCGATACGGTCGCGAAGGCGCGCGACCTCGCGAACCAACTGCGTGGCATCGCCGGCGGCTTCAAGATCGGCAGTCGGCTGTTCACGCGTGAAGGCCCGTCGCTGGTCGAAGAACTGGTATCGAACGGCGACCGCGTATTCCTCGACTTGAAATTCCACGACATTCCGAACACCGTCGCGGGCGCGGTCGCCGCCGCGACGCGGCTCGGCGTGTGGATGCTGAACGTGCACGCATCCGGCGGTTCGGCGATGATGCGGGCGGCGCGCGCGGCTGCCGATGAGGAGGCAGCGCGGCAATCGCGGCCGGCGCCCCTGATCATCGCGGTCACGATGCTGACGAGCCTCGATCAGCAGGCGCTGACGGAGATCGGTTTCCAGGCGAGCGTCGCCGACCAGGTGGGACGCCTCGCGGCGCTGACCGAGGCGGCGGGCCTCGACGGCGTGGTCGCGTCGCCGCAGGAAATCGACATCATCCGGCGCCGCTGCGGCGCCCGCTTCTCGATCGTCACCCCGGGAATCCGCGGCGCCTCAGACAAACGCGGGGATCAGTCGCGGACGATGAGCGCGTCCGAAGCCCTCGCCGCCGGCGCCACCTACCTCGTGGTGGGTCGGCCGATCCTCGAGGCGGCTGACCCCCGAGCGGCAGCGCAAAAGATCGCGGCCGATTGCCGCGGCGCGCACGCGTCCGGATAGGTCGGGTGAGTCAGGCAGCCGGGTAGGTCAAGTGGGTCAAGCCGTCTACGCATAGAGTGCGTCAGGCAGCGGTAGTGTCCGGCTAGCCGGACCACTCTTCCGCGCTCGACCGCAGCAGCCGGGCGAGATCCCATTCCGAGATGCGGTACTTCGCCGCCTTCTTCCCGTTCACCATCAGGACGGGAATCTCCGTCCCGTAGCGCGCTTCGAGGTCCGCGTCGGTGGAAACATCGATTTCCTCGACGCGCACGTTGAGATCGGTTCGTCCCAACGTGCGCTCGATTACTGCCTTCATGTCCTCGCACAGGTGACACCCGGGCCGTGAATAGACAGTCAGCGCGATCATCACCAGACCTACCGACCTACCCGGTCACTCGACCTACGTGACCGACCCGACCCGGCCCACCTTACTTCGCCGTGATCAGAAAGTGCCCGCGGCGATTCTGCGACCAGCAGGCCTCATTTTCTTCGGTACAGATCGGCTGTTCCTTGCCTTTGCTGACCATCGTCACCCTCGTGGAGGCGACGCCGAGGCTCATAAGATATTCCTTCACTGCCGAGGCGCGGCGTGAGCCGAGGCCGAGGTTGTATTCTGCGCTGCCGCGCGAGTCGCAGTGTCCCTCGACCGTGACCATCGTGCTGGACCAGCGCTTCAACCAGTCGGCATCCTTCTGCAGCGTCGCACGGCCAGCGTCGAGGATTTCCGCCCTGTCGAGCTCGAAATACACGTCGCCGAGCGGCTTCTCCGCATTCAGCTGCTCGACCGACTTGCGCGCGAAGACCTCGTCCTCGCTGAGCGCGGCCGGCGGCGGCGCAGGCGCGGGCGGCGGTGGCGGCGCGGGCGGCGGCGGTGTCGGCGGAGCGGTCGGGGGCGGCGGCGGCGGCGGCGCGGGCGCCGCCGGAGCGACCTTTTTGTGGCAGCCGGCGGCCGCTACGGCCAACGCTGAACAGAGAGCGAGCGTGGAAACGAATCTTGGGGCGCGAATCATCTTGTACTCCTCGGTGTGCGCACTTTACCGACATTGTTTTCGGACTGTCAATGAACGGGCAACAGATCCCGATGAGCGTTGTGAAAAAGATACAATCGCGGCGGTGGAACACCTGCTGAGCGCGACCGCGAGAGCGGAGGCGCGTCACTTCTGGTTCCGCGGCCTCCGAGCCTTCGTCACGCCTCTCGTTCAGACCGCGCTCGCGCGCCCAGCGGCGCGTGTGGCAATCCTCGATTGCGGCTGTGGTACGGGCGCGAACGTCGAATGGCTGAGTTGTTACGGATGCGCCTGCGGCTTCGATCTCAGCGCGACCGGGCTGCGAATCGGCCGCGAGGCCGGGCGCTCTCGGCTCGCGCGCGCAACCGTCGCGGCCGCGCCGTTTCTGAGCGAGAAATTCGACCTCGTCACGTCGTTCGACGTCCTTTACTCGCTCGAGGACGAGGTCGAAGCCTCAGCCATCGCGGAGATGTACCGTGTCCTGAAGCCTGGCGGCCACGCGATCGTCAACGTCGCCGCGCTGAACGTCCTTCGGGGCGATCATTCGGTCCTCAGCCATGAGGTGCGCCGGTACAGCCGTCGCGGTCTAGGGGTCCGGCTCGAGGCGGCCGGCTTCTCGATCGTCCGGCTCACCTACACGAACGCGACGCTCGTCCCGCCGCTCCTCGCGGCGCGCTTCGTCCAGCGCTGGCGCGGGTTGCGGCCGGAGAACGAAGCGGAAACGGAAATCCGCGTGCCGCCCGAACCGGTCAATGCGCTCATGTCGCTGGTGATGCGCCTCGAAGCCGCGTGGATCCGCCGCTTCGACGCACCGTTTGGCAGTTCGCTGCTCTGTCTTGCACAGAAACCTGCTGGGACTGGGGACTGGTAGCTGACCCCGGCTTGAAATGAGCCAGTTCCCAGCTTCCAGCTTCCAGCTTCCAGTCCCCAGGTGCGTCACCTCACCACACACCTGAAGATCCGAAGCCCCAGGTGCCGGCGATCCTGCGTGCGCCGGCTGCGGTCGGACGGCACGTAGATCTGATCGGTCTCGAGGACCAGCGTGTCTGCCGGGCCCGTAATCGGCACATCGACCGAAAAGTCAGCGTCCAGCACACGGTCGAACACCACACGGTCCTTCGTGCGGACGATGAGGCGCGAGCCGCGACTGAAGTACTTGCGCGGCGATTCGCCTTCGAGGTGGAGCGTGGCCGGACGCAGCTGCGACGCCTGTCGTAGCTGCAATTCGCCTCGCTCGCTCAGCCAGCGCCATCGCAGACCAGTCGCCGGATTGAATTCCTGTTCGTGCCAGCCGGCGCCGAAACCGAGAAGAGGCCGTGTCGCCGAGACGTCGAACTGCTCGATCGCCACCGGGGCCGGCGGAGAGGTAACGATGGTCAGCGCCCGGTAGCCGTCAGGCCGCTCGGGAGACTTCAGCATCGAGCCGTCCACGAATTCCAGAAACGGCCCCGGGGCGAGCGTCTTGTCGAGGAGCGCTGTGCCGTCGATCGACGCGGTGATCCGCGGCCGCGCGGCAGGGTCGAGCGAGCGCCCGCCAATCACGATCGGCGCGCCGGCAGACACGATTCCTGCGGCGACGCCTGCGTGGATCGGACCGTACGCGAGACCTCGCCTGTCGATCTCCGCGACTCCCGCTGCTTCCGGCGTCAGCGCCCATCCTTCGCCGACGTACCAGTCGGGACGCTCGACGCGATACCAGTCCATCTGGTCTGGGCGTGCACCGCTGACCAGCACGGGATACGGGAGCTGCCAGCGGTACTGCTGCGGTCCGCCGTGCTGCACGAGATCAATCGCCGTGCGCTTCGGATCGACGACGAACCACACCGGTCCCCGGCCGCCGCGGTTCCAGAAGCGCATCGCCTCGAGCCATTCGTGCTGCGGCGGCGACGGCAGCGTGTCAGCGACGCGGGCCATCGTCGCTCCCGCCCAGACAATCGGCCGCCTGAAATCGAACGCGTTTCTGCGATCCATCGCCAGCGCCGGTGGCACCGTCTGCGGCTCTGCGGCCATGTCGTCGAGCAGCCGGAACGCAGGCGCCTTCTGCCGCGCGTACGCCGCGATCGACGTGCCGCCGACGTGCGCATCGAACATCGCGATGGCGACCGCGACGATCACAGCCGCCGCCTTGGGCAGCCATCGCGTGCCAGCCACGGCCAGATACGCCATCGGAACGACGAGCGGCAGCGCATAGCGGCCGGTGAACGTTTCCTGGAACAAGAGATCGAAGACGAAGTACGGTCCGAACCCCGCCGCGAGCAGGGTGAGCGCGATCCGCTGCCTCCGCCACAGCCGGGCGATGCCCGACACCGCGCAGACCAGCACGATGATCGCCGCGGGCCACGTTGCCCACGGTGCGACGAGCGCGTAGTACAGCGCATCGATCGCCGTCCGCACGTCGTGGCGTGTCCACAGCATCGTGATATTGCCGAGATCTTCCGCGCCTTGATTCGACAACGCGTGCCAGTACGCCGCCGGCCCGCCGCTGATCACCACGAGAGGAATGAGCCAGAGAAGGACGCCGGTGACGAACGCTGCTGCGGCCCGCACCGGGGCTAGGGGCTCGGGGCCAGGGGCTGCCTGCTCCGATGCCGGGGCTGGGGGCTGGGGGCTGGGGGCTGGAATGAATTCACGGCTTTTGACAGCTAGCGCCGAGTACCTGGCCCCTGGCCCCTTCTCATTGACAGCCAGCCCCAAGTCCCTAGCCCCTAGCCCCGTCTCATTGAAAGCCAGTCCCCAGTCCCCAGTCCCCAGTCCCCTCGCTATCAGCAGCGGCACCGTCAGCCACGCCACCTGCGATCGCAGGCCGCTGGCGACTCCCGCTGCCAGCGCGGCGACGGCAAACGAGGCCGGCGTGCGTGCACGGAGCGTCAGCGCCTGCACACCGACTGCCGCAGCAAGACCCGCCATGTCGCTCAGCGGTCGCACCGCAGTAAACCAATAGAGCGGCGCGGTCATCGCGACGATCGTCGGCGGCAGCCACGCGACCCATCGGCGCCCGGATCGTTCGCGTCCCTGACGGACCTCGTCAGCCATGTCGTGATGGCGGCCGTCGAGCGCAACGAACAACCATGCGATCCCGACGACACCGAGTGCGCCGCTCACGACGCTCACCAGCGCCAGCGCGGTGAGTTCCGACGGAACCACCAGTTGCATCGCCTTCGCGAGCAGGATGAACACGGGATAACCCGGCGGATGCGGCTGATGCTGCGCGACGTCGAAATGCCGCACGCCGAGCGCGAAGCTGATCGAGTCCAGATCCTCGAGCGACCGCGGGAGATACGGAAGATGAAAAACGAGAAAGCTCAGCGCGAGCAGAACCGGGAACGCGAAGACCGCCGGGGCCGCAAAGAGCAGCGTGGCTTTGCGTGCGTTGCGCGCTTTGCGTTCCCTGGCGTCGCTCACGCGGGCCGCAGGAACAGCCCTTCGTTGAGGCTGCCGGTGCGGTAGCCCTGGAGATCGAGGCTCACGTACTTGTAGCCGGCCGCTTTCAGCTCGCGGACGATCCCGGCGGCGATCTCGGGTTCGAGCGCGCGCGGCATCTCGTCGCGCGCGATCTCGATCCGCGCGACCTCGTCGTGATGCCGGACCCGGAACACCCGGAAGCCGAGCGCGCGCAGCGCCTGCTCGGCGCGCTCGATGGTGCGCAGCTTCTCGTCGGTCACTTCGTGGTGATACGGGATGCGCGACGACAGGCACGCGGACGCCGGCTCGTCCCACGTCGGCAGACCGGCGCGCCGCGACAGCTCGCGGATCTCGTCCTTGGTCAGGTTCACTTCGTCGAGCGGGCTGCGCACCCCGAACTCGCGCGCCGCCTGCCGGCCCGGACGATAGTCGCCGCGATCGTCGGCGTTGTTGCCGTCGACGACGACGGCGCCGCGCGCTTCGGCGATCCGCGAGAGGTGCGTGTAGAGCTCGTGCTTGCAGTAGTAGCAGCGGTTCGATGGATTGGC
>DATFXR010000325.1:0-4587 GCA_035315685.1 Vicinamibacterales bacterium | reverse complement strand
GCCCGAGGTGATCGACTGGATCATCGAGGTCACCTGCAAGGATCGGTCGTACGGCGCGCGTCCGCTGCGCCGCGCGATCCAGCGCTATGTGGAAGATCCGCTGTCGGAGGAGCTCATCCGCGGGCACCTGCGCGGCGGCGACATCGAGGTCTATCTGGATGCCGGTCAGCTCGCGTATCGACCGGCCGGTGAACTCGAAGCGGGCCGCAAACTCGCCTGATCGGCTGGCGACCCTTCGAGAGCGTCAGGGTCGCCTCGAGCGATGTCGAGAGGCGACCAGACGGCCCGTTCCTCAGTCTAAAATACCCAGAATGTTTACGTGTGTCCGCACGGCCGTCGTGGCCGCGCTGTTGGGTGTTGCGGTGCCTCTTGCCGCGCAGCCCCCGGCGTCGAGTGCGCAGCCGTCGCCAGGCGCCGGACAGTTGGAGCTGCCGCCGATTCCGTTCTGCGGTCAGCAGGCCGCCGCGCCGCGCGCGCAGCCGCCCGCCGGTTCGCCTCCCGTGGTGCTCGCGTTCGGTCCCTGCTTCGAGGGGCAGGGCGGCACGTCGGTCATCGAGCCGCAGACCTACCTTTACTACATTCAATTGAAGCAGAGCCGTCCCTCCGAAGGCGTCTGGGTTCCCTACGACGACAACAGCGAAAAGATCATCGAGGAGGATTTCCACCGCCTGTGGAACACCAACTTCCTCGACAACCTGTTCGTCGAGGCCAACGACTACAAGTTCCCCAACGGCACGGTCGGCAAGGTCGTCACCTACAACATGGAGGAGCGGCAGCGGGTCAAGATCGTCGACTACGTCGGCTCGAAGGCCGTCGAGACGTCGAAGATCGACGAGAAGCTCAAGGACGCCAACGCGCAGATCCGCCTCGACACGTTCATCGATCCCAGTCTCATCCGCAAGGTCTCCGGCATCGTCCGCGACATGCTGCGTGAGAAGGGCTTTCAGTTCGCGGAGGTCACGCCCGACATCAAGGAGATCCCTGGCGGTACGAAACTGGTGCACGTGACCTTCAACATGGACGAGGGCCCGAAGGTCAAGATCCGGCGGATCGACTTCGTCGGCAACAAGGCGTTCAGTGATGGAACGCTGAAGAGCCAGCTGAAGGACAACACCGAGCGCGGTTCGTTTCAGGATTTCATTCACTTCCCGACCTGGTTCATGTCGCTGATCGGCGACCACGGCACCTTTCAGGAGCAGAAGTTCGACGAGGACGCCGAGAAGGTCGTCGCCTTCTACCGTGACAACGGCTACCTGCGCGCGAACGTCGGTGTCCCCGAGATGAAAACCATCGAGGACGCCGCCGACAAGAAGACCCGCTGGATCGAGCTGAAGATTCCGGTCACTGAAGGACCACGCTACAAGGTCGGCGCGTTCGACGTCGCCGGCAACACCGTCGTGAAGAGCGAGTTCCTCAAGCCGCTCTTCAAGATGAATGCCGGCGAGTACTACGGCGAAAAGCGCATCCGCAAGGGGCTGGAGAAGGCGCGTGAGATCTACGGCACCGGCGGCTACATGGACTTCACCGGCTTCCCCGACTACAAGTTCCACGACGACCCGAACCCGAACATGCCCGAGGCGCCCGAGGCGCTGCGCGCGCCGGCGCCGACCGACGGCAAGGGGAAGGAAGGCGCGGCGCCGCTCGTCGACGTGACGATGCGGATTCAGGAGGGCGAGCGCTTCTTCGTCAACCGCATCACCTTCGTCGGCAACACCACGACCCGCGATAACGTGATCCGGCGCGAGATGCGGCTGGTCGAAGACGCCCCCTTCAACACCGAGGCGCTGAAGTACAGCATCAAACGGCTGAATCAGCTCGGCTACTTCAAGGCGCTCGAGGGGCAGAAGGACGTCGACGTCCAGAAGGTTCCGAACACGCCGAACAAAGTCGACGTGAAGCTGAAGCTCGAGGAGCAGAACCGCAATCAGCTCACCTTCGGCGCCGGCGTGTCCGAGTTCGAAGGCTTCTTCGGACAGCTGTCGTTCCAGACGGCGAACTTCCTCGGCCGCGGCGAGAGTCTCACGCTGTCGATGTCGGCCGGCTCACGCGCGCAGAATTATTCGCTCGCCTTCCAGGAGCCGTTCCTCTTCGACCGCAACATCACCGGCGGGTTCAACGTGTTCCGGCAGGATGTCCGCTACGTCGGGCAGTTCACGCAGCGCTCGACCGGCGCCGTCCTGACCTTCGGCTATCCGCTGAGCGGTTTCTCGCGGATGTTCGTCAACTACAGCTACGAGCGGGTCCGCGTGACCGAGATCGCCGATGTCTACACGGATCCGGCGGTGCTCGCGCGCAATCCGTTCCTGCGCGATTCACTGCTGATCGGCCAGCAAGGGGAGCGGATCATCAGCAAGGTCGTGCCGTCCTACGTGTACAACACGGTCGACCAGCCGATCTTCCCGACGTCCGGACGGCGCCTCACCGCGTCGATCGACCTCGCCGGCCTCGGCGGCAACACCAACTTCTGGAAACCGCTGCTCGAAGGCGTGTGGTACATCCATCAGGCGCCCCGTCTGACGCTCGGCATGCGCGGTCAGTTCGAGTACATTCACGCATTCACGCAGCAGGCGTTCGACCTGCCAATCTTCGAGAAGCTGTTCCTTGGCGGTGAGTACAGCATCCGCGGGTTCGATATCCGAACCGTCGGACCGCAGGACCCCGCGACGGGGCTCGTGCTCGGCGGTAACAAGAGCCTGCTGTTCAACGTCGAAGAACAGATCACGATCGCGGGCCCGGTGCGCCTGATCGCGTTCTACGACGCAGGCCAGGTGCAGGCCGGGCCGACGCTGCAGGGACCGCCGGCCTACGTTCCAATCGGCGGGTCGACCGACATCCTGTTGAGGCCGGGGTCGAGCTTCAACATGCAGGACTGGAAGACGTCGACCGGTCTCGAAATCCGTTTCTTCATGCCCGTGCTGAACGTGCCGTTCCGCCTCATCTTTGCGATGAACCCGCAGCGTTCCGGTGTGCTCGACAACACGCTGCAGCCGCAGAAGTTCTTCCAGTTCCGCTTCGCGGTGGGCTCGACTTTCTAATGGTGTAGAATCAAGAGCTTCCGGTACTCGCGAAAGGACTCTGAAGGATGAAAGGTTCTGTCATTGCCGCGTCGCTCGCCTGTGCGCTGAGCGCCGCCCCCGTGTTCGCGCAGCCGCCCGCGCAGCAACCGAAGCCCGCGCAGCAGCCGGCGCCCGCGCAGCCGAAGCCGGCGCAGCCGCCGACGACGCCCCCGGCGCAGCCGGCGGCGCCTGCCGCAACGACACCACCTCCGCAGCCACCAGCGCCATTCCCGGCCGGCGCGAAGATCGCCTTCTTCCAGCCGGAGGTCGCCTTCCAGAACTCGGCGGATGGCAAGGCCGCACTCGCCCGCGTCCAGGCGCTCGTCCAGAAGAAGCAGAACGAGAACGGCGAGAAGGCCAAGCAGCTGCAGGCGAACCAGCAGAAGCTGCAGACCAGCGGCAGCGTGATGAACGAAGCGGCGCGCTCGCAGCTCGAGAAAGAGATTGAGCGGCAGCAAAAGGACGCCGAGCGCTTCCAGCAGGACGCGCAGGCAGAGATCAACGAACTCCAGCAGGAAGTGCAGAACGACTTCGTGAAGAAACTGTCGCCGATCATCGAGGCGCTCGCGGCGGAAAAGGGACTCCACCTCGTGTTCAACGCGAGCCAGTCGGGCATCTCCTGGGCCGCGCCGGGCCTCGACCTCACGCCCGACGTGATCAAGCGTCTGGACGCCGGCAAAGCTCCGTCGGCGCCGCCAAAACCTTAGCGCCTCGCCGGGCTGATGGCTGATGGTTGATGGCCATGGTTGATGGTGGATGGAACACGCATCGACCATCTACCATAGCCACGAGCCATCAGCCCTCAGCCATGACGCCGTCTGTCAACATCCCCATTCTGCTCGATCGGTTCTGCTACCGCTATCCGTCGGCCCTGGTCGACGCGATCGCCGAGCACGCCCAGGGCCAGCGGCTCGTCGCCGTCAAGAACGTCACCGTCAACGAGGAATTCTTCCAGGGCCATTTCCCTGGCGTCCCGCTGATGCCGGGCGTGCTGATGCTCGAGGCGCTGTCGCAGGTGGCGGCGATGCTCCTGCTGCAGCGCGACGGCGCGCCGCCGAACACGCGCGTCTACCTGCGCGGCGTCAACCATGCGAAGTTTCGCCGCCAGGTGGTACCGGGCGATCGGTTGAGGCTCGAAGTCAGCGTTGCGCGGCGGCGCACGACGCTGGCGCGGATGCACGCGGCCGCCTTTGTCGGGGACCAGGTGGTCGCGGAGGCGGAACTGCTGCTCGGCCTCGTCGCCGACGCGACCGAGATCGACGCGACGGCGCTCGTGCAACCCGGCGCCGAACTCGGCCCGGGGACCACGGTCGGGCCGCACGCGTTCGTCGGCCGGCACGTGCGCATCGGCGCCAACTGCCGCGTCGGCGCGTCGGCGATTGTCGACGGGTGGACCGACGTCGGCGACGACTGCGAGATCTACCCGTTCGCGTCGATCGGTCAGGCGCCGCAGGACCTGAAGTACCGCGGCGAGGAGACGCGGCTGCTGATCGGTCAGCGCAACATCTTCCGCGAGTTCGTCACGATCCAC
>DATFXR010000324.1:0-4370 GCA_035315685.1 Vicinamibacterales bacterium | reverse complement strand
GTTCTCGGCGATGTTCGTGCTCTTCGGCACGATGTTTCCGACGTTGAGCGAAGCCGTCACCGGTGAGCGGCTCACCGTCGCAGGTCCGTTCTTCAACAAGTGGATGACGCCCGTCGGTCTGATTCTTCTGATGCTGACCGGAATCGGCCCGCTGCTCGCGTGGCGTCGATCGACGACGAAGAACCTCGTCGAACAGTTCCTGTGGCCGGTCGTGACCGGGCTCGCCGCCGGCACCGTCGCGATGCTCTTCAAGATTCCGCTGTGGTCCGCCGGCCTCTGCTTCGCGTTGTGCGGATTCGTGGTCGGCACGATCGGTCAGGAGTTCTGGCGGGGCACGGTGATTCGCCGCAAGAACACCGGCACCGACTTCCTGACCGCCCTGGTCGGCCTGGTCGGCCGCAACAAGCGCCGTTACGGCGGCTACATCGTCCACGTCGGGATCGTGCTGATCTTCTTCGGCTTTGCCGGCAACGCGCGGAAGCTCGACGAGCAGGCGCACCTGAAAGTCGGACAGGACGTGAAGATCGGCAAGTACACGATCCGCAACAACGGCGTGAAGGTGAGTGACGACGGCCAGAAGCAGATGACGACGGCGTACCTCTCGGTGTTCGTCAACGGCGAGCAGATCGACGGCCTGTATCCCGCGCGCTGGGCCTATCGCCACCACGAGCAGGAGCCGACCACCGAGGTCGCGATGCGCCGCACGCCGGCGGAGGATCTCTACGCCGTGCTGGGCGGTTTCGATCTGGCGGACCAATCCGCCACGCTGCAGCTCGTCGTCAACCCGCTGGTGAACTGGATCTGGTTCGGATTCGGTGTCCTCGCGCTCGGCACCGGGATCGCGCTCCTGCCGGAGCGGGCACTTGCGTTCGCGGTCGCCAAGATGCCCGCCGAAGCGGCGACGACGACTGTCGCGCTGCTCCTGATCGTTCTGATCGGCGGTGCACGTCCTGCGTCGGCGCAGCAGGGGATGGGCGGAACGGAAGATACGCGGGCATCGTTCTACGCCCGGACGCCGTTCGAGAAACAGATGCAGCACGAGATCGTCTGCACCTGCGGCGCGTGCGGCCACCAGAACCTCGCCGAGTGCCGCAAGGACAACTGCAGCACGTCTCACCAGATGCGCGGCGAGCTCGCGGCGATGATCGATCAGGGCAAGAATCACGACGAGATCATCCAGGCGTTCATGGCCAAGTACGGCGGCGAAGAGATGCTCGGCGCGCCGATCGACAAGGGTTTCAACCGGCTGGCCTGGCTGATCCCGTATCTCGTCGGTGCGGTCAGCGCAGTCGCGGTCGGATTTGCGGCGGTGAAGTGGACGCGGAAGATCGAGCCGCAGGCGGCGAACGCGGCGACGGTCGACGCGGCCCTCGACGAACGCATCGACGATGAGCTCCGCGACCTCGACTGAAAAGGTCCGGGTGAAACCGGACACGAACCGCGAGCCCGAGGCCGAGGGCGGTCTGCAACCCTGGCAGTTCTTCGTGCTTGCCGCGCTCGGCTGCGCGACGGCCGTCACATTCGTGGCCCGCGGTCAGGGTCCGACCGCGATCATCCTGCTCAGCCTGCTCATGGGGACAGCCGGACTGGTCGGATACGCGACGCTCCGCATGGTGCGGCCGCTCGTGGCGCCCGAGGAGGATCGCACGGTGATGATCGGCGAGCGCACGCGTGTCGCGCTCGAGCGCGAGAAGCTGCTCACATTGCGATCGATCAAGGAGCTCGAGTTCGACCGGGCGATGGGGCGGCTGTCGGAGGCGGATTTTCACGATATGGCGAGCCGGCTGCGCGCGCGCGCGGCGACGCTGATCAAGCAACTCGACGCGGGGGCAGGGTATCGCGATCAGATCGAGAAGGATCTTGCGAAGCGGTTGGGACCAGATCCTGACGCTCGGCTCAGGCCTTCGAGCGCCGAACCAGGCGCGGAGCGTCGCGCGCCCGCCTTCGCCGAGCGTGTGTGTGCGGCGTGCGAGACGACCAACGATCATGACGCGCGATTCTGCAAGGGTTGCGGGCAGCCGCTCCCTGGACAATGATTCGCGACAAGGGCACAAAGGACAACAAAGGCCGCAAAGGTAGAGAGGCCGCAAAGGAGTATTGATTTTGCGTCGCGACGGCGAGGCCTTCTGCGTCGGCTCTTCTTCCCTCCGCGTCGTCTGTTCTTTGCTCTGCGTCCTTGGCTGCGTTCTCGCCATCGCGAGCGGAGCGAGCGCGCAAGGCGGGTTTGCAATGCCGGATCCGAAGGAAATGTCCGGCATCCCGCGGCCCGTCGAGGACCTCCCGAACGGGGCAATCTCCGTCCGACTGATTCGTGGATCGCTGTCGAACAACGTCGTCGATCACCCGGTGAAGCTGATCGCCGGCGGCAAAGAACTGACGGTCAAGACGGACGAGGCGGGGCGCGCGCAGTTCAACGACGTGCCGCCTGGCTCGACGGTGAAAGCGGTGGCCGACGTCGATGGCGAGCATCTCGAATCGCGCGAATTCCCCGCGCCGACGCGCGGCGGGATCCGCCTGATGCTGGTCGCCACTGACAAATCGAGGCCCGCAGCACCGGCGGCGCCCGCGGTGAACGGCACGGTGACGATCGGCAACCAGTCGCGCATCGTGATTCAGCCGAACGACGAGAACATCGAGTTCTACTACCTGCTGGACGTCTCGAATACCTCGACGAACCCGGTGAATCCTCCGGCGCCCTTCGTCATCGGCCTGCCCAAAGGCGCCGCGGGGACGACGATCATGGAAGGCTCGTCGCCGCAGGCGAAGGCGAAGGGCAGCACAGTCGTCGTCGAGGGGCCGTTCCCGCCCGGCCACACGTTCGTTCAGGCTGCCTACATGCTGCCCGGCGAGGGCGGCACGGTGGACATCGCGCAGAAATTCCCGGCCGCCCTGGAACAGCTGACGGTGGTGGTGAAGAAGGTGGGCGACACGACGCTGCGATCGCCGCAGTTGACCAGTCAACGCGAGATGCCGGCGGACAACGAGGTGTTCATCGCCGCGCAGGGCGGCGAACTTCGCGCCGGTCAGCCGCTTGAGCTGACGGTCAGCGGGTTCCCGCATCAGGCCTCGACACCGCGTCTGGTCGCACTGACGCTCGCGCTCCTCATCGCGCTGGTCGGCGTCTGGGCTGCCACGCGGCCGGCTCCCGACGCCGGGGCAGCGGCCGCCGAGCGCAAGCGGCTGATTGCCCGCCGCGAGAAGCTGTTCGCGGATCTCGTCCGCCTCGAGAACGATCGCCGCAGCGGCCGCGTCGATGATCGCCGCTACGGGACGAGACGCGAAGAGCTCGTCGCCGCGCTGGAGCAGGTCTACAGCGCACTCGACTCTCACGACGCCGGCCCCGGGCCCGCCGACCGCGCAGGTCTTGCGGCCTGACGTGAGCGTCGATTTCGCAGCCGTTCAACTGGTCGACGTTTCGCGTCACTTCGGGCGGCGCCGTGCGCTCGCGCGCGTCTCGTTCACCGCCTCGTCCGGCGACATCATTGGCCTGCTCGGTCCCAACGGCGCGGGGAAGTCCACCCTGATCGGCGTCCTCGCGACGCTCGCGGCGCCGAGCAGCGGCAGCGTGCGCTACGGCGGCCTTAGCGCCTCGGAGCTCGGAACGGCGCTCCGTGCACGGATCGGTCTCCTCGCGCATGAGCTGTTTCTGTACCCCGAGCTGACGGCGCGTCAGAACCTCACGTTCTTCGCACAGCTGTACGGCCTGGACGCCGCTGCGCTGGTCGCTGCCGCCCTCGAGCGGGCTGGCCTCGGCGATCGCGCGGACGATGACGTGGTCGGGTTCTCGCGCGGGATGCGGCAGCGCCTCGCGCTCGAGCGGGCGCTGCTGCATCAGCCGCGGCTCGTGCTCTTCGACGAGCCATTCACCGGCCTCGACGATCGCGCCGTCGGGCTGGTGGCGGAGCGGTTGCGGACGATTGCCGCCGGCGGCGCCATCGTCGTGCTCGCGACTCATGATCTCGACGTCGCCGACGGCCTGGTGACGCGCGCGGTAGTAATCAAGGGTGGACGGCTGGTTGCCGACGAGCCCGCGGCGTCCGGTCTCCGCGCCCGGTACCGCAGCGCCATCGGGAGCGCGTGACGTGTTTCTGCGCACGGCGCTCCTCGTTCTCCGCAAGGATGTCGCGATCGAGGTCAAGAGCCGGGAGATCCTCTACACCACGCTCCTGTTCGCGCTGTCGTGCGTGCTGGTGTTCTCGATCGCCTTCGTGAAGCAGGGCGAGCCGGTCGAGGACGCGGCCGCCGGCATCCTGTGGATCGCGATCGAGTTCGCCGGAACGCTCGCGCTGGGGCGGACCTTCGAGCGCGAGCGGTACTCGGAAACGCTGCGCGCGCTGCTTCTCGCGCCGGCGCCGCGGGCGGCGATCTAC
>DATFXR010000323.1:0-4887 GCA_035315685.1 Vicinamibacterales bacterium | reverse complement strand
TTGCAAGGTGCCGAGCCCCAGGACGACGAGCGGTTTCGAGTGACCGAGGAGTAGCCTGCATGACGGCGGCGATGGCGACTCTTTAGTCGACTTTAGTCGAAACAGAATCCCTCGCCTTCAGGCGAGGGTTCTCCTCAATTCGTTAATTCCAAATTCTTAATTGCTGCGACAGGCCGCGCGCTAGTGCTCCAGCGCGGCACTCCTGATCCAGATCCGTCCGGAATCACCCGGCCTGGTATTGGTCGCGTCGACCACGAACAGGATGCTGCGGACGGCGGCGAGATCAGGTCTCAGCGGCGCAGTCGGCTCGACCCGTGTCAGGTCGTCGAAGTAGATCGTGTGTTCCTGCTGGACGGTGTCGGCGTAAATCGAACGCTGCCATCGTTGCTGCTCGCCGCCCGCTCCCCCGCTTCGAAGCTGAACCGACACGCGCATCGGATGCTCGGCGCGGATCGAGAACGAGAACCGATCGCTCGCCGCGATGCCGCGGGGCGTATCGTAGACGAGCGCTACGACCTGCCCCACCGACGCGCCGCCGGCGAGCCCATACCGGAGGCGCAAGTCTGCGCTGTTGACGAGCGGCGCCGTTTCCACGGCGGCGACTGACGTCGGATCGTGCTCCGTCCGCCAGCCGTTGGCGGTCTTGCCGTCGAAGATCGCTTCGCGAACGGTCGCCGTCGGCCGAGCGACCGCCGTCGCGGCGCCTGTGGACCCGCGCACGTAGATCGCATTGCTGCGAATCCAGGTGAGCGGGTTCGGCTGGCCGGTGGCTCGGATCTCGACCCAGTACACGGCCGGTTCGCCGGTTGTCCCGACACTGAACTCCTGGTCGTGGTGGTCGCCGCTCAGGACGCTCGCGCCCTTCCAGATACTCGTGGTGAACGCCGCGGGCGCGTTGCTGTGAACGGTGAGCGTCATCGGGCCTCCGGCGCCGAGTTCATCGCCTGCGTGAACGGTTCCATGCTCGTTCGACGCAGTGAACTCGAACGATCCGGGCGTGGCAACGGCGTCCACGGCCGTGTACAGGTGACCGCCGCGAATCGCGCGCATGAGGACCGACGCGTCGGCGGAGGCGTTGGCGCCTGACAGCGGACGATCGGTCCGCACATGAACGGACAGGACCCGGAAGGACGGCTCGTACCCGGGAAATGGCAGCGCGAATCGCGAGTCGCCGGGGTCTGCGTTCCTCGGCGCGATTTTCGCGTGGGCGTCCGCGCCGGCAATCGCGACGACGCGGCGGCGGCGCGTGGCCGATTCCCAGTTCATGACCGCACGGCTCGGCTGAATGAGGCTGGCGATCACTTCCGCCGGCCGGTACCTGTAGTCGAACAGCGCGGCGATCAAACGCTTCCGTGCCGACCATTTCGCGTCCGAGGATTTCGCCTCATCGAGCCACTGGCGCCACGCCGTGTCCGGGTTCAAGAGCTCGATGGCGTCGAACGGCGCGCTCCACTCGCGCCATTTGAGCTCAGGCTTCGGCGAGTCAGGATGCGCAGCGATCCCGAAGCCGCCGAGCCGCCGCACATCCTCGACGACGTCACGCGCCTCTCCGGCGAGCGGATACGGAGACGCAGGCATGTCCATCGCGATGTAGTGCCCGCCACTGGTGCTGATTTCGACGGCGTCCAGGCACAGAACGCCCGATCGATATTGCGGCGGATCCGGGCGTCGCGTCGCGTCACCATGGTCCGTGAAGACGACGAACTTCAGTCCGGCTCGCGCCGCGGCCGCAGCAATTTCGTCGGGACCGCTCAGGCCGTCTGACCGATTGGTGTGGACGTGGAGGATGCCAGGGATGGTGCCGTCCGTCGCGGGAGCGAGTCTGAGCGCGCGCGGCGGCGCGGTGACGGCTACCAAAACAGCAACGGCGGCCACAACGGCCGCCGTTACCAGCAACAGCTTCTTCACGACAGGAGCCGGGGCTCGAGGCTGGGGGCCAGCTCTCCGTAGCTAGAGACCTGCCCGAGATTTGAGCGCCGTCGCCTTGTCGGTCCGCTCCCAGGTGAACTCGGGCTCGCTGCGGCCGAAATGGCCGAAGGCGGCGGTCTTCTTGTAAATCGGGCGCCGCAGGTCGAGCTCTTCCATGATGCCGCGCGGTGTCAGCTTGAAGTGCTCGCGTACGAGCTCAGTGATCCGTTCCTCCGGGATGCGGCCACTGCCTTCCGTGTGCACCATCACCGACACCGGATCGGCGACGCCGATTGCATAGGCGAGCTGCACGAGCGCGCGCTCGGCGATGCCGGCCGCGACGACATTTTTCGCGATGTACCGCGCCATGTAGCAGGCCGAACGGTCGACCTTCGTCGGATCCTTGCCGGAGAACGCGCCGCCGCCGTGGGGCGCGGCGCCGCCATAGGTGTCGACGATGATCTTGCGGCCGGTGACGCCGGCGTCGCCATGGGGGCCGCCAACGACGAAGCGGCCGGTCGGGTTGACGTACACCTTCGTGTTCTTGTCCATCAGCTCCGCAGGGATCACGCGCGAGATGATCTTCTCGACGACGTCTTCCTTCATCGTTTCCTGCGTGACGAGCGGGCTGTGCTGGCTGGAGACGACCACGGCGTCAACGCGAATCGGACGTGTGCCGTCGTACTCGATCGTGACCTGCGACTTGCCATCGGGGCGGAGATATTCGAGGACGCCGTCCCGCCGCGCGCACGAGAGACCCTTGGTCAGCCGGTGCGCGAGCTGAATCGGCAACGGCATCAGCTCTTCGGTCTCGGTGCAGGCGAAGCCGAACATCAGGCCCTGGTCGCCGGCGCCGCCGGTGTCGACGCCCATCGCGATGTCGGGCGACTGGCTGTGAATCGACGACAGGACCGCGCAGGTTTCCGCGTCGAATCCGTACTTGCCGCGGTTGTAGCCGATTTCGTTGATCGTCCCGCGCACCACGTCCTGGAAGTCGACGTAGGCGCTGGTCGTGATTTCACCGGCGACGACCGCGAGCCCGGTCGTGACGAGCGTTTCGCAGGCGACGCGGCCAACTGGATCCTGCGCGAGGATGGCGTCGAGTATGGAATCGGAAATCTGGTCGGCGATTTTGTCGGGATGCCCTTCGGTGACCGATTCAGACGTAAAAAGATGCCGTCCCTTACGGCTCATGCCGTGTGCTCCTTCTCATCCGGACGGGCCGGACACTACGTGGCGGTTCCTTGAACCCCTGGAAACGGTTAAGTCTAGCAGATCAGGCGCGAGGGTGGAAACGATCGTAGACGGTGCGCAGACGTGCGTCGAGGACGTGCGTGTAGATCTGCGTCGTCGACAGATCGGCGTGGCCGAGCATCAGTTGAATCGCGCGGAGGTCGGCGCCGCGCTCGAGCAGATGGGTCGCGAAGGAGTGGCGGAGCACGTGCGGACTCAGCGTCGGGGGCAGATTCGCGGCGCGCGCGTAGCGCTTGAGGATTTTCCAGAATCCAACCCGGCTCAGCGGGCCGCCGCGCGCGTTCACGAACAGGCGCGGCGACGTGCGCCCCTTGATCAGCTCCTGACGAGCGTCCGATCGATATTTCCGAATCCAGTCAGTCGCCTGCTCGCCGATCGGGATCAGCCGCTCCTTGCTGCCCTTCCCCATGCACGTCATGTAGTGTTCAGCGAGATGCAGATCGGCAAGCCGGACGTTCACCAGTTCGCTGACGCGCATGCCGGTCGCGTACAGCAGCTCGATCAGCGCGCGATCGCGAAGGCCGAGCGGCGTCGAGACGTCCGGCTGCCCGATCAAGGTGTCGACCTCCTCGAGCGTCAGAAATTTCGGCAGCGCCGGCCAGGCGCGCGGCGGTCGAAGATCGTCGGCAGGATTCCTGCTGAGTCTGCGATCGAGGACCAGGAAGCGATAGAAACCGCGGACGGCGGCAACGCGCCGCGCGACCGAGCGTGGCGACAGACCGTTGGCGCGCTGCTGGCGGACGAACGCTTCGAGCGACGCGCGGTCGAGCGCCTCGGGCGCGCGGCCGGCGCCGCTGGCGTACTCGGCCAGCGCCACGAGATCGCGCGCGTAGCTCTCGAGTGTGTGATCGGCAAGCCGACGCTCGACTCGCAGATGGTCGAGATAGGCGTCGACAGAAGCGGTTGGAGCGGTCATCAGTCGCGTCGTGCAGCGGGCCCCGTTGTCGCTGGCGACCAGTCTACCGCGAGTGACGCGCTCGCCTGACTGCTGTCAGTTGACTGTGCTAGTATTCGCCGCTTGTTGCAGAGGTCTTGACCGGATGCCGTCCCGTTCGAAGTGGCAGTCGCTTCCGACCGAACAGATCAATCCTGCCACTCTCGCCATCGACAAGCTCTCCCCCGCCGACATCGTCGAAGGCATGCTGAACGAGGATCGCAAGATGCTCGCGGCGGTGCAGCGGGAGAAGGATCGCATCGCGGTCGGTGTGGACATCATCACGCAGGCGTTGCGCAAGAACGGCCGCATCATCTTCGTCGGCGCCGGCACCAGCGGCCGGCTCGGCGTGCTCGAGTCCGCCGAGATGCCGCCGACATTCGGCACCAATCCCGACCTGGTCCAGGCAATCATGGCCGGCGGCAAGGGCGCGATCCTCAAGGCGCGCGAAGGCGTCGAAGACAACTACGAAGAAGGGATGCGATCGGTCAACCGGCTGCGGCCGACGAAAAAGGACGTCGTGATCGGCGTGTCCGCGAGCGGGATGACGCAGTTCGTCCGCGGCGCGCTCACCCGCGCGCGGCGCGCCGGCTCGAAGATCATCTTCGTCACCTGCGATCCACGCACGGAGCTGCAGACATTCGTCGATCTGACGATCGCGCCGGCGGTGGGGCCGGAAGTCATCGCCGGCTCGACCCGGCTCAAGGCCGGCACCGCGACCAAGATCGTGCTCAACATGCTCACCACCGCGGCGATGATCCGCATCGGCAAGACCTACGGCAACCTGATGG
>DATFXR010000322.1:0-2588 GCA_035315685.1 Vicinamibacterales bacterium | reverse complement strand
TGTCGTGCAGCGGATCGCGCTTCGAGGCCGTTCGATCACGCTCGACCGCCTCGGACAGTTCAGCGGCGCTGTTGCGCAGACGGGTCATCTGCTCCGTCATCTCTCTGATGCGCTTGAGTTGTTCCTCCAGAAAATTTTCCGACATGGCCGCCACAATCTCCTGCGGCCACACCAGCCAATTACATGCCAGACATCGCTGCTGTGAAATCGCATACAAAGTCGCTGTACAGATCAGGTGCCATGTGATCAGTGAGTAGCTGATCGATCTAGACGCGCACCAGCACACCAGTGGCAGGGCGTCCGGTTGCCTCGCGGATGGCAGCGGTGTACACCGCCAGCTGCCGCCGATAACGCTCGAGGCCATCGACCGCGATCTCGCGGTCGGTCTTGTAGTCGACCACCACCCAGCCGGCCGCCTCCTCGAACGCCAGGTCGACTACACCTTCGATCAGGGTGCCGTCCGGAGCGGTCCAGCTGACAGGTGTCTCGCGTCGGCAGGCGCCTCGTGCGTCTGCGGCGCCGGCGCGGCGCAGCAGTTCGTGTCGAAATGCGTTCTCTGCGACCGATGCCGCAGCTCGGGCGTCACGTTCGTCGAGGCCGAGCATGCGCGCCTCGATCGCGGCCACGTCGTCGAGGGTGGCGCGGGCGGCGCCGAACGGCGCCTGCGCGAGGACACCGTGCACGAGCACACCGAACGCGACCCCTGCCGGGCGCGTGGCGGTGCTCGGATCGCCAATCGACACGATCGTGATGCCGCTCGAATCGAGCGCGAAGACACCCGTCTCGCCTGGTTTCGCGTCCGCCTCTGCCGTCCACTCGCGCACGGTCTTGACGGCGACCGACGGCGCCGCACCCATCGCGCGCGCATCGTCGCGCGCGAGGTGCCACGAGTCGTACCGAGAGCGGCCATCGGCGATCACGTTCTTCGGCACGTCCTTGACGATGAGATCCTCGCGGCGTACTCCGAAGGTCGGCTGTTCGTCGAGCTTCAGCGCGCCGGGATCCCACCACACCACCGAGTAGTCGTCGAATGCATGGAGACCGGGACACACCGTGGCTGACCCTGCCGGTTCGTCGCTCGGGCGCTGAAGCACGGAGTCCTTCGATCGGAACGCGGGACACCGGGGGCCGCGCTTGCCGTCGCGGCGCAATGGCGCCGCCGGATAGAGAGCCCGGTTCAGCGGCGAGAACCAGCCGCCCTCCCATGGATCGTCGCCGAGCGCAGGCACGACCAGCAGATCGCGCGCGCGAGTCGCGGCGACGTAGGCAAGGCGGACGCCTTCTGCCTCATCGCACGCCACTTCCTCCGCCTCGTGGACATACAACTCACGCGGCGCCCATCCGCCGATTTTCATCGCGCACAGGCGACGCGTCGGATCGAGATAGCGGCTTGCATCACCGCGGTTCATGCGGCACGTGAGGTCGGCGAGGATCACGACCGGAAACTCGAGACCCTTGGCTTTGTGGACGGTCATCAGCCGCACGCCGTCGCTGCCCTCTTCGAGGATCGGCGCTTCGGCGGCTTCGCTGGCGGCGGCGCTGCGCAGCTCGTCGATGAACCCGCGGAACGAGATGCCACCGCCCGCCTCGTATTGCCGCGCGAGCTCCGCCACGTGAAGGACGTTGGCCAGCGCCTGCTCTCCGGCCGTGCGCAGGATGAAGCCGACGTGCGCGCGCGTCTCGGCGAGCAGACGTCCGATGGTGTCGGCGACCGGTCGGTAGTTGCGCGCGCGATGCAGCTGCTGCAACAGCCGCAGCGCGTCTGCAATCGGCAGCAGGTGCGCGACCGGATCGCCGCTGAGCGCGAGATCGCATCCGGAATTGCCGCCGAGCTCCTTCGGAATCCGGAACGGATGGAACGGCAGCGGCTGGAACCGGTGCCGATACTCGAGCAGCAGCTCGTCGTCGATCGCGAAGAGCGACCCCTTGAGCGTCGCAAACACCGACAGCTCGTCGTCCGGCCATTCGATCGCGGCCAGCGCCGCGCGAATCGTCTCGACTTCCTCGCGGCCGTGAAAGGCCTTGCCGCCGACGAGCAGGTGCGGAATGCCGCGCGCCTCAATCGCGTCGATGTACCGGCGCGTCATGTCCTCGCCGAAACTGACGAACCGGCGGAACAACAGGGCAATGTGCCGGGGCTGGAGCGGCACCCGCATCTCGCCGCCATCGGCGTGCTTCTCCGATACGGTCCAGCCGCTCGTCTCGACGAGCCAGGCAACGAACGCGCCGACGGCGTCGGGCAGCGATTCGTCAATCGCTTTCCCCGACGGCCGCAACGGCCCGCTGCGTGCATACGGCCTCGGGACCGGCAGCGCGACGACGGCCGGCTGCGACAGATCGTCCGGTCTCGACGGTGACAGCGGAATGTACGGCGCCTGACGCGACGCCGGGTTCTCGATCATCTCCGCAGCGAAGGCCGCATTGACGAACTTCTGGATCGCCGGCACGCTGCGGTAGCTGGTGGTCAGCTGCAGGACGCGCCCGCCGCGCTCACGAAGCGCGTCGCGCACCCGCCAGTACGTCGCGACGTCGGTGCCGCGGAAGCGATAGATCGCCTGCTTGGGATCGCCGACGATGAACAGCTTGCC
>DATFXR010000321.1:0-2917 GCA_035315685.1 Vicinamibacterales bacterium | reverse complement strand
TTCTGATTCAGATCGTTGTCGAGCACGACGATGCGGCTGTTGCCGCGGTCGGCGACGTAGACGTTGCCCTTCGCGTCGACGGCCATCGCGTGCGGCGTACTGAACTGCAGCGTCCCGTTGCCGCGCGTGCCGACCGACTTGATGAACCGGCCGTTCTTGTCGTACTTGACGACGCGCGAATCGCCGTAGCCGTCGGTGACGAAGATGTTGCCCTGCGCATCCCAGCCGATGTCGGTCTGCCGATGGAACGAGTACGGCTTGTTCGCGCCCGAGTACTGCCCGCCGCCCGGCATCAGCGCCAGCTGCTCGAGCGGATCGGGACGCTTGCCGAGGACCATCAGCAGCTTGCCATCGGGGCTGAACTTCTGAATCACGTTCGTCCCTTCGTCGACGGCCCAGACGTTGTCGTCCTTGTCCACGCGCACGGCGTGCGCGAACGAGAACCCGTAGCTGCCGACGCCGAACTCTTTCACGAACGCGCCGTTCTGATCGAATTCGAACAGCCGCGTCTCGCCGCTGCGCGTGTAGACGAACACATGGCCCTTCGAATTCGTGGCGACACCGACACCCTCTCCCAGGTAGAGGCCGGCCGGCAGCTTGAAGAAGTTGGCAACGGACTCGAACGGAATCTCCGGCGTGGTGGCCTTCGCCTTGGCGGGACCGGCGACTGGCTGCGAGGACGCGATTGATGCGCCGAACAGGAACGCAAGAACGAGGCAGGCGGGAGCTCGAAACATGTAGTCCTCCCTTGAACACCGCGCAGCCTAACACTTAATCCCGGAAAGTAAAGAGATGGGTCGGGGCCGATCGATCGATCAACGTCTCCAACCGCCTGCGCGAACGCGACGACTGCAGCGGCCGCGCCGGTGTGGTCGCCGATGCACCGCGAACCACGAAACGATGCCGCGCATTCGGAATCGATCTGCGCCGGTCCGTCAATATCGACAGAACGTCAGCAGGAGAGTGAATTACGGATCTTCGCGTGCTCCGTCTCAGTACGATCGGGCCGCCGCTCGCAGTCGCGGCCGCGTCCGCCGCCCTGCTGGTGTGGTTCGACAAGGGCTGGATCCCGGCGCGGCAGCGCTACTTCAACGAGCGCAATCTCCGAACGCTGCGGACCATCTCGACCCAGATCAAGACCAAGGTCGACAGCTTTCCGCCCGCACTCGATCACGCCATCGATTCTGCCTTCAGCAGCGGGGGCGCCGCGGCCCTGAAGCAATACGTCAAGCTGTTCTCACAGGAACAACTGGAAGTCGTCTCCGTTGATCCGGAACGTCCGACGATCACGCCCGACGATCCGCCGAATGTCCGCACTCAACGCGAAGATGGAAAGAACTACGTCTATCTGGCCTACAAGCACGAAGCCGAACACCGACGTGGGCTGCCGCCGGTCACATTGATCGCCCGGGCTGACATCGAGAATGTGGTCGCCGGGTTGTTCGGACGCAGCGACTTCGATGCGATGCTGCTCGTCGACAGCCAGGGCGAAGCGCTCGCCCAGCAGTCGTCGTCGGGCCTGGAGTTGACGAGCATCGATGCCCTGCTCGAGAGACAGCCGGGCGCGCCGCAGGAGAAGAACCACGGTGACGCATTCGCGCGGCTGCGCGGGACGACCAACCTGACCCGCGTCACCATCGGGGCCGCCGAGTACGTGCTCTACGCGCAGCCGGCGCAGTTGTCGATGCGGCCCGACGGCGACGACAAGACGGCGCGGCCCCCGGAAGAGTGGACGGTCTGCGGCCTGGTCCGCCTGGATCGATTCCGCGCCGCGAGCGCGACGATCCCGACGACCTACTGGCTGTGGTGTGGCGCGGTGCTCGCCCTGATCTGCTTCGCGATTCCGCTGCTGAAGCTCCGCGTCCTGAGCCCGCGCGAGCGGTTCGGGCGCGTCGATAGCGCATCGGCGTCGGTCGCGACGTTTGCGCTGATGGCGCTGGCCGCGGTGACGATTCTCGACCTGCACGTCTTCGGATCGGCGATGCCGTCAGCGTTCGACGATCAGCTGCGTGCGGTCGCGGAGTCGATGTCCGCGCACCTCCATCAGGAGATCCAGGCGATCGACGCGCAGATGACGGCGTTTCGAGGCGAGGACGCGCCGGGCCGCACGCTGTGGCAGCAGCTCGACTATCAGGACGAGGAGTACAAGACGCTCGAGCAGATCCGGCGGAGCCTGAAAGCGGACGACAAGCCTCCGGAGGTGACGCTCGACGCGAAGGCGCAGCACCAGTGGAAGTGCGAGCCGCGCTGGAGTTGCCGCTCGGGAGTGCTCGCGCAGTTGACCGACATGCCGTATCCGTTCTTCAAGATCGCGGGCTGGAGCGACGATTCCGGCCGGCAGCGCGTCAAGTGGTCCACCGCGCCGGTCGTGACGCCATTCATCAACGTGAACGAGGCGAAGTTTCCCTACGCCGAAGCGTTGAGGACGGCGCGGCGCGCCGGTGGCCGGCCCGGTATCCCGTCCGACGGCGTGTCGGTACTGCTGTCGCCCAGCACCGGCGAGAAGCTGACGGTCTTCTGGAAAGCCTTACCGCCGCTGAACGACGATGATCCAACGCAGCCCGATCTGCTGGGCGAGACGCTGGCGACGCTGCCGATCTCGTTGACGAATCCGGTGCTGCCGAAGAACCTGCAATTCGCGGTCGTCGATCCCACGGGCCGCGTTCTGTTTCACGCCGACGCGGCGCGCAGCCTCACCGAGAATTTCTTTCAGGAAGCGGAAGACAACCCGAGGCTGAAGTCGCTCGTCGCAACGCGCGCCAGCGGCGCCGCCAGCGGTCAGTATCTCGGCCGCGCGCACCGATTCCACGTCGTCCCGCTCGACGTGAGCCCGTTCGGCGATCCGCGCTGGTCGCTCGTCGTCTTCCAGGAGGCAGCAGTCGGTGAAACCGCGAACCTCCAGACGATCATCCTGACC
>DATFXR010000320.1:0-3464 GCA_035315685.1 Vicinamibacterales bacterium | reverse complement strand
GGCGAGTCCGCGGTCGTCGTAGTGCCGCGCGGCTTCGTTCCAGATGTCGTCGGGCACGGGGTCAGGCCGATCGCTGAGCCGTGTGACGGCCTCGGTCAGCGCCAGCGCCGCGCGCTCGGCGTCCGTGAAGTACGGCGCGTCGCGCCAGGCGGCGACGGTGTGGAGCCGCTCGTCGGTTTCGCCGGCCTGCTTCATGTAGCGCGGGTGCATGTCGGCGCAGACGCTGCAGCCGTTGATCTGGCTGGCACGCAACTGAACCAGGCCGATCGTCGTCGACGGCACGCTGCCGTTCTCCGCCGATTTTCCGAGCGCCAGCAGCGCCTGCATTGCGTCGGGAATGATCATTACCGCGTTCTTCATCCGTGCTTCCATGATTCGGCTCCTCATCAGTGACTGGTCGTTCTGCTTCGATGTCGTGCGTCCATAGCTATGACGACCGGCGATGAGGAAATGTGACGGCGGCGGGTTCGCCGATCTGCGCTGTTATCAACGCTCGTGTAGGATGCTGACGTCATGCAGCGGACCACCTCGACCGTCGATCGCTGGTTCTGGTTCGACGATGTCGCGCGCGACATCCGGTATAGCGCGCGCAGCTGGCGCCGCCGACCGGCATTCGCGACGGTCGCCGTCCTGACGCTGGCCGTCGCTATCGGCGCCGTCACTACCGTCTTCAGCACCGTCGAAGCCGTGCTGCTGCGTCCGTTGCCCTACGCAGACGCCGATCGGCTGGTCGCCGTCTGGGACGGCCACGTGAGCGATCGCAACCTCGCGAAGATTTTCGCGTCGTACGCCGACTTCGATCTGTGGCGCCGCGAGAGCCGGACGCTGGACCAGGTGGCTGCGGTCACCTGGGCGACCGGCGAGCGCACGCTCACGGGCCATGGCGATCCGAGAGTTGTGCTGGCAATTCCGGTGAGCGTGAACTTCTTCGCGCTGCTCGGCGTTCCGGCATCGATCGGCCGCACGTTCGAGGCCGAGGATCTCACGCACGGCTGCATGCTCGTACTCGGCTCGAGGTTCTGGCGCACCTCGCTGTCCGGATCCGCCGACGTCGTCGGCCGGTCGCTCGCCCTCGATGGGCGCGCGTGCACAGTGGTCGGCGTCATGCCGGACGCGTTCTCCTTCTATCCCGCGGCAGCGGACATGTGGACGTTGATCACCGCGACGCGTGAGCAGCTTCCGCAGGATCGCTATCAGGGCGTCGGCGTCTTCGGGCGGCTTCGGCCCGGTGTCACGCGCGAACGCGCGAACCAGGAACTGTCGGCGCTCCACGGCAACGCGCACGCCGGCGATCCGCACGGCAAGGCGTTCGCGCCGACCGTCTATCCGCTGCAGGACGAGTTCACGTGGCTTGCCGGACGGAACCTGCGCGTCACGCTCTGGGTGCTGTTCGGCGCGGTCGCCATCGTGCTGGTGATCGCGAGCGTGAACGTCGGGAACCTGCTGCTCGGGCGATCGATGGCGCGCCAGCGCGAGCTCGCCATCCGCGCCGCGATCGGATCGGGACGCTGGCGGCTCGCCCGGCAGATCCTGATCGAGGCGCTGATGCTGTCGGGCGCCGCGGTCGCGGTCGGCCTCGGCATCGCGGCGGCGGCGCTGCGCTACCTGCGGACGCAGATGCCGGTCGATCTGCCGCCCGCGGCGGTGATTGCGGTCGACGGCACGGTCGTTACCTTCGCGATCGCGGTCGCCCTGTTGACGGCGATCGTGTTCGGCACGCTGCCCGCATGGCGGTCGTCGCGCGGCGACGTCCAGCCGGTCCTGAAGGCGTACGCCTCGTCGGTCGGAGCACCGACGAACCGCCTCAGCACGATGTTCGTCGGCATCCAGGTGGCCTGTGCAATGGCGCTGCTCGTCGGCGCCGGCCTGCTGATACAGAGCATCGTGCGGCTTGGCTCGGTTCCGCTCGGCTTCAACACCGACGGCATCCTGACGATGAGCCTTCGGCTGCCGCGCGCGGCCTATACGCAACCCGATCGGCGCGCCGATTTCTACGAGCGCCTCGTCTCCGATCTCGCGGCATCGCCCGGCGTCCAGGGGGCGGCGCTGACGACCGCGCTGCTGCGCGGCGGCGGCCTCAATCTCGTGCTCGTCGAAGGCCGGCCCGATCCGATGCCTGAGACGACCGCGCCCGACGCCGGCCTCGATTCCGTGAGCCCCGACTACTTCCGCGTCATGGGCGTGCCGCTCGTCGCCGGCCGCGCGTTTCGTGCCGGCGATAACGCCGGCGCGCCGCCGGTGTCGATCGTCAGCGGTGCGCTCGCGCGGAAGTACTTTCCGGATGGCGACGCCGTCGGCCGACGCATCCGTACACCAAACACATCCTGGAGCACGATCGTCGGCATCGTCGGCGATCAGAAGACGATGAGCGTGTTCCAGGAGATGAAGTGGATCGACACGCCGATGATCTTTCGACCGGTCGCGCAGACGACGCCGCTCGACGTCAGCCTCGCCGTGAACAGCGCGGCGCCGGCGTCGATCGGCGCCGCGCTGCAACGCCGCATCACTGCTCTCGATTCAGGTGTGGCCGTCGCCAACATTCAGACGCTGCGCGACCGGCTGGCGAAGGACTTCGCGTACCCGGAGTTTCGCGCCGCGATGCTGACAGGGTTTGCGGCGATCGCGCTGCTGCTCGCGGCTGTCGGCTTGTACGCGGTCCTCTCGCAGGTGGTGACCGAACGGACAGCGGAGTTCGGCCTGCGGATGGCGCTTGGCGCACGAACCACCGACATCGCACGGCTGGTCGCCGTTCAGGGCGGGATACCGACGGCGATCGGCCTCGTCTCTGGCGTGGCCGCGGCGATGGCGATCGCGCGTGTGCTGTCCGGTCTGCTGTTCGGCGTCAGCGCTGCCGATCCGTGGTCAATCGCCGGCGTCGCGCTGGTGCTCGGCGTCGCCGCCGCGGCCGCGATGTACGTGCCGGCCCGGCGCGCCTCGCGCATCGATCCGCTCACCGCGCTGCGATCGGAATGACGGGTCCGGCTGAAGCCGGACACTACCGGAACGTCGCGGCTGATCTGCCGGTCCCGTGTCAGCCAGTACGTCGGGTTTACTAGGGACGCTGGCTCTCCAGATAGTCCACCCACTGCTTGACCAGCGCGAGCTGGGGGCCGTTGGCGCGCGTGTAGGCGTCTGCGTACTCCTTGGCGCGCTTGAGATCCTCGGACGGATTATGGACGACGGCGCCGCCGACGCGCACGGTGTAGAGCCACTGCACCGCGTAGTAGTAGGCGTCGCGATCGTCCTGGCGCTCGTCGAGGTAGCGTTCGAGCGTGCGCACCGCCTCCTTGCCGCGGCCGAACGTGCCGTAGAGCATCGCCAGCGGCTTGGTGAACCGCGAATCGGCCGGCCACTTGGCGACCGCTTCCTCGTAGATGGCGCGCGCTTCGCCGAAGTCGTGATTGCGCAGCAGCGCCGCGCCGAGCCAGTCGTAGATCTGCGGGAATTCGGTGCCGTCGACCAGC